>DDBK01000104.1 GCA_002333095.1 Cellvibrionales bacterium UBA2034
CACGGTTCACGCTGGACTTGAAGCGAGCATTGCCAATGCCATGAAAACCACCCTGCGCAACCAGTAATTTCTGGCCTGGTTGTGTCAGGTCACCCAGCACTTCGCCGGTATCTTCGTCAATCACTGTGGTGCCTACAGGAACATCCAGCACCAGATCCTCGCCACTATGGCCAGTACAGTTGGCACCCCGGCCTGATTGCCCTTCTTTTGCGCGGTGCTGACGCTGGTAGCGGAAGTCGATCAACGTATTTAATGCGTCGTCCGCCCGCAGGTAGATGCTACCGCCGTCGCCGCCNNGCCCCGCAATGCGGGGCTTTTTATAGCCTGAAGGCAGATCAGGCTGCGATAATCCTGACGAAGCGGCGATTATTCGCGCCCTTCACTTCGAATTTCACTTCTCCGGCTGCCTTGGCAAACAACGTGTGATCTGTGCCCATGCCGACATTTTCGCCCGCATGATACTCAGTGCCACGCTGGCGAATGATGATGTTGCCAGGAACAACTTTCTGGCCGCCAAAAATCTTCACGCCAAGGCGCTTGGCTTGTGAGTCGCGACCGTTACGGGTACTACCGCCTGCTTTCTTGTGTGCCATGTCTCTATATCCTCTCTAATAACGACAGATCAATTACTACAGATCACGCACTGATAGCAGTGATCTTGATCTGGGTAAACCACTGACGGTGACCCATCTGCTTGCGGAAATGTTTGCGGCGGCGAAATTTGATCACGTGGATCTTGTCTGCACGGCCATGGCCAACCACTTCAGCAGATACCTTGCCACCTGCAACGAACGGCGCGCCAATCTTGACGTCAGCGCCATTGCCAACCATCAGCACTTCATTGAAATCGATCTTGTCTCCTGCTGCAGCTTCCAGCAACTCGACATTCAGGACTTCGCCTTCTATTACCCGGTGCTGCTTGCCACCTGACTCAATAACCGCGTACATGTTTACTCACTCCAGACATATGCCCACCTTTTTAGGTGGGTCGAAGGGCGCGCATTGTAAGAAAATCAAAGCCCGCAGGCAAGCCAATTGTGCCGGTTTTGTATCTGCTACAGGCTATTTGCTTTAAAATCAGGCGATTCAACACCCGATGCGTTGTTTCTATTGCCCATGCAGCCCCTCCTACAGGCATACCTGCTACCCCTACTGCTGGCCATAACCCTTGGCGTGTGGGCCTATGCCCAACATCTGTACACCCGAAAAAAACTGGCTGAATGGAAAGAGGCTTACCGCAATATCGAGAACCAGCTGGAAGACCGCACCCAGAAACTCCGCAGCATCAACAATATGCTGTACGGGGAGATTGCCCAACATGAACAGACGGAAGAAAAGCTCCGGAAGGCCCAGGATTACCTCGGCAGCATCATCAATTCCATGCCCTCTGTTCTGGTCAGTGTGACGACCACAGGGCAGATCACCCACTGGAACAGCAGTGCTGAACGCGCAACCGACATGACCTCTGCCGAGGTAGCAGGCAAACTGCTATGGGAAGCCTACCCCAACTTACCTGTGACCCTGGAGAGCATCCAGCAAGCCATTGAAGACGGGGCACCTAAAGTCATGGAAAGCACCAAGCTGGAGAGCCATGGACAAACCTACTATACCGACATCACGATCTACCCCCTGATCGCAGACAATATCCGCGAAGCGGTCATACGCATCGATGATGTCACCGTGAGGATCATGATGGAAAACATGATGATCCAGAACGAAAAAATGCTCTCGCTGGGCGAACTGGCTGCGGGAATGGCACACGAAATCAATAATCCGCTCGGGGCAATACTGCAAAGCGTGCAGAACATTGAGCGACGCCTTTCACCGGAACTCCCCAGGAACTTTGAAGTGGCGAACCATCTCGACCTGGATCTGGTCCGGATGAACCGTTATCTGGCAGACAGGGAGGTCTACAGCTTCCTGAAAACCATCCGTGATGCTGGTGAGCGTTCGGCGCGTATTGTCTCGAACATGCTTGGGTTCTCCCGCAGTAGCCAGCAGCACAGCCCGACAGACCTGAATGCTTTGGCGAACAACTGTCTTGAACTGATGGATAACCATTTCGAGATCACCCGACAGGATCACAAAATACACATCAAACTGGACAAACAGCTGGCGGGGGACTTGCCCACTGTTTTCTGCTCGCCCCCCGAAATCCAGCAGGTGTTGCTGAATATCATCCGCAATGCAACCCAGGCGCTGGCTAGCAGCGATACCGTAGCCCCATGCATCACGGTCGTGACAGGGTTTAATTCGCAGGACGCATGGATCAGGATTGCCGACAACGGCCCGGGTATTGCCCCGGAAATCCGGCGCCATATTTTTGAGCCGTTCTTTACAACAAAAGAAGTGGGACAAGGCACGGGGCTTGGGATGTCTATCTCCTACTTCATCGTTACCGAACACCACGGCGGGCATATTGATATCGAATCAAGTCCCGGCAATGGGGCCAGCTTCACTATCCGCTTGCCATTGAATTCACCCTGATTAATCAGGATACACAGGAACTGCAGATGGAAATCTATAAAGAGTTCTCGATTGAAGCGGCGCACAGGCTGCCGCATG
>DDBK01000063.1:0-5002 GCA_002333095.1 Cellvibrionales bacterium UBA2034
GGAGACTGCCGTTGATCACCGACGTCAGTAACACCGGACGACGCAACAACATCATCAATACAGAAATGCCGACTGCGCCTGCGCAGGCAGCGATATGGGTATTCAACAAAATTTTTCCGATAGACGCATCGGCTTTCAATGTTGAGCCACCATTGAAACCGAACCAACCGAACCAGAGAATGAATGCACCGAGCGCCACCAGCGTGAGATTGTGGCCGGGAATGGCACGCGGCTCACCGTCTGGCCCGAAACGCCCGAGACGCGGACCAACAACAATAATGCCTGCCAGCGCACACCAGCCACCAATAGAATGCACCACTGTTGAACCGGCAAAATCGATAAACCCTTTTTCTTTCAACCAACCTGTCGTGCCATACAAGCCGCCCCATGCCCAACTGCCAAACACCGGATAAATGAGTCCGGTAATGATGCAGGCGCCGATGAGATAACCGGTGTAATGCGTGCGCTCGGCCATTGCACCACTGGCGATGGTGGTTGCAGTGGCTGCAAACATCATCTGGAACAATAACTGCGAATAATCCCACTGGCTGAGATCATCTGGCATGAAGTGGTCAACGCCGAACCAACCACTCGGGTTAACGCCAAACATAATCCCGAAACCGATAAACCAGAAAACCAGGCTGCCATAACAGGCATCCATATAATTTTTCATGATGACATTGACGGTATTTTTTGCACGCGCCATGCCGCTTTCCAGAAACGCAAAGCCGGCCTGCATAAGAAATACCAGCGCAGCCGTAATCACAACCCACGCGGTATCTACCGGTTCACGCCATGCTTCTTGCTCGGCACACCATCCCGTAACGGGCACAATAAACAATAACGCACAGACAAGCAGACGAACCGGACGGCTCATAGCGGGTACTCCTCTACAACAAACGACAGCAATAACTTCTACAGCAATCCCCGTGCCATGCTTTATCTACCTGTAAAAACAGCTTTTTTTCACGCGCTGCGTCACAAAATGCACAACGACAGTGCGTGCGCGCACCGCATCAGCACCACAATCCTTTAATAAACGGTTACGATGCCCCGATGATTGAGCGCGATTCCATCTGGGGACATTTTCTTGCCGGCAAACCGTTTGTTAAACGGGATGGCCAACAACTGACCCTGCAGTTCAGCCCGGCCAGCATCCAGAGCCAGTTCTGCCTGGATGAACCGGATCGCCTGCAACTGGGGTATACCCGCACACTATTGGGCTTTCTGTTATTCGTGCAACAACCGCGCAATATCCTGATGATCGGGCTCGGCGGCGGTTCGTTGCCCAGATATTGTTACAACGCCTTGCCAGACGCACAGCTGGCTGTCGTGGAAATCAATGCTGATGTCATCGCACTGCGGGACACATTTATGGTGCCGCAAGACAACGAGCGTTTCATCGTGCATTGTGATGACGGCGCCATTCATGTATCAAACATTGCCGGCACGCAAGATGTCATTGTGGTGGACGGTTTTGATGTGGGCGGACAAGCACCCAGCTTGTGCACAGAAGCATTTTACCAGGACTGTTATAACGCACTCACTGACAACGGCGTGATGGCGGTTAACCTGTCTGAGAATGCCAAGCAACACAGCACCTTTATATATCGTATGCGACGGGTTTTTTCGGATGCTGTCTTTGTGGTGGCAGCCGAAGACTGCACCAACAAAGTGGTATTCGCCATCAAGAAATCATCTGGCACTGCCAGCGCCCATCTGTTTTCAGAAAAATCGCTGCTCGCGCAAGCTGCCCTTCTTGATAAACAACATCCGGTGTCTTTCCGGCAAATCGTTGAGCGCATGTCAATGAATCGCCATAACCATTTGCCAGACTGACAGGCCAAAAAAAACGGGCGCGAGGCCCGTTTCTAACACTTCAGGAAAATCCCGCCTCAGAAAGACGCGGTATTACGCAATGCCTCAATGCGTTTTTCCAGCGGCGGATGGCTCATGAACAACTCGCCCATGGTTTTCTTGCCGTTGATACCGAACGCCGTGAGCTGGCCTTGCAATGTACTTTCATGCGACATTTTCAGGCGCTCCAGTGCTGCAATCATTTTTTCGCGACCTGCGAGACGCGCACCACCTGCATCCGCACGGTATTCACGTTGGCGCGAGAACCACGCAACAATTGTGCTAGCCAGGATTCCAAACACCATCTCCAGGGCAAACACCGTGGCCATGTAAGCAAATGCACCACGCTCACGGTCACCAATCACTGAGGCGATAATCCGTGCAAGAAAAATCACGAAGGTGTTCACAACACCTTGTATCAACGTCAATGTCACCATATCGCCATTCGCCACGTGGCTCACTTCATGGCCCAACACGGCTTCCGCTTCTTCGCGGCTCATGCTGTTGATCAGGCCCGTGGACACAGCGACCAATGCCTTGTTGCGGTTCATGCCTGTTGCGAACGCATTCACATCCGGCGAATCATAAATAGCCACGTCCGGCATGCCGATGCCCGCATCGCGCGCTTGCCTTTTTACTGTATCGACCAACCAGATTTCAGTCGGGCTGCGCGGTTGCTCGATGATTTGTGCACCGGTAGAACGCAGCGCCATCCACTTGGAAATAGCCAGTGAAATCACTGAACCACCCATGCCAAACACGAAGGCCAGCAGCAGCAAACCGCCCGTGCTGTTTCGCGACAGACCCAGATAGGATTGCAAAACGCTGAGCACAATACCCAACACCAGCACCACAGCCAGGTTGGTCATTAAAAACAGAGCGATACGTTTCATAGGACTCCTCTCAGATCATCATCCACTACGGATATGGGGTACACCCGGATTGTTTGCAAGTGGTAAAGCCACATTAACAAATTTTTCCGACTGTAACACTAGGACAATTAAATCGGCTGGAGTTCCCTACGTAGAATCCGCGATCAGCGGTTAAGCACATCGTCCTTCACGCTGAACGCAATGCCGGCTACTTCAGCGATATCACTATCGCCTGCACCAAGCTCCTTCAGGGTAGCCGCCAGGTTTTCTAGCACGGCATCAAAATGGGATTCATTCAGCGCAAGATGGGCGTGACCGGCGCGCATATCGCGGCCGCTGTAGTGATGGGGACCACCAAACGCCATAGTCAGGAACGCTTTCTGTTTGTTGGCCTGGGCCACCATGTCCAGATTGTCAAAAAAGTGGCTGATGCGTTCATCGGCCATCACCTTGCCGTAAAAAATATCGACAGCTGCATTGACGGCGGCTTCCCCACCAAGACGTTCGTACAATGTGCTTATAGCTTTCTCTGTGCTCATGGCTTTCTCCCCAGACTGGCTTCTTTAAGATATAAAAATAATATATCTTTAAATCCGCCAACACAAGGCCTGAAAACACAAATGCAGGCCGGAGCCTGCATCTGGATGAAACACCTGCAAACGGCGGGATTAACGGCGACGGATCAAACCGCTGTTTTTCTGGTCATCCTCGGTTTGCTCCAGACTGAAACCGCCCGCGGTACCCAGCGCAGAATCTTCTTGCGCGAGTTTGATCATCAAGCGCAGGTCATTCGGCGAATCGGCATGCAACAAGGCATCCTGGTAAGTAATCTCGCCCGCCTCGTACAACGTGAACAATGCCTGGTCAAATGTCTGCATACCGAGTTCGCTGGATTTTTTCATCAGCTCCTTCAAGCCATGTACTTCAGCTTTGCGGATCATGTCCGACGCCAGTGGTGTGTTCAGCAACACTTCGATAACCGCGCGGCGTCCATTGCCATCCGGCGTGGGCACCAGTTGCTGCGCAACGATGGCTTTCAGGTTCAGCGACAAATCCATCCAGAGTTGGCTGTGGCGGTCTGCCGGGAAGAAGTGGATGATACGGTCCAGCGCCTGGTTGGCATTGTTCGCGTGCAATGTGCAAAGGCACAAGTGACCGGTTTCAGCAAATGCTATCGCGTGATCCATCGTTTCGCGCGAACGCACCTCGCCGATGAGGATAACGTCCGGCGCCTGACGCAATGTATTCTTCAGCGCGACTTCAAAGGATTCTGTATCGATACCCACTTCACGCTGTGTCACGATGCAGCCTGCGTGCTGATGGATAAATTCAATAGGATCTTCAATCGTGATGATGTGGCCTTTTGAGTTACGGTTGCGATGGCCAATCATGGCAGCGAGCGATGTGGATTTACCAGTACCGGTTGCGCCTACAAAAATAACAAGGCCGCGCTTGGTCATCGCCAGTTCCTTGATGATCTCCGGCAAGGCCAGGTCATCCACCTGCGGAATCTTGGTTTCAATCCGGCGCAACACTGCGCCGGCAAGGTTGCGCTGGTAAAATGCATTGGCACGGAAACGGCCGATGCCGCGCGCTGATACCGCAAAGTTCAGCTCCAGCGTGCGCTGGAATTCCTCGCGCTGTTTGTCATTCATCAAACCCAATACCACTTCTCGCGTTAACTCTGGCGTGAGGGGCGTGTTGGTGACTGGAACCACTTTTCCGTTCAGTTTGATGGAAGGCGGAATACCTGCTGTAAGAAAAAGATCCGACGCGCCTTTTTCTACCATCAGTGAGAGTAACTTGCTGATATCCATTATTCAGATGCCTGCTAAAAGTTTTCGGGATGTGTCAGAAATTTTCTGGCACTTTGGCTTTCTCACGCGCTGCGTCACGTGAAATCAGGCCTTTTGATACCATGTTGGCCAGACACTGGTCCAGCGTCTGCATGCCAATGGAACCGCCTGTCTGTATCGCAGAATACATTTGTGCAATCTTGTCTTCACGGATCAGGTTACGGATCGCTGCGGTGCCGCGCATGATTTCGTGTGCAGCCACACGGCCACCACCGTTTTTCTTCAGCAGCGTCTGGGAAACAACACCCTGCAATGATTCCGACAACATCGAACGCACCATGGATTTTTCTTCCGCGGGGAAAACGTCGACCACACGGTCAATTGTCTTGGCCGCTGAAGTGGTGTGCAGCGTGCCGAATACCAAGTGACCGGTTTCTGCAGCGGTCAACGCCAGACGGATGGTTTCAAGGTCACGCA
>DDBK01000063.1:5012-18306 GCA_002333095.1 Cellvibrionales bacterium UBA2034
CGATCATCGCGGCCAGCGTGGTAGATTTACCTGAACCTGTTGGCCCGGTTACCAGGATCAATCCACGCGGGATATGGCAGAGATCCTTGAACACCTGCCCCATGCCCAACTCTTCCATCGTCAATACTTTTGACGGGATCGTCCGGAATACTGCACCTGCCCCACGGTTCTGGTTAAACGCGTTAACACGGAAACGCGCAACACCCGGCACTTCAAACGAGAAATCGGTTTCCCAGAATTCTTCGTAGTCCTTGCGCTGCTTGTCATTCATAATGTCGTAAATAAGGCCGTGTACCTGTTTGTGTTCCAGGGCAGGCAGGTTGATACGACGAACATCGCCATCCACACGGATCATCGGTGGCAATCCTGAAGACAAGTGAAGATCCGATGCGCCCTGTTTGGCGCTGAAAGCGAGCAGTTCAGTAATATCCATAGAGAAAGAGACCCGTGATGATGTTTACGCTTCGGACACCGCCGCCTACAGCGACCTTGCATCCATGACAACTATCCTCGCCAATATAGCCAAGGTACATGACCGTATACAACAAGCAGCGCAGAAAAGCAGCCGTGATGTGACCGATATCACGTTGATGGCCGTCAGCAAGACACAGCCTGCCAGCGCGGTGGCNNGTGTGGCACTTCATCGGCCCGCTGCAATCCAACAAGACCCGCCTGGTGGCCGAGCATTTCCATTGGTGCCACAGCCTCGACCGGCTCAGGATTGCCGAACGCCTGAACGAGCAACGCCCCGCCGGGCTGCCGGCACTGAATGTCTGTGTGCAGCTGAATATCGATGACGAGTCCAGCAAGTCCGGGCTGCCGCTCGCCGCGGTAAGCGATTTTGTGGCCGCATTGCAGTCCATGGACCGCCTGGCCGTGCGCGGCCTGATGGTGATTCCGCGCGCCGACCAGCCTGCCACTGCGACACTCGCCNNCCAGCCTGCCACGGCGACACTTGCCAGCTTCCAGCGCACAGCGGCTTGCCTGCGCGAGCTCAGGCAGCAGTTCCCTGCCCTGCCACTGGATACACTCTCCATGGGCATGTCTGGCGACCTTGAACTGGCCATTGCGGCTGGCAGTACTATGGTTCGCGTTGGCACGGATATCTTTGGCAAACGCTTATAATGTCGACCTGTCCAGGAGACCTGCTATGACCCACCCCACCATCGGCTTTATCGGCGCAGGCAATATGGCTGCCAGCCTGATCGGCGGTCTGATCGCCAAGGGCTACGACCCCGAATGCCTGTTTGCCTCTGACCCGAATACCGATGCCTTGCAGGCGCTGGCCCAACGCACCGGCATCCGTGCCTGCGCCAACAACCACGATGTTGTCGGGCACGTTGATGTGCTGGTACTGGCTGTCAAACCCCAGGTGATGCAAGCCGTACTCATGGACATGGCAGCCGCCGTGCAGGCGCGCCAGCCACTGGTGATTTCTATCGCTGCCGGCATCGGCATCGCCAGCCTGTGTGAATGGCTGGGTGGCGATATCGCCATCGTGCGCTGCATGCCCAACACGCCGGCACTGGTGCAACTGGGCGCCAGCGGCTTGTATGCCAACGCACAAGTCAGCACACAACAACGCGAACAGGCACAAGCCATTCTCGCCGCTGTCGGTATCGCGCTGTGGCTGGATAGCGAAGAACAGATCGACGCCGTCACCGCCGTTTCCGGCAGTGGCCCGGCGTATTTTTTCCTGTTGATGGAAGCGATGATCGCCGCGGGCGAANNCGAAAAACTCGGGCTCGCTCCGGCGACTTCACGTGCACTGACTTTGCAGACCGCACTGGGTGCCGCACAAATGGCCATCACCAGCGATGTGGATGCCGCGGAATTGCGGCGCCGTGTTACATCACCGGGCGGCACAACCGAACGCGCCATTACACATTTTGAAAACAGCGGATTCCGCGAGACAGTGAACGGTGCAATACAGGCTGCTGCCATACGCTCACAAGAAATGAACAAGAAGGGTAATTGATGAACGCATTATCGCAAATTGGCATTCTGGTCATCACCACACTCGGCGGCCTGTATCTGTTGGTGGTGCTGTTACGCTTCCTGTTGCAAGTAGCGCGCGCTGATTTCTACAACCCGCTGTCGCAATTCATTGCCAAGGCCACCAACCCATTGTTGTTGCCATTGCGGCGCGTGATACCGGGATTGTTCGGGTTGGATATTGCGTGTCTGGTGCTGGCACTGGGCGTGCAATTTGCGACAGTGTTTCTCGGTATGCTGCTGGTGGGCGCCATCAATCCACTGCTCACGCTGGCATGGAGCGCACTCGGCATGATATCGATGGTGATCTATATCTATTTTATTTGCATGATTGCGATGATTATCCTGAGCTGGGTAGCACCACACACCCGTCACCCTGCTGCAATGCTGGCGACACAACTGATCCGGCCGCTTTGTGCACCCATCCAACGATTCATTCCTGCCATGGGCGGCATCGATATTTCACCCATTTTTGTTTTCCTGTTTTTGCAGGTTCTGCGGATGCTGGTAGAAAATGGCGCAGCATATCTCGGCGCAGTGGGCGGGATACGCAACCTCATACCGGGCCTGATGTGAGTTTTTTTGTATGGCAGGATGGCGCACTTGTCTTGCGTTGCCTGATCCAGCCCAAAGCCTCGCGCGATGAAATAACCGGGGTGCAGGATGAGCGCCTGAAAATCCGCATCACTGCACCGCCAGTCGATGGCAAAGCCAATACCCATCTGGTGCGCTATCTGTCTGGCGTGCTGGATGTGCCGCGCACACGCATTGAACTGCTGAATGGCGACACAGGAAAACGCAAGACGCTACGCATTACCGGCCTGAAAACATTACCCGGCATACTGGAACCCTTTACATGACACTGGCAATTTTTGATCTCGACAATACGCTGCTGGGCGGTGATTCCGACCATGCATGGGGCGAATTTATTGCCGATCTCGGCATTGTAGATGGCAAAAGCTACCGCGAAAAAAATGATGCGTTCTATGCCGACTATTGTCGTGGCGCACTGGATGTTTTTGCCTACCAGCGTTTTGTGTTGCAACCACTGGCNNTTGGCATTGATACGCTGATCGCGACTGAGCCAGAACAGTTCAACCACACTTATACAGGCAATATTGTTGGCGTTCCCTGCTATCGCGAGGGAAAAGTCCAGCGCCTGAATCTGTGGCTGGCAGAAAACAATGAAAGCCTCATGGGCAGTTATTTCTATAGCGATTCACACAATGATTTGCCGCTGCTGCAGCTCGTCGATCACCCTGTTGCTGTTGATCCGGATGATACGTTGCGCAAACACGCAGAAGACAATGGCTGGCAGGTGTTGGGTTTGCGTTAACGCAACAGCGCTATCACAGGCTTTGTCCCTGGCATTACCCCTCGCCATAAAAAGAAACTTTCTGCTGCCTGTTCTACCAACATACCCAGACCATCGCTCACTTGTGCGCCGTGATGCTTTGCCCATTGCAGGAACGGGGTGAGTTCCTTGCCGTACATCATGTCGTAACAACAAGCGCCAGGAGCAAGGATAGTAGGTGATAGTTGCAGCATTTCACCGCCAAGACTGGTGGATGTTCCGTTGATAACAATGTCAAAAGGCCGCGCATGGATCTGCAAGCTGCTTGCACGGACAATTTTTCCTGCATCAAATAATTTTGCCAGCTCTTCTGCTTTCGTGAGTGTTCGATTGGCAATCACAATGCGCTGAGGGCTTTCCGCCAGCAAGGGCTCAATCACACCGCGCACCGCGCCACCGGCACCCAATACCAGTACACGCTTGCCTGTTATGTTCCAGCCGAGATTTTTTGTGATGTCGCGCAACAAACCTGCGCCATCTGTGTTATCGCCCAGCACTTTCCCATCGGGCAGTTTTTTTAAAGTATTGACTGCACCAGCGCATTTAGCGCGTTCAGTTAATTGATCAGCAAAAGCAAATGCATCCAGCTTGAACGGCACGGTAATATTCAGGCCACAACCACCACCATCAAAAAACTTATGCACTGCATCGTGAAACTTTCCATATTCTGTATCAACTAATTGACGTTCATACACAATATCTTCACCCGTCTGTCTGGCAAACTCCGCATGAATCATCGGTGATTTGCTGTGCGCAACAGGATTACCAAATACCGCGTAGCGATCTGTCATGCCCAGTCCCTGACCACAATATAATCACTGTACAGTTTCGCTTCCGGGGTGCCGGGCTCTGGCTGCCAGTCATAACGCCAAGCCACCTGCGGCGGTAGCGACATCAGGATGGATTCCGTGCGGCCACCCGTTTGCAAACCGAACAAAGTGCCGCGGTCATACACCAGGTTGTATTCCACATAACGGCCCCGACGGTATAACTGGAACTCCCGTTCGCGCTCGCTGTATGCAATATTTTTACACCGGTTCACAATCGGCTGGTAAGCCGGCAGATAGCTGTTGCCAACAGCCTGCATAAACGCAAAACTTTTTTCAAAGCCCCAACTGTTCAGATCATCAAAAAACAGCCCGCCTGCACCACGCTGCTCATGACGGTGCTTCAGGTAAAAATAATCATCACACCAGCGCTTGTAATCTGGGTAGACCGTCTCGCCGAATGGATCGCAAGCAGCTTTTGCTGTGCGATGCCAATGCTGGCAGTCTTCGTCGAACCCATAATACGGCGTGAGATCGTAACCGCCACCAAACCACCACACATCCGGCTCGCCTTCCTTGCGCGCAACAAAAAACCGCACGTTGGCATGTGACGTTGGCACATAGGGATTACGCGGGTGTATCACCAGCGACACACCCATCGCTTCAAATGCGCGTCCCGCGAGTTCAGGCCGGTGCGCGGTAGCAGATGCAGGCATGGCAACGCCCAGCACATGCGAGAAATTGACACCGCCTTTTTCAAACACTGCACCATTTTCCAACACACGGGTAATGCCACCACCGCCACCGACTTCCCGCTGCCATACATCCTGCACAAAACATGCGCCACTTTCTTCCTGCTCAAGGCCGGCACAAATACGCTGTTGCAAGTCCAGTAAGTAATTTTTGACTGCTGCTACATCAATGCTCATTCAAACGTCCGTTGAAAATAATTCAGGCCATGCGGCAAATATCGCCGCTGATGACATCGCGAATTTGTGTGGGATTTTTTAAACCGCCTAACGCACCCGGAACAACAACGTCCAGTCTGTCACCAAAATATCGGCGCACATCCAGCAACGTGCGCGCCGGATGTTTTCCGGCTGGATTGGCTGATGTCGATACAATCGCGCCACCAAACTGTTGGCACAACGCCACGACAAGCGGATGCGCCGTCACGCGGACAGCGAGTGTATCGCGCCCACCCGTGATCCAGTCTGGCGCTGCGCCATTATTTGGCACCAACCATGTGTTGGGACCCGGCCAGCTTGCCAGCAATGTCTGGCGACTGCGTTCATCCAGCCCACGCAAATACGGTTCGAGTTGTGCAATATCCGCAGCGACCAGAATCACCCCTTTACGCCAGTCGCGCTGTTTCAGCTGCAACAGGTAATCAACCGCAGGTTCACACATTGGATCGCAACCCATACCCCACACTGCTTCAGTGGGGTATGCAATCACGCCTCCTGCGCGCATCGCTTGCACCGCCAGCGGAATGCGGAAACGTGTATTCGGTGCGAGCACAGTCTTAACCAAAGGCATTTTTTATCCACTCGAACTGCAACCCGTTTTCACCCGGTCGCGCGGCGATCACATCAAACCGGCAAGGTTGATGGCGCCAGAGTGGATGCGCCAAAAGATACAGCTGTGCCGTTTGCAATAATTTCCGTTTTTTACTCGCCGTAATACTTTCTGCCGGCGTGCCGAAATGGTCGTTCTTGCGAAAACGCACTTCAACAAACACCAGCGTTTCACCGTCGCGCATCACGAGATCAATTTCGCCACCACGGCTGTTGAAGTTGCGTTCAATAGCGTGCAAGCCATGTTGTTGCAAATAGTACTCGCTGGCTTCTTCCACTCGCTGCCCGCGCGCGCGGGGTGCTGCATTGCCAGTCCGCATCCCTGCTGTGTGCATCAGAAACGGCCGGACGATGAACGGATCTGGATCTGGCCGTCTTTCAGCACGCCCCACACCAGTGTGCGCACTACGCGGCGTTCATCATCCAGGTTCAGGTAGCCGGTGTTGCCGGGTATACGCAACGATGTATTGACACGCATCAGCGCCAGCCGTGAATGCAGCGCCTGCGCATCCGCACCCATGGCAAATAACAGGTCCGCGCCCGACGGTGCAGCGCCGTCCGTGCGCAGCGGGCCAACACCGGCCTGCCAGGGCGAGAGGCACACCCGCAACCCGTCAACACGCGCATCCATCCGTTGTCCGTCCAGTACTTGTGACGTGGCATAGACCGGCACCTCACCAACACCATTGCGCGCCAATGTTTCCATCATGGAAGCTGCATCCAGACTGTTGCCAACATAGAACACCATATCCGGAAGGCTTTTGCCGGGGCGCAACTGGCCGCTGGCCAGATCAATGCCGACGGTGTCTGCCAATAGCACCCCATAGTTCCCACTGTTGGGTGAATAGCGCACCTGTCCGGTGACCTCGCCACCCAGCGTCTGCCAACGTCGGCTAAACGCTTGTAACAACCGTTCACCACGTTCACCTTGCGGCGCAATGACCAACGCGCGGCGCAGCTGGCTGGAAGCGGCTGCATCTGCCACTTGCATGGCTTCTTCTTCCGGGTTGAGGCTGAACTGGTACAGCTCTGCCGGCGGAACCATCGGGGCGGATGAAGGATTATTCAATACAGGGGGGTTGTTCAGGGCCAGTGTCGGCACCGGCAGCCTGGGTTGGTTGGCCAACACCTGTACCTGTTCACGTTCCAGCGGGCCGACCACCATTTCCGCCCCCTGTGTCACTGCGCTGTTGTAGGCAGTCAGGATATCCGGCGCCCCATTGCTATCAACCACATCAATTTGCAGGCCGGCATCGCCATTAGCCAGGTGCTGGTAGTGCATCGTCATGAAACCGTCGCGTACGGATTGCCCGGCCTGCGCCCTCTTGCCTGTTAGCGGCAGCAACAGCGCAATACGGCGCGGCAACTCGCCCTGTACTTGCTTCAGCATCGCCATGTCCGCCGGCATGAAGCGGTTGGCAGGGTGTACTGGATAGCTGCGTTCCCAATCTTTCAGGGCTGCTGACTGCTTGTCGAGCTCACCGGGATGCATACGCTGGATACGCGCCAATGCTACCCAGCCTGCCAACAGCTGTTCTTCAGCCTTGTTGCTGGTATCGGCATATTCCAGCACGCTGAAATCTTCATCGCGCAGCTGGGCGAGCTGGCGCCAGATCGCTTCATTCAGCTCACGCTGTTCCGCCTCGGGTGTCGGGGAACCTTGTATTAATGTGCTTTCCAGCAACCGCTCGTGCAGTGCATCCAGAGGCTTCTGTTGCAACTCGTACAGTCGCGCCCGCAAAGCGTGTAAACGGGCGGCACTGGCGGTATCCAGTCCCTGATCCTGCTTGATAGCCAGCAAGGTCGGGTTGAGCAGTACACGGGCAGCATCGTCCAGATGGCGTTGCGCTAATGCCCAATCGCCGTACAAGACGCTGTAGCGGACCAGCAGGTCTGTACCCAGCGTGCCGGGGTCGATCTCTTGCAACGCCTTGCCCAACCGGGAGTAATCGCCCTGCTGCCGGTACGCATCGGCGGCCT
Source organism: Cellvibrionales bacterium UBA2034 (assembly GCA_002333095.1). Taxonomy (GTDB): domain Bacteria; phylum Pseudomonadota; class Gammaproteobacteria; order Pseudomonadales; family UBA7239; genus UBA7239. The sequence continues at coordinate 12,686 of DDBK01000063.1, forward strand.
GTAACAACAGCGATTCACGCTGCGGCGTAACCGCCTTTTCGGCCTGCAGCAAGAGTGCATAGGCTTCGTCCTGTGACACCACCACAGACGGCTGGTCGTCAGTAACGGGTTCTGCTGTCCTGGTTGTCTCCTCCACCGGAGCAGGATCAAGGTGCGCGCAACCCGCCACCCAGGCCACTGCAGCAATAGCGAGCGCCAGACGGCGCAACAACAAACGACAAGGTAGAATGCGTAACATTTTTCTATTCCGGTTCATGGCATGCCTACTGCAACCCTGTATCTGGTGGCTACGCCCATAGGCAATCTGGCCGACATGGTACCCCGCGCTGTCTCGGTTCTCCAATCCGTGGATGCCATCGCGGTGGAGGATTCCCGCCACAGCGGCAAGCTGTTGCAACATTTCAATATNNATCAGCAAACCGTTGATTCCCTACCATGACCACAACGAACGCGATGCCGCCGAACGCATCCTGCACCTGCTGCAACAGGACAAGCGCGTGGCACTGATTTCGGATGCCGGCACCCCCGCGATTGCTGACCCGGGTTACCGCCTGGTGCGGCTGGCACACCAGCACGGTGTGAGGGTTGAGAGTATTCCGGGGCCCTGTGCAGCCATGGCTGCGCTGGCGGGCTCCGGTTTGCCGTCTGACTGTTTCCGGTTCAACGGTTTTCTGCCCGCCAAACAACAGGCACGCAAAACTGCGCTGGAAAAACTGGCGACAGACACCGCCACACTGATTTTTTACGAAGCGCCGCATCGCCTTGCCGATACCGTACGTGACATGTCGGCGGTATTGGGCGGCGAACGTGAAATCTGTCTCGCGCGCGAATTAACCAAACATTACGAAACATTGTGGCTGACTACATTGGCTGAACTGGAACGCGCCATTGATGAAAAACGCGTGGAAGAGCGCGGCGAAATCGTGCTGGTTGTCGCAGGCGCTACCGAAAAAGTTATCGATGACAGTGAAAGCGAACGCGTGTTGCAAATTCTGCTGGCGGAATTGCCTGTCAAGCAAGCCTCTGCTCTGGCTGCACAAATTACTGGCGCTGCAAAACGTGAATTATATCGACGTGCATTGGCGCTGAAAGATGAAGATGATTCCGATGCGTAAGTTTTTTCTTGCATTGCTTCTTGCTGCATTGGCAATACAAACACATGCAGCAGATCGCAAACCGAATATTCTGCTGATTGTGCTGGATGATGCCGGTTACAGCGACATCGCCGGTTTTGGTCGCGACGATGCACCCACACCCAACATCAGGCAGATTGCCAACGAAGGCGTACGCTTCACGCGCCATTATGCTGACAGCACCTGCCGACCGGCACGACTGGCATTGCTGACAGGTCGCGAATCCGCACGCGTGGCACAGAATCCGGATTTTCGTGGTATTTCACCTGAAATTATTACATTGCCGGAAGCGCTGAAAACAGCAGGCTATCACACCGCACATATCGGCAAATGGCATCTCGGCGATGCCGTGCGTGATGCATGGCCAGACAAACAAGGCTTTGAACACTGGTTCGGATTTCTCAACCAGTTCCAGCTGAAAGGCCCGGACAAGAATGGCGACTTTACCAAACGCCCGACTTACATCGATCCGTGGCTGCAAAGCGACAACACGCCCTTGCAACAATACCATGGTCACCTGGAAGACATTCTTGCTGCGCATGTTGTGGATACCATTATCAGCGCAGAAAAAAACCAGCCTTGGTTTATCAACTATTGGCTGTTTGCGCCGCACCATCCCAGCACAGCCTCGGAAGCCTTCCTGAAAAAATTTCCGGATACACCTGAAGGAAAATACCGCGCACTGCTCGCACAAGCAGATGCAGAAATCGGCAAGGCAGTGAAGGCATTGCGCGACAGCAAGCAACTGGACAATACAATGATTGTGGTGACATCCGACAATGGTGGCACCAATCAGATGATGAACAATAACGATCCTTTTGCTGGCGTAAAAGGGGAATTTCACGAGGGAAGTTTACGCACTCCGCTGATTATCCGCTGGCCAGACCGGCGCGCAGCTGGCAAACAATTTAATGATGTTGTTGCCATCCAGGATATCTATCCAACCCTACTGCAAGCCGCTGGCACCAGCGCCGGAAAAAATATCGACGGGCAGGATTTACACCGCATACTGGCCGGCGAAACATTTTCGCCACGAATGCTGGTACATGAAATTGGCAGCTCTGGATTATTCAATTACAGTGTGTTGTCTGCGGACGGGCAATGGCGCTCTTCACCCGGCGAACTTTACGCACTCGACAAAGACAAAACTGGCGCTGCCAATGTAGCGCAAGCATTTCCTTTGCAAGCAAAACAGGCAGACAAGGCATATGCCGACTGGCGCAATACAAAAACGAGACTGGCACTGCAATACACTGCGATTACAGACAACGGGCAAGCCCGTGTAAGCGGTGATGACTTCCGCCGCGCACCTGGATATGGCGCATTGAGTGTCGCCATCGGCGCCATCATGCCGGAACCAGGTTTTGCAGAGCCACTATACCTGATGGAACAACAAGGCATCTGGTCGCTGGCGTATAACCCGGATAACACCTTCACGTTGCAAATAGGCGTTGACCGTATCACCAGTTCGCCGCTGGTAAAAAAATCCGGCCAGCACTGTTTGCCCATTGTGCTAAGAACCTGGTACACACGTTCACGCCTGCATGAAGGCAAGAATACGGCCTATATCACGCTGTATGCCGGCACGGAAAAATTGCTGGACTGGCAACAACCCAATCCGCAGGAAATGAATGCCGATTGGTCTGCACCAACATGGATTGGACAGACCAGTGACGGCAAACATCGCTGGCCAACCCGTCTGGGCGAACCGCAATTTTACAATACTGCATTGTCAGATAATCCTGCAGCAACATTTGACCGTTTGCAGGATGTACAACAATTAGCCTGTCAGCCCCAAAATCCATGAAGAAAATCATATGAACAAGATAATTAAATGCACCCTCATCGGAATTATTATTTTTCTGCAGGGCTGCAGCTGGCTAAGACAGGAACTGGTTGACCCGGATATCCAGGTTATCGGCTTCAAACACCTGAAAGGAAACAATCTGCTGGAGCAACGCTTTATCTTGCGCTTGCAATTGACCAACCCCAATGATCTGGAACTGGATGTAAAAGCTATCAGCTTCCTGTTCAACATTGCCGACATCGAGTTGATCCAGGGCGTCAGCAATGACATACCGGTTATCAAGCCTTATAGCAAAACCGAATTTACTGTGCAGGGCTCCGCGAATGTGATCCAGGCAGCGCGCCTGTTAAAGAAAATGCAGAAAAATCCCGACAAACGTTTTGACTACACCCTGCATACCAAAGTTGATCTGGCGCACGGCTGGCCTTCTACATTCAATCTCAAGCGTGATGGGGATGTTGGATTGAATGACTGGCTTCAGAAACGTTAATGCTCAACTCTCGCTTTCGTCCGGCACAATATCCAGAGGGTCGGGAATGATACGATCCGCATCCATCGAGAATCCGGCGTAATCCTGTACACCAATCTCTGCCAGTTCCTGACTGGCAAAAGGCCCCACGTCGACGCGCTCACGCGTCATGAAGTACCACCCGTCTCCCTTGAAGAATGTTCGTGATCGGCGTTGCGGCAAAGGCCCGCCCTCACCCTTACGACGCTTGTCCTCTTCTTCCTGGCTATTCATGGCTACTCCGCCCACTATTTTTATTGTCAGCCCAACTTTACCGCGACTACCCCCACCATGGCCATACCTTATAATGCAGCCTCCAATACAGCCGGCGACTGACAAGGTATCTCGTGCTATTCAACTCCTATGAATTCCTGCTGGTATTTTTGCCGGTAAGCCTTGGCTGCTATTACATGATCAGCCGCATTGTGAACCAGCGTACAGCCATTGCCTGGCTGGCACTGTGTTCCATGTTTTTCTACGGCTGGTGGAATCCGGCATACGTCTGGCTGATGGCCGGTTCCATCCTGGCCAATTACAGCTTCGGGCTGATCCTGTCAGGAAAGCACCGCTCCAGACTGGTGCTGGGACTCAGCGTCACACTGAACCTGTTATTGCTGGGTTATTACAAATACACGGATTTTTTTATTGCCAATATCAATGAGCTGGCCGGGCTGGATTGGCAATTGCACAATATTATCCTGCCACTCGGCATTTCATTTTTTACCTTTACCCAGATTGCCTATCTGGTGGATGTTTACCGCGGTGAAGTGCGGGAATACCGGATCGCAGACTATTTCCTGTTTGTCACTTATTTCCCGCACCTGATTGCNNCTGGTGTTGTTTACGATTGGCCTTGCAAAAAAAATACTGATTGCTGATCGCGTCATGGTGTATGTTTCGCCCGTTTTCAGCGCAGCAGATAGCGGCGTAGCGCTGACTTTCTTTGAAGCCTGGGGCGGCGTGCTGGCCTACACGCTGCAACTGTATTTTGATTTCAGCGGCTATGTGGATATGGCACTGGGCATATCCCTGCTATTCGGCATTCGTCTTCCACTCAATTTCAATTCGCCGTACAAATCCACCAGCATTATTGATTTCTGGCGGCGCTGGCACATGACACTCTCGCGTTTCTTGCGCGACTACCTGTACATTGGCTTGGGCGGAAACCGCAAAGGGCCTTTCAGGCGTTATCTCAATCTCTGGTTGACCATGTTACTGGGTGGTCTGTGGCATGGTGCTGGCTGGACATTCATTATCTGGGGCGCCATGCATGGCGCTTATCTTTGCATCAACCACGGCTGGCGCGCACTGTGCAAAGACCGTCCCTCACGACTGCCAGAATCAGTCCGCACACTGCTGTACGGCACGTTAACGTTCATGGCAGTGACAGTGGCATGGGTATTTTTTCGCGCCGACACAGTGGGTGGCGCACTGCAAATACTGAAAGGCATGGCGGGCTGCAACGGCGTCACACTGCCGATCAAGTACGCCAGCCAATGGGGCGAGCTCTCCCACTGGCTGGTGCAACAAGGCCTCGTGTTTGATGACAATCTGTTCAAGGGCGGGAAACAAATTGGCCAGATTGTGTGGCCGCTGCTGATTGTCTGGCTGCTGCCAAACTCACACACTTTTTTGCGTAATTATGAGGTGACTGTCACCTCATTCGATGAGACATCACGGTGGGTATTTCGCCCTAACATAGTGACCCTGTCCATTGTTTCTATTGTGCTGATCTACTGTTTTTCGCACCTGACACAGCTCAGCGAATTCCTCTACTTCCGGTTCTAGCGCAATGACAATACTATCCATAAAAGAAAGAACATTTAATTATCTGCTTATCGGATTATTCTTTTTATCTGTTTCCTGCATGGCAACTGTAAACTTTCTCGTCAATCCTTTTGGCGTTTTCCCTGTCAAACCTGTTGCAGGCTATACCGATGTGCGTTTTATTGAAAATGTCCGCATCTATAAAAACTTCCTGATTAAAAACCGGTCAATCGACGGCTTGATGCTAGGCAGTTCCCGTATCGAAGAAAGCATGAACCCACTCCCTGCCGCCTGGCCAGGTATGCAGGTTTACAATATGGCCATGCCCGGTGCCTCACTACAGGAAATGCTGCGCAACTTGCAACATGCCAATGCAGTGACCCCATTAAAACAAGGTATGATCGGC
>DDBK01000063.1:18342-36196 GCA_002333095.1 Cellvibrionales bacterium UBA2034
CCGCACTACGCTGTAGTAAAAGACAATGCTGCTGTCTATAAACTCTTTGATTCCTTTGAAAACAACTATTTCCGGAAAAACGGATTCTGGTTAAACGGGCCGGGCAGCACATACACCACTGTGAAAAATGCCGCAGGTGAATCTACATTCGACGATTTACGGGCACTGCTGGATTATATTTATCGCAATAACCTCAATATACGTTTTGTCATATCCCCGCTGCACGTTCGCATGCTGCTTGGCATGGATGGCATTGGACTATGGCCCGCGTTTTCCGACTGGAAACGGCAGCTGGTAATGGTGAATGAGCAAGTAGCCCATCAATATGGCCAAGCTGCAAAACCCATATGGGATTTTGCCGTCGTCAATGACCTGACGACTGAATGGCTACCGGAAGATCCTCGCTTGCCAGCGCCTAAAAACGGCATGCAATGGTTCTGGGACCCTGCGCATCCCAAACCGGCATTGGGTGATCTGGTGCAGGAGCGTGTTTTTATCAGCTTTAACGAAGACATTGGAAAAATACTGCGGCCCGATACCATAGACAGTCATGTGCAACAGCAGACAGTGGCACTGCATGACTATATGAAAAATGATCCTGCAACCGTGAACGCTATACAGAAAAGGCTTGAGTCACTGAACACCTGGCATTGGGTCAAACATTAAACTGAGTCAAACAATAAATTGAGTCAAACAATAAAACCTGGCTGATCAGCTGCCGCGCATAAACCATTTATCAATTTCTGCAAGGCTCACCTGAATCCAGGTGGGTCGGCCATGATTACACTGACCACTTCTCTCGGTGATTTCCATATCACGCAATAATGCATTCATTTCCGGAACGGTCAGCTTGCGATTGGCCCGAATGGAACCATGGCACGCCATCGTCGACAGCACTGCGTTTACTGATTCACGGATCCGTGCTGATGAACCGTGCTGCGACAAATCAGACAATACATCACGCAACAATTGCTCGCTGTTGCCATTGGCCAGCAGTACAGGGACTTGCCTGATGAGCAAGGATTCTGGTCCAGCCCTGTCTACCAACAAACCTAACTGTTCAAACAAGGCGCGATGTTCTTCCGCACAATCCGCTTCACGTTCACTCACTGCCACCGATTGTGGAACCAGCAACGGCTGGCGCGCCATGCTGTTATTGTCGTGCGCCGTTTTGAGTCTTTCATAGGTGATCCTTTCGTGCGCAGCATGCATGTCCACCAACACCAGGCCTTGCGCATTCTCGGCCAGAATATAAATGCCTTTCAGCTGCGCCAGCGCATAGCCCAACGGCGGAATGTCCGCAGTTGTTTGTATTGCATCCCCAGACAGCATTGCTGCACCATCAATACGAGCAGCACTAACTGAAACAGGCGCGTAATGCGTGCCGGTCTCACGGACATTATCCGGCGAATTTTTTTCACCCAGTGTGATTGTGTTCTGGTAACTGATAATCGGCACCGCAAATGCAGGGGACACGTCCGGCATCACAGCACTCGCCTCATCCGGCCGTAAATCCGCTAACGCCCGCGCCAATGAACGGAATACAAAATCATGCACACGCCGGGAATCCCGAAACCGCACTTCATGTTTCGTGGGGTGAACATTCACATCGACACTGGCGGGATCAACATCCAGATACAGCACATACGCCGGATGACGGCTGTGATGCAATACATCCTGAAAGGCAAGACGGATTGCATGCGTCACCAACTTGTCGCGAATAGCCCGGCCATTCACATAAAAATATTGCAGGTCAGACTGGCTACGTGAAAATGCCGGCTGGGCTATCCATCCATGCAACCGCAAATCTGCGTGCGCAATATCAACAAAAAATGCCTGCTGCATAAATGCTGGACCACACAAGGTGGCTACACGACGCTCCTGCTCTGCCTGCGTATTGGCTTCGCGCAGCTGTTGGACAGTGCGCTGGTTATGTCGCCAGTGAAATGCCACATCAAATCGTGACAATGCGAGTTTTTTCAGCATCTCATCAATGCGCTGGAATTCTGTTTTTTCACTGCGAAGGAATTTTCGACGGGCGGGCGTATTGAAGAAAAGATCACGCACTTCCACTGTTGTACCGCGCTGGTGCGCCGCCGGCAAGACTTCCGCTACCATTTCCTGGCCTTCAGCCTGCGCTTGCCAACCGGCTGCACCATCTTGCGTGTTGGATGTGATTGTCAGACGTGATACCGAGGCCATACTCGCCAACGCTTCACCACGAAAACCCAGGGTTGCTACGGATTCGAGATCATCCAGCTCATAAATCTTGCTGGTTGCATGACGACACAATGCCAGTGGCATATCTTCCTGCTCAATACCGCTGCCATCATCCCGGACGCGTATTGTCTTGACACCACCTTGCTCAATATCAATATCAATCTTGCTTGACCCGGCATCAATGCTGTTTTCAAGCAACTCTTTGACAATCGATGCAGGCCGTTCTACCACTTCACCCGCAGCAATCTGGTTTGCCAACCGTTGGCTTAATTGTTGGATGCGCGCCACAGCTACTATACTCAGCGAGAGGACACAGGAATGTGGAGGGTCTGGCCAATGCGCACTTGCTGGTCTTGCATATTGTTATGCTCACGCAACGCTGCCATGCTGGTTTTATGACGCGATGCTATCCCGCTCAGCGTATCGCCTTTCTTGACAACATACTTCAGGGATTTCTCTGGCGATTTTTTTACAGGCTGTGACTTTTTGGTGGTTTTTTCCGCCACCAGTTTTTCAAGGTCATCTTTTTCATCGGCTGCTTTCCTATCAGCATTGTCATCACGGCGCACCAGCACCTCTTGGGAGCCGACATCATCAACCAATTTTTCAGAGGGGATCTCAACAGGCTCTTTGACTTTGTCCATAGTCTGGGAAACCTTTCCACCCCTTGCTGCTGCCAACGCAGTATCCATGGGTGGCTTCGCACGAAAATGGCTATCAATGCCTGAGAAAATTCCTTTTGCCATCGTAGAACGGAATTTCGGATTGGAAAGGTTTTTTGCTTCCTGGGGATTGGTTATAAACCCCGTCTCAATCAACAACGACGGGATATCGGGATTTTTCAACACAACAAAGCCTGCTTGCTCCACAAACCCTCTATGCATTTTAGTAAACTTTTTCATCTGGCCTATCACCTTGTCTCCCATATCAAGGCTGGTGGCCACTGTTGCGGTCATTGAAAGATCGAGCAGCACACCTTGCAGCACGGGATCCTTGTCGCCAAGGTTTACACCGCCCACCAGATCCGCATCATTCTCGCTTTGCGCCAACCAGCGCGCAGTTTCAGATGTTGCGCCACGCTGCGACAAGGCAAATACACCAGCACCCTGTGCGCTGGAATCCTTGAACGCATCAGCATGGATGGAAACAAACAGGTCTGCGCCCTTGTTTCTTGCAATCTGGGTGCGCCCACGCAAACTGACATAGTAATCACTCGACCGTGTCAGGAATGCTGAATAGCCAGGCGCGTCATTGATCAGCTTGACCAGTTCCTTTCCAATCGCCAGTGTGACATTTTTTTCGTAAAGCCCGCCTGGGCCTTTAGCGCCAGGATCTTCGCCGCCATGTCCCGGGTCAACAGCGATGATGACATCGCGCATGCCGTTTGATGCAGGTTTCACCGCTTTGGTCTCTTGCATGCTGTTTTCATCAAACAGATCGAGCACCAGGCGATCGCCGTACTGGTTATTGGCGGGCAACAAAAAGCTTTTGGGTTTCACCGCAGTCGACAGATCAATAACCAATTTTAATTCTGTGCCATTTTTTTCCGTGGTGAAACCAGACAATGGCGTATTGGCAAGACTGACTTTGCTGGCATCTGCATTGAATTGTGAATCTGGCAAAGTAATGACAATGCGTTGTGCCTGCCCTTTTTCACCGGGCAAACTGAGCAACTTGTGTTCGGCCGGGCCGGATAGATCAAATACCAGGCGCGTATTATCCGGCGCGCGCCACAAACGCACACTCTGTATGCTGGCAGCTTCCGCAAACATTGCCGTCGACAGGAACACCCATGCCGACAGGCGCAGCGCCTGTCGCACAAGAAGAGCCATGCGTGTCCTGTTACGTTTCAAAAGCGATTAACCACTGCCGTGCACGATCAGAATGTATCGTGATGGTCATGATGCGACCGCCACCCGGTTCCGGTGAGAGGTTAATGGACAAGTCTGGCAGAGGCAACAACGGATCACCCCTTTCCGGCCATTCAATCAGGCACAGATAAGCGGATGCAAAATAATCCCGGATTCCCATCAGCTCCAGCTCTTCCGGATCATTCAGTCGATAGAGATCAAAGTGGTAAACAGCACCACAGGACAATGAATAGGGTTCGACAATAGTATACGTCGGGCTTTTGACAGCAGCCTGATGACCCAGTGCATGCAACCAGCCGCGTGACAATGTAGTTTTGCCTGCACCCAGTGTGCCGGTTAGCCAGACGACTGCGCCGGCTTCACACACCTCCGCCAGGGATGCGCCTGCACGCAAAGTCGCCTGCTCATCCTGCAGAGGAAAAACAACAGCCATCAACGCGTTTTCAGATAATCGCTGTAAGCTTTTTCCAATACGCTCACATCAGGAATCAATACTGTTTCACTGCCTGCAATATTGATAGCAGCCAACTCGGCGGGGGCCAACGCTGCGCCTTCTATTTCAGCAACGTCTTGCGGCATGATGCGCATCAATCGCGGAATACCTTGCATGACAATGGCGATAAATGGCACATCATCATTCACGCCCGTGTTGTTGATCACTGCAATACGCGGCGCGGCTGATGAGCGTGGCATTGGCTGGCCATTGAGCAACTCAAAAGATAAAAGCGGCACAGACAATTTGCGCCATTCTATATAGCCAAGAAACCAGTCTGGCGCATCTGGCGGGCAATCCGGATAGCTGTAATTCACAATTTCAGCCACCGCCACACCGGGCAACAGCAATAATTTATCCTGCACGGGCAACAACATGCTGGGCACATCCCTGACAGGTTTGGCAGCAGCTGCCTGATTGGATGGCGATAATGACTGGACTTCACTCATACATTTTATCCGTGCTGTGTTGTCGTTTTGTAAATCGGTTCCGGCGGTATTTTATTGTGGCCTGCCGCCCAGGACGTCAGTCGCGCAGCCAGCGCTGCAGGATTGCCGGAAAAGTCAGGCTTGCCTACTGCGCGTTCAGTGGCTTCCGGCATGGCCCAGTTCACACAGCTTTCGTGACTCTGGGTCCAGACCTGACCGCCGCAACGCCGCATCAGTCGACTGGCCGCTGCAGCATCATCGCACATACCGCTGAATACTATCACGCCACCATTCCGGCCAAAATGCACAGCCGTGGATGCCACTATCTGATCCAGGTTGGGCTTGTACTGGCCCACCCAGGGGGTATTCCGTACATTGAAACTGCCGTCGCGGGTGACACCCGTCACATTCTCGGGCGAAATGACCGCAACGCTGTTTTCACGCAGTAGATCACCATGCCTGGGCGCATACGCTTCATAGCGACTGTTGCGCCCCATCACCTGCGTCAACAACCCCTGAAAATCACGCTCAATATGGTTGGCATAGATAAAGGCAATCCCCAGATCCGCCGGGACAGCATCAAGAAACTGTTTCACTGCATCAGGCCCGCCGATAGAACCGGCCAGCACCCAGACGCTGCGTGGCAAGCGAGGCGAGCCGCGTTGAGTGCGATTGATCACACCCGTCAACCCGCGCAATTTTTCACCCAGCCGACGCTGCCAATTGGCAAACTCCGGACTCACGTGGTTTGGAATTTGTCCTTCGCACAGGATCAATGGCAGCTGGATGGCATCGAGCAGCTCGTCCAGTAATTCAGGGTGCGTAGCCTCCAACACTTCGATGTCCAGATTGACGACCCAGGCATCAACACCTGCATCAGCAATCCTCCCGCTCGCCCGCGAAAACTCCAGTGCCACACCCATTTCCTGCCCGGCAGCCGTAATGACGCCACGCAGGGTAGACACCTGGGCGGGATCATCAACAATCACCCCGATACGCAGGGCGCTCATCCGTTACCTCAACTACCGCTGCGCTCGAAACGGGCCATACGCTTGGCCAATCGCTCGCCCACCAGATCGTTAATATTCAGCAGCAACTCCTCCTCAACGAAGGGTTTGCCCATATAACGCTCAACGCCCATACCCATGGCGCGCTCACGGTGTTTGTCACCGGTACGCGATGTGATCATGATGATCGGGATATCCTGCAGGCGCTGACTGTTTTTGATCGTACTGGCCACTTCAAATCCATCCATGCGCGGCATCTCGATATCCAGCAGCAATACATCCGGCATACGATCCTGCATTTGCAACAGCGCATCGGCGCCGTCTTTTGCCAACATCACATTGAAGCCTTCGCGTTCCAACAAGCGCGAAGTAACCTTGCGCACCGTCACCGAGTCATCACACACCATCACGGTAATATTTTCCTCTACTGCTGGCGCAGCAGACTGGCTATCGATGTGGAATGCAGCGCCTTCGAGCGCCAGGTTTGCACGCACCAGTGCCAGCAGATCAAGAATCACTACTACGCTACCATCACCGAGCAAGGTCGCGCCTGATAAACCCGGCACTGCAGCAAACTGCATGCCCAACGCCTTTACAACAATCTCGCGGCTACCAATCAGCTGGTCAACGTGCAATGCCACAGTATGTTCCGCACTGCGCAACAAAATGACAGGTTCAGGCATCACCGCCGATTCAAGATTCGCACGCATTTTGGTTTGCAGCAACGCGCCGAGATAACGCACTTCGTAATGCCGTCCTGCATATTCAAAACGCGCTTCCGGATCCTCGTAATAACTTTCCAGCTCAAACGGACTAACGCGCACAATACCTTCAATGGATGTCAGCGGAATGGCAAAAACATCTTCGCCTATACGCACCATCAATGCGCGGTTCACCGATACAGTAAACGGCAGGCGTACAATAAATTCCGTGCCCTGACCCACAGCGGAATGAATGGTCATCGAACCACCCATGGCCTTGATTTCACTGTGAACAACATCCATGCCCACACCGCGACCGGAAATTTGTGTCACTTTTTCCGCAGTACTGAAACCCGCCTGCAAAATAAATTGCAACGCCTCACTGTCGGTAATCGGCGAATCGGCCGTCAACAAACCACGTTCGATGGCTTTCTTGCGCACAGCATCAACATTGATACCGCCACCATCGTCGCGCAAGGAGATCAGGATGTCGCCGCCATCACGGCCAAGGCTCAGCACCACACGACCCTGTTTTGATTTGCCGGCAGCCAGACGTTTTTCCGGACTTTCAATACCGTGGTCACATGCGTTCCGCAACATATGCTCCAGCGGAGCCACCATGCGTTCCAGCATGGTTCTATCCAGCTCACCCTGAACATTTTCCAGATCAAACGCGATATCTTTTTTCAACTCGCCAGCCACCTGGCGGATGATGCGACGCAGCCTCGGCTCCAGCCGTGAAAAAGGTACCATGCGTGAACGCATCAAACCTTCCTGCAGGCCGGTATTGATACGCGCCTGTTGTACAAGCAGCGTTTCAGTGTCGCGCAGTTTATTATTCAGCGAGCTCCGGATATCCAGCAAATCCGAAGCGGATTCTGACAAGGAACTTGTCAATTGCTGCACGGTGGAATAGCGATCCATTTCAAGCGGATCAAAATCGTCACTGCGTTCCTGGATTTCTGCCTGACGGGATTGGATCTGCGCATCCGTTTCTGCTTCAAGACGACGCAACTGGTCCTGCAATCGCAGAATAGTCGATTCCATCTCTTCCGCTGTGCGTTCGATATCGATCATCTGTTGTTCAACACGTGAACGGCTGATCGACGTTTCACCTGCAAGGTTAACCAGGTTTTCCAGCAGATCTGCTGATACCTTGATCATTTCCTGTTGTGCTTGCGCCGCTTTCGCTTCAGCAGCAGCATGCACACCTTTTTTGCCGGCAATCGCTTCTTCAAGGCCGCGCGGCATACTACCGCCACGGAACGGAATGATGGTTGCAGACGGTACAGGATTGGCAACATCTGCCTGAGGCACTGTTCTTGTTGTTTCTTTCGCTGCAACCTCGACAGGCGCAGCAACAGGCACAGCAGCGCTTGTGGCAACAGTTTCACCTGCCACTATCCGGCGAACAAGATTCACACCAGCCATCATTTTGTCGTAATAACTGTGCATGGTAGCGAACAACGCTTCATCGGCCACACCAGAGAATTGCTCCAGTTGTGTTTCAAGATCATGCGCAAGATCGCCAAGACCCATTATGCCAGTCATGCGCGCGCCACCCTTGAAGGTGTGCAAATTGCGTTTTAATGCATCGCAGAAAGAGCTGTCATCTGGCGCTTCATGCCAACCCTGGATTTGCGCTTCCAGATCATCGAGCAGCTCACCCGCTTCATCAAGAAAGAGGGAAAACATTTCCGCATCAGCATCTTCAGAAATACCCAGATCCGCCAGAGCACTGTCATCAGCAGTGTCAACTTGTACAGCCTGAACCACTTCAATTTCTGGCGCNNGGAATAGGTACCGTCATAGGCTGCGGCGACTGGCCAGCTGCAATAGCACGACCTTGCACAACACCCGCAAGGATTGCATCCTGATATTGCAAAATTTGCGTCAGCAATGACTGGTCAGCAGGCCCTACAAACTGCTCCAGCTGTGTTTCCAGATCATGCGCAAGGGAACCAAGACCTGTCAGGCCTGACATTCGTGCACCGCCTTTCAGCGTGTGCAAGTTACGGCGCAATGCATCGGCAAAACTATTATCTTCTGGCGCCGCTTGCCAATCTGCAACCAACTGCTCCAGTTCCTCCACCAGCTCATCTGCTTCTTCAAGGAAAATATCCAGCAATTCGGAATCGATATCATCGCTGTATTCCAGAATGCCGCCCTGCGGAGCAGCGCCTTGTGGAGCGNNTCTTGTAGAGTAGCGCTTTGTAATTCCACATCCGCCAGTTCGACATGCGGGGCAACAAACGCTGCTTCACTGTCGGCAACCGCCAACTCAACAGTAGACAGATCCGCCGGAAACACCACTTCTTCCACTTCAACTTCAGCAATCGGTTCAACNNCAGCGACGCAAAATTCAATGTCGATGCATCACCGGCACGCCATGCTTTAACCATAGCAACGCCACGGAACAAACGGTCCTGACAATCCTGCAGCATATTGATTAATGCAGAATCAGCGTCGCCTGTATAAACCTCAAGTTCTGTTTCCAGATCGTGCGCCAGTGTACCGAGCAACATGAGGCCGCTCATGCGAGCGCCACCCTTGAATGTATGCAACGAGCGTCGAATTGCATCTGCCATGCTGGTCTGCGTGTCTTCTCTCCACTGCTGGATTTCGCTTTCCAGCTGCTCAAGCAATTCGTCAGCTTCTTCAAGAAAGATATCCAGCATCTCCGGATCAAGTTCTGCCAGCATCGCTGCATCTTCAGCAGCAGAGCTTGCCGCAAAAAACCCAGCCCCGACAGATGGCACCAGTTCTGCAACCGGCATTTCAATTTCAGCAGGCTGATCCATTTCTACAAACGGCAGCTCTTCTACAAACGGTGTCTCTTGTTCGAACTGTATTTCTTCAACAAGCTGTGGCTCTTCAGCTATCGTTCCTTCAAACGACACTTCCTCATTAAATCCGTCTTGAATAGATACTGCTTCAGTAAACACGGCTTCTTCTGTATCAGAAAAACCAGTGTTGCAATACGCAGCTATTTTTTCTTCAAGCACAGTATTGACTACAAGATCTTCACTGGCAGCCAGTCGATCCATGAAGTCGATAATCTCGTTATGCGCCTCCAGTGCCAGCGGTTCCCATGCAGCAAAGGCAGCCTTGCTATATCTGGCATGCGTGTAGCCGGGCACGATGGCTCTGGCCAATGACGCAATAGGCGGCAAACCTGCTTCTTCAGCCCCAGCAGCCATTTCATTCAATTCAAAAACAACGCGATCCAGTCCGCTGCTATCCTGTTGTTCAACCCACTGCGTGAGATACGGCGCAACATCCATCAATGCATCCATGTCATTGATAAGGAAATTATTGAACCGTGTAGGATCAACAGTCGCCAATACTGGTGCTTCTGCCTTGGTAGTTGCTTCTACTTCACCGCCACCCGTCAAGCCAGAGCGCAATGCAGCAGTGCGTGCCAGCAAATCTTCACAATGTGGCAATACCACCCGTTTGTGATTTTCAATCAGCTGCAAGCCATAACGAATTTCTGCCACCACTTCCGCAAACAGATTGATAAAATCATCGCCCACCTTGATCTGGTAAGCGCGCAATTCCTTGACCAGTTTCTCGAAAGGCGTGGCCAGTTCCGCAATAGGCGTTACTTCCGCCATATGCGCACTGCCCTTCAATGTATGGAGCGCTCGCTGCAACGGATCTGTTGTTTCAACTGCAATCGGTGAACGCTCACGCGCATACGCCAACCATTCATCTGCAACTTCGAGATGCGTTTCAGCTTCACTGGCAAAGATTTCCCACAAGACAGCATCGAAATCTTCATCCATGTCTTCAGGTTCAGCAACGACTGTCTCAGCAACAACTACCTCAGTAACCACCGGCTCGGCAACAATGTCCGCAGACACTGTTGAGAATTCTTCGCCAATATCTGCTGGCGCGTCCAGCGAAGTCATCGGACGACCTGCGGCCACGGCAAAAGCAGCATCGCTCAAACGCTGCGACAGTGCGGGGTGTGGATCCACTTTGCGCTGGCTGAATGCTTCGATCATTGAAGGAATTTTTTCTACCACACGATCAATGATCAGGCAGAGTTCATCGCCTGGCACAATCGTGCCATCGATGATGCGATTGAGCATGTTCTCAACTGACCAGGCCAGCTCACCCAATTCGATAGCCTGCGCCATCCGGCCACTGCCTTTCAGCGTATGGAAGGCACGGCGAAACTCAGTAAGGGAACTGCTATCTTCAAAGTTTTCACGCCATTTTGGATAAAATTCACGAATCGCATCCAGAACTTCTGTTGCTTCCTCGATAAATATTTCCGCTATTTCTTCGTCGTATTCATTAAGCGCCATTGGCGCGTCAATATATTCAGGTTTTGAAACCTCAGCAACAGGCTCTAGAACAGGTTCTGGCGCCGGCTGTTCTTGCACATACACTTCATAGTGCGTGTCTTCGACGGCATCCAGCACGAGCGGCTCCAGCGAAACCGTTTCAATCTGTATCAGCTCCTCTGTACTTGATAATTGAGGCTCGTCATCCGTATCAAACTCCACCGATGGCTCTGATTCTTCCATTAATACAGGGATGTCATCCATTACCGGTTCAGGCGTTTCGAATTGCTGGTCAAGTACGGGCACNNACTGAATCAATTGCTTCAATTTCTGGTGCATCTTCCAGATAGGTTTGCTGCGCACGATGGTGAACTGCAACCGCATAGCCGAGCGAGGCAACACTGGTTTCTGCGACGGATAACGTATCATCCTGGTCTTCAATCACGTCGTCATCCAGACATTCAAGATAATATTCAACGCTGGCAATAGCATCCGCCAGTATATCCATCGACTTGAAATCAGGTTTATTGCCACCGTCAATCAACTGTTCCCTGATGTAACGTCCGCTTGCGCCCAGCACTCTCGCTGCCCGGCGTTGCCCGACAATTTCAAGCCCGCCACGCACTGCTTGCAATAATTCAGGCAGGCTCTTCAGATGAGAGCTATCCCACTGCGATGAAATGTAATCAACAATAGCGTCCTTGACTTGCTCAAGACCGTTATGGCATTCGTGTAAAACCGTTTCATGCGCAGACAGGACAGCGTTGTCCATGCTAAGCGGCGCGCCATCAGCCGACGACTGGTTGTCTCGATTAAATTTGGCGTTCAGGCTGGTTTCAATTTCGACAAGACGCGAAGCGGAATCCATCAGCGTATCGGCTGTTGCTACCACTCCACTCTCGACTTGCGCACGCAAACTGGTAATGACCTGTTCCATTTTCTTGCGCATATCGGCAAGCCCAAGCACAGCCAGCGTATCGCCTGCCTGCTTGAAAACAGCAATGGCACCTGCCAACGCATCATTATTGGTTTCACCGCCAGCAACATAATGATCGAAAATATCCTTGACCCGGTGAAACTCTTCACTGAGCGCCACAACAACGGATCGCATCGCTTCCGGATCAAGCGAACCAAATGACATATCGTCACCACCGGCTTGCATCCCCGGCAAAGACCTGTCCAGCCGATACAATTCGCGCATGGCGAGTATTTGTGGGGATGTCGCCTGGCTGCGGGCAATGTAATACAACAGGTTTTTGATCAATTCTTCCGGGGGATATTCATCCAGACTGGCAACGCCAATGGATGACATATGACGAATTTCCTTGTCCATATCACGCAACAAGTTATTAAGCGCCACACTGCCGGGAATAGTGTCGTTCTCAATGCCTTCAACCAGCGCAAGCCCTACGTCCCACAAAGGCGCTCTCGCCGTACCCTGGCAAACCTTGCGAAAATTTTCAAATACCTTTTTCAATGCCGGCAAATGTTCGTCATAGTTTCTGTCGCGCATAACGCTGACCATGACAGACTCGTACATGTGACGAAGTCTTTTCATCACATCATGAAACTTTTCATCATCAAAACGAACGCGCGGCCCACTCGCCTGACGGGCGGCACGCATATCAGGGGCAAATAACTGCGTTTCTGTAAAAAGGTTTTCTCCGCGGACGGCGCGCAGATCATTGAGCAACGCCATAAGCGATGCAGGATCATCAGAACGGGACGTTTTGACGCGCTCAAGATAAAGCGGCAACTGTAAAATAGCACGCATGAGCACTTCATGTGCATCGGCCGTATTGGCCACTTTCTTATCAATCAGGGCCTGAGAGAGTTTTTCCATTTCTTCGGCAAGAAGCGCGCCACCATGCAATTCAACCATCTGCAGGATATTGAACACCTGATGTATGTGGCTGAGACAAAACCGCATGCGCGTTGCATCTTCGGTATTGCCAACATACGCTTCCAGAGCGCCACTAGCCTGATTCAGCGTTTCGCCAATTTCACCGGCAACCCAGTCGAGTGCGGTAAAATTTCTTTTTTCGGCCATGACCTGCTCCTGTTGCCGCCAGCTATTTAGTTATTTCCGGCGTGCCAAAAATATTCATCTTACGCAGACATATGCCTGCACACTGTCATCCGCTACTGGCTCAAGCAGTGGATGTTCCCAATCCACAATTTCACCAAGACCTATAATAAGAACCCCGCCTTTTTTAAGGCGCTCTGCAAGACAGTTCAATATCTTGCGTCGTCGCCACCGGCGAAAATAAATCAACATATTGTTACAAGAAATAATGTCCATTTTTACCATTGGCATTTTTTTTAATTCGATAACATTGCCATTGGTAAAACATACACGCTCACGCATTTCCGCTGAGATCTGGGTGCGCAGCTGGTCATAGTCACTGAAATAGCGCTCCCGCATGTGGGGAGGCACCATGTCCAGTTTGCGCTTGGAATAAATACCCTGTCTTGCAAAAGTCTGTGCCGGCATCGAGATATCCATACCCGTCACGCCCCAGTAATTATCCAGCGCCGAAGCTTCGAAACACTCATTAACAATCATAGCTAATGTATAAGGCTCTTCACCTGTTGCGCAGCCAACACTCCATACATCAAATGAATCCGCGAGCTGGCCATCCGCTATGCGCTGGTTGACATAATTACGGACAAAATCGAATGACGGCTGGTGACGGAAAAAGCTGGTTTCCTTGATTACAAGCCGATCAATCAGGGTTGACCATTCAACTACACCGGCAAGCCCTTCGTGCAGACTATGGAAGTACTGGTCAAATGTGATATTGCCAAGCTCTCGCGTCCGTATAGTGAGCTGGGATTGCAAGAATGCTTTTTGCTGTGGGACGAGATGTATGCCTGTGCGATCTTCCAACAAACGACGCCAGCTGGAAAAATCCTCTTCGCTCAGCTCTGATTGCGCCTGCATGGACCAACCGATGCCGCGGCTCTTGTCGCGCGCCGTATCTTGCATGGGCTGTATGGGAGGACGCACTGTCATAAATTTATAAACCAGGAATCAGTGGCGCTATAACAATCACTTCGCTATAGCGCCGCTGATGATCAAGCAAAGGATAACCGGTCATCCTCGGATTCCATCGCATGCATATCACCTGCACCGCTGACTTCATCCGGCAGTTTGAAACCTTGAACAGAATCACGGAGATCCACGGCCATTTCAGCAAGGTGTCCGATAGCGCGTGCGGTTGCGTTGGTACCGGCAGATGTCTGGGAAGTGATTTCCTGGATAACGTTCATCGTGTTGGAAATGTGACCTGCAGACGATGCTTGCTGACGCGCAGCATTAGAAATGTTCTGGATCAATTCAGCGAGTGTAGTCGATACGTTTTCGATCTCTTCCAGTGCAACACCGGCGTCTTGCGCCAAGCGAGCACCGCGTACTACCTCGGCAGTAGTTTGTTCCATCGACGCTACCGCTTCGTTGGTGTCCGTCTGGATAGTTTTTACCAGCGCTTCAATCTGTTTGGTTGCCGCTGATGAACGTTCCGCAAGACGCTGAACCTCATCCGCTACCACCGCGAAGCCTCGACCCGCGTCACCCGCCATAGAGGCCTGGATAGCGGCGTTAAGTGCGAGAATGTTCGTCTGGTCAGCAATGTCATTGATCAACGATACGATGTCACCGATCTCCTGTGATGATTCACCGAGACGCTTGATACGTTTTGATGTTTCCTGGATCTGGTCACGGATGTTATCCATACCCTGGATCGTGTTCTGTACCACTTCCGCGCCTTTGTTAGCGATCGATACCGATCTTTCCGCTACCGCTGCTGATTCAGCGGCGTTCGCGGATACCTGGTCAATCGTTACCGCCATTTCATTTACTGCAGCAGATGCGCCAGCGATTTCCTGCGCCTGGTGGTCAGAAGCTTCAGCGAGATGTAGTGCAGTGCCTTGTGTTTCCTGTGCAGCAGACGATACCCGTACCGCTGTGTCATTGATTCGGGAAACCAGTACGCGAAGTTGGTCAATAGTGAAATTGATAGANNAGATCCGCGAGTTCATCCAGCAAGCGCAAGATAGCTGTCTGGTTGCGTTCATTTTCAGATTCCTGAACATGCAAACGGCTGCCACCAGCGCGCAGCTGCATCACAGCAATGGCAATCATGACAAATAGCGAAACGCCTGCAGCAATCAAAAATGCCAGATTCCATTTTCTAGCTTCCGGCAATTCACTCACAGTGCCATTGATTGAAGACAGCTCTTGCAACAGCGCAGGGGAATCTACTTCCTTGATATTGTCCGCTGCCTGGCGAGTAACCGCAAAAACATCCTTGGAGGCAGCGATACTGGCGGATGACTCTGTCACAAACTTGAATAGCTCGGCAGCATCATTCAGCGTCTGGACAACATCAGGGGAAAACACACGATCAATGCCTATCTCACGATCGCCCACCAACATACCGTTAAGTACCTGTCCAAACATCAATGCATCCGCACTGAATTCATCCGCTGCAGCTTCTGCGTCATCCCCGCCAGCCAGCAATTTATCAATGTTGCGGGCAATGCGTTCCGCGCGCCAGGATTGTGCACGGGCCTCTGCCACTTGTGCCGCGGGCGCGCCGTTGCGAATCAGGTTCTGTACGATGCTGTCATATTCTTCCTGCAATTGCGGAATGGTCTGGCTCAAACGGCCTGCCAAGTCATGAACAAGCAATACTGTTGCCTTGTTTTTGTACACAGTTTCAGTGTTCAGCTTGAATTTGTCCCACACATCCCGAACCGAGGCGATCTGGGCCGGCATGGCATCCAGCAGCTGCTTGTTTTTCGCGCCATTTAGTTCGCCGGCGAGATCCGTCATGTCCGTCAGGGTTTCATTCATCTCGTCAAAGCTGAGCTCATTTCCATCCATCGAGGCTCTCAATGCATCAACAAGGCGGTAATTTGCCGAACGCAAATCGTCACTTTCTTTAAGAAACCGCTGAATATTTGAATTATTCTGCTGAATCTTGAAGACTGACAACACGACGGCGGACAATGAAACCGCCAGAATGCCAACCAGCAATGCCAGTGTAGGATTTGACCGCAAGCTGGCGATCGCATTCGTTTTTTTACTCATAGCTAAACTCCAACCCTTTTTTGACTAAAACCCTGTGATTATCCGGATAACCTTTTTCTTCTTGTCTAACGCTAACCCGCCAGTGCTGCCTGGAAAAATTTCTCACTGCGCACCAGCAACCAGGGGCTGAAAACCACCCAGTCCTGACCATTTTCTTCGCGAAAACTGCCCTGCAAAAATGGCACCATATCCTGAAATTCTATTCCGGCCATTTCCTGCACATAACTGTCTACCGGAAAATGCTGCATACCCAATATGCCATCCACCAGCAAACCGCTATAAATATCATCACTCTCGACTACCAGCACACGGCGGTTTCGGCGAGGCGCTTCAAGTCGCCCCCCGAAGAATGTGGCCAGATCCGTCAGGGGCAGCAACCGCCCGCGTACGTTGGCCAACCCACGAATCCAACCCTGGACACCAGGCAGTTGGGTGTAGTGCGGCACTTCCAGCATTTCTGTCACTTCCCCGATCGGTGCAACAAAACGCCTGCCAAACATAATAAAACCCACTCCGCTCCAGTGCGGCTTGATATCAACCTGCGACGGCAAGCCCTTGGCTGTTCGCCGGGCATGGGTGGCGATATCCAGAAGTTTGTTAAAGGCCTGTGCTGATTCGGTCATCCTGGCTGCTCCACGGCGATCTAGAAAAGGATCGCTCCCTCCATGACTTGTCGCACTGAATCCACCAGCTTCTTCTCATCAACCGGTTTTACCAGATATCCCTTTGCGCCCTGGCGCTTGCCCCAGAGTTTATCGGTCTGCTGGTCTTTGGTCGTGACGATAATGACGGGTATATGCGCGGTTTCCTTGGCCTGGGTGAGCTGACGGGTAGCCTGAAACCCGTTGAGCCCCGGCATAACCACATCCATCAACACTAGATCCGGTAAATGTTTCTTGGCCGCAGCCACACCATCCATACCATTATCGGCTTTGAATACTTCGAAACCGTTTTTTTTCAGCGCCACTTCCATCTTGTAGGTTTCTGTAGGCGAATCATCAACAATTAATACACTAGCCATGCTGTTCCTCGATTTTGCGGTAGGCCATTAAACCCGACAATATTCTCTGCCAGACAATTATTCTGCAACCGGGGCACTCACATGTGTGTGCTGCTCGATGGCGGCCAGCAATTCGTTCTTGCTGAATGGTTTGGTGAGGTACTGGTCTGAACCGACGATGCGGCCCTTTGCCTTATCGAACAACCCATCTTTGGAAGACAACATAATGACTGGGGTGCTTTTGAACTCACTGTTATTCTTGATCAGGGCACAAGTCTGGTAGCCGTCCAGCCGCGGCATCATGATGTCAACAAAAATAAGGTCCGGGCGAGTGTCTGCAATCTTGGCCAACGCATCAAACCCATCGGTGGCTGTTACTACTTTACAACCGGCTTTTTCCAGCAAGGTCTCGGCGGTACGCCGGATGGTCTTGCTGTCGTCAATAATCATGATGGTCAGGTCTTCAAACTTCTCAGCCATGCTTTAACCCTTATTTATCTGTCGGTCGCGCTATCAGGCACTGCCTCACGCCGACTCGTTGATTCTTTAACCCGGAAGGTGTTCCAGCCCAGCCTTTGACAGGCCGTTGCTACTTTTAACACAGTATTCGGTGGTAATCCACAAGCGCCAAAAATATCAGGGGGTTACATTGATCAAACTGTGCGGCCGGTCTTGCTTTGCCTCACTCGACTCCTTAATTTAGCGTCTGGTTTCATCATCTCGATACAGGCATCCCTGCACCTG
>DDBK01000180.1 GCA_002333095.1 Cellvibrionales bacterium UBA2034
TCAGCACGTTCAATCTGGATAAGGAACCATTGGTCGAGGGTGAGTTGCTGGGTATCAAGGGTCAGTATCTGCTATTTGCCGGCGGTGCGATAAATATCCGCAAGTTCACGGCATATGAAGTGGAATTATCTACATAAACAGTTTGTATTGGCATGGAAAAGAGATGAGTAACGTCACTACGCAAGCAGTTTTCCTGAAAGATTATCAGCCGTCAGATTTTCTGATTGACGAGACGATCCTCAACTTCCAGCTGGCAGAAACGTCTACAACCGTCAATGCGCGTTTGATGATGCGCCGTAATCCCGCCGGAAACCTTACTGCGGGGCTCGTGCTGGATGGCTGTGGGCTGGATACCCGCCGCCTGTTGCTGGATGGCAAAGTATTGACGGCCAGTGAATATGAAATAGCTGGCGATACATTGCGCATCCTGGTACCGCTCCCGGAGAAATTTGAGCTCGAATCTATTGTCAGCATCAAGCCGCAATTGAACACAGCGCTGGAAGGTTTGTATAAATCGCGCAGTATGTTCTGCACACAGTGTGAGGCAGAAGGCTTTCGCAGGATCACCTGGTATCTTGATCGCCCCGATGTGATGTCGTTGTTTACTGTTACCGTCCTTGGTGAAGAAAAGCGCTATCCCGTTCTGTTGTCTAATGGAAACCTTGCGGAAAGCGGCAAGCTTAACAACGGTATGCATTGGGCAACGTGGAAAGACCCGTTCAGGAAACCATGCTATCTCTTTGCATTGGTGGCAGGCGATTTAAAGTACGCAGAGGATGTCTTTATCACGATGTCCGGGCGGCGTGTTGTGTTGCGTATCTATGTCGAGGCCAAGGATCTTGCCAAGTGCAACCATGCTATGTCCTCATTGAAAAGGGCGATGGCATGGGACGAGAAAGTCTATGGTCGGGAATATGACCTGGACATCTACATGATTGTTGCTGTTGACGACTTCAATATGGGTGCAATGGAAAACAAGGGATTGAATATCTTCAATACGTCTTGTGTGCTTGCCCGCTCGGAAATTACCACGGACAAAGGTTTCCAGCGCGTTGAAGCAGTGGTTGCGCACGAATATTTCCATAACTGGTCGGGTAATCGTGTGACCTGTCGTGACTGGTTCCAGTTGAGCCTTAAGGAAGGGTTTACTGTTTTCCGTGACAGCGAATTTTCTGCCGATATGGGTTCGCGCACCGTCAAACGCATTGAAGAAGTCAATATGCTGCGTACTGCGCAGTTTGCTGAAGATGCGGGCCCAATGGCACATGCCGTGCAGCCGCAGTCCTATATGGAAATTTCCAACTTCTATACAGCTACAGTGTATGAGAAAGGTGCAGAGGTTGTGAGGATGTTGCACCGTTTACTGGGTCCTGAAAAGTTTCGTGCAGGCACAGATCTGTATTTTGACAGGCATGATGGCCAGGCTGTGACCATTGATGAATTTCTCGGCGCAATGGAGGCGGTATCGGGTCGCAACCTCGCACAATTCCGTCGCTGGTACACACAGGCAGGTACACCTTTGCTCACGGTGCGCAGTGAGTACAACGACAATGAAAAGACATTTATTTTGCAGGTAGACCAGCATTGCCCGGCCACGCCAGAAGCTGCAAATAAGGAACCGTTTCATATTCCACTGGCTATCAGCCTGCTCGGTGAAGCGGGCAACATGGCATTGCATCTGCGCGGCCAGCATGATGTTGAACAGGCAGATAATACCGAGCTCGTACTGGAGATTACTGAAAGCTCGCAGCAGTTTGTGTTTGAGAATGTGATGGAGCGGCCTGTGCCTTCATTGCTGCGTGGATTTTCAGCGCCGGTAAAACTCGACTATGCATACACCAGTGATGAACTGGCCTTCCTGATGAGCCACGATAATGATGGATTCAACCGTTGGGATGCATCGCAGCAGTTTGGTGTGCAAGTATTGCAGACACTGGTGGAACGTTTTCTCCAGCAGCAACCGCTTGAGCTGGATAGAAAGCTGATTGATGCCTATCGCGTGTTGTTGCTGGATGATACGCTCGACCCCGCAATGGTGGCATTGATGCTGGAATTGCCTGGCGAAAATTATCTGGCGGAGCAGTCTCCAGTAGCGTATCCATCAGCTATTCATGCGGCGCGTCAATTTGCGCGAAAAGAACTGGCGCGTGAACTAAGGCAGGAGATGCACGCGATTTACCTTCGCTATCAGGCAGTCGGTGGTTATCAGCCGATTTCGGCTGCCATTGCACATCGCAGCCTGAAAAATACGGCGCTGTCTTATTTGATGCTGCTGGAAGAAAAAGAGTTGGCACAGATGTGCCTGGATCAATACAACAATGCAGCGAATATGACCGATGCCAGCGCTGCATTGCAGGCATTGATCAATTGTGGCGCTGAATTTGTTGCGCCTGTGCGTGATAAGGCGCTGCGTATTTTCTATCGTCGCTGGCAACATGAGCCGCTGGCGGTGAATCATTGGCTGCAATTACAGGCTTCTGGTTATCTGCCTGGCGCTTTGGGTCGGGTGCAGGCGTTGTTGGGGCATGAAGCATTTGATATCAAAAACCCTAACAAGGTCCGTGCAGTCATCGGGGCGTTTTGTGGCCAGAATCCGTCGCATTTCCATGCGGACGATGGCAGTGGTTACCGGTTCCTGGCAGATAAAGTGATTCAGCTTGATGGAATCAACCCGCAAATTGCCGCGCGGTTGTTGGGTTCTTTAACGCGATGGCATAAATTGCCGGCGGCAAACCAGGACAAGATGCGGACTGAGCTACAGCGCATTCTGTCCAGCGGGAAATTGTCACCGGATGTTTATGAAGTGGCCAGTAAATCGGTTAATTGATAAACCGGTTAATTGATAAATCGACTAATTGAAAACCGCCAGCATTTTTTGTCTTGCCGTCAGTATGACCAGTGCGGCACATAAAATCAGGACTGGATAATTTCCGAGCTGCTGGTATGGCGTGCGTCCCTGATACGCCTGTGCTGTTCCCTGTAATACAAAACGCTCGAATTGTGGTGAGCGACTGGTTACACGTCCTTTGTGGTCAATGAAGGCAGAAATGCCATTGCTGGTGGCGCGCAGCATTTCCCTGGCGTTTTCGCGCGCGCGCATTTGTGCCATTTGCAGGTGCTGGTGTGGCCCTATGGATGAGCCGAACCAGGTGTCATTGCTCACCGTTAACAAGATGTCTGCGTCCCTTGCTTGTCGGGCGACGAGCTCAGGATAAGTCACTTCGTAGCAGATGCTGGATGCAACAGTCATCACGCCGCTATCCAGATTAGTCTGGTTGGCGGGGCCGGTGCGGAAATCCGAGATCGGCATTTTGAAAAAATCGAGCAGGCCTTTCAGCCATTGTTGCAGCGGCACGTACTCGCCAAAGGGTACGAGTCTCTGTTTGTGATAGAAGCCATTTGCTGTACCAAGCCCTAACAGGCTGTTGTAGAAAATGCGTTCTCCACTGTCTTCGTAATGCAGTGAAGGCACACCGGTAATTAATGCGCTGCCGCTGGATGATGCTTGTTGTGCCATGGCAATGAAAAAAGGGTGTGATGGCGTATACAGCTCAGGGATAGCGGCTTCTGGCCAGACAACCAGGCGATCTGTTTGCCATAGTGGGGCACTCATGTCGCGATACAGTGCGCGTATCGCTTCCCGTTGTTCGGGTTTCCATTTCATTTGTTGCGGAACGTTGCCTTGTAACAACACGA
The DNA here is from genome assembly GCA_002333095.1 of Cellvibrionales bacterium UBA2034. Classification (GTDB taxonomy): domain Bacteria; phylum Pseudomonadota; class Gammaproteobacteria; order Pseudomonadales; family UBA7239; genus UBA7239. Next base: position 3,697 of record DDBK01000180.1, read on the forward strand.
CAGATTGTTGTTTTCCATCGACTGCATGTGTCCATTCTTTTTTATCCAGCCATATGCCGCTGCCCACTGCAGACAATAGTGCCAGCGCTGGTAGCCAATAATATTTGCGCGTTGATAAAACAAAAAAAACAGTGGCGGCGATCAATGCTATCCATAGGCTGATGCCGTAAATGCCTGTGACAGGTGCCCAGCTGCCCAAGGGGGTACCAGTCTGGCTGTAGCCGATATACAGCCATGGGAATCCTGTCAGCAACCAGCTGCGATACCATTCATCCAGTACCCATGCAGCGGGAAAACCCAGCAGTACACCGGAAGGCTTATCTTGAAGAAAACGGTTCCAGAGCCACAGGGGAATGGCAAAAGCCAGCGCGAGTCCGGCAACAAATAGCAGTGTCAGCAATGCAGCCAGTGGTGCTGGTGCATTGCCATAATCATGAATGCTGACATAGACCCAGGAGGCGCCGGTGCCAAAATACCCCAGGCCAAACAGAAAGCTGCGCCAATAGCGCCGCTGGACAGACGCGCGGTGTGATAACCAGAGATAAGCCAGGAGTGGCAGTGGGGCAAACCACCACCAGTCAAACGGTGCGAGCGAGAGCGGCAGCAGTGCGCCAGCCAACAGCNNTTAAAGTCTTCAATCGGCGTTAGTGCCTTTACGAGATAATCATCCCCGGTGAGTGGGCGTATGAAACGCTCGTCTTCTTCGATATCCGTTTCATCTTCAATATCGCCAACAATTTCTTCCAGTACATCTTCAATCGTTACCAGCCCGGCTACATTGCCATATTCATCGACAACAATGGCCATGTGGTAACGGTTTTGCCTGAATTCACGCAATAACTCGCTGATGCGTTTGGTTTCAGGGATTACATTGGCGCGATGAAGGTGTTCTTCCAGCTGGAAATTTTCCTTGCCATTCAGGATCAGCGGCAAGAGTTTCTTGGCGAGCAGGATGCCGACGATCTGGTCAGGTGTTTCACCCAGTACAGGGAAACGTGAATGTTCTGATTCAATGATGACAGGGAGCAATGTTTCCAGGGAATCGCTGGCTTTCAAGGTTACCATCTGGCGACGCGGTACCATGATGTCACCCACCATGCGNNCGATCCAGCCAGGATTTTTCTGCCGGACTGCCGGTAATATCATCATTCATGATGGTTGTGCTCTTCTGTAACATACGGGTTGGCAAAACCTAGTGCCTGTAAAATAGCAATTTCACGCGTTTCCATGCTCTCGGCCTCATCCTCATCAACATGGTCGAAGCCCAGTAAATGCAGACTGCCATGAATCACCATGTGTGCCCAGTGTGCCTCCAGTGCTTTATGTTGCGCTTTGGCTTCACGTTCGACAACCGCTGCACAAATGGCAAGATCACCAATCAGGGGCGGCTCACAATCTTCTGGCAAGTCACTGGGAAAGGATAAAACATTGGTAGCAACATTCTTGTTACGGTATTGCGCGTTCAGTGCGGCGCTCTCTGCTTCATCTACTATGCGGATGGCGAGTTCTGCACGTGTGCGCAAGCCTGCCAGCGCGGAAGTAAACCAGCAGAGAAATTTTTCATCGCCAGGTACGCTGGCCGCATTGCAGGCGTTGTCTATTTCCAGATAAAAAGATTGCGCAGGCGTTGGCATTAGCGGGTGCCATTTTCATGTTGGTCATAGGCATCGACAATCCGCTGCACCAGCGGATGTCGCACTACGTCACGCGATGTGAAGCGTGTGAAGCTGATGCCGTCAATGCCATGCAGGACTTCACATGCGTGTAGCAAACCTGAACGGGTACCACGCGGAAGATCGATCTGTGTCGCATCGCCGGTAATGACAGCTGTCGAGCCGAAGCCAATACGGGTCAGGAACATTTTCATCTGTGATTCAGTGGTGTTCTGGCTTTCATCGAGAATAATGAATGCATTGTTGAGTGTGCGGCCCCGCATATAAGCCAGTGGCGCAACCTCGATAATCTGCCGCTCCAGCAATTTACCTACGGTTTCAAAACCCAGCATTTCATACAGCGCGTCATACAGCGGGCGTAAATAGGGATCAATCTTTTGTGCCAGGTCTCCCGGCAGGAAACCCAGTTTTTCACCGGCTTCCACGGCAGGGCGTACCAGTAGCAGTCGCTCGACCTTGTCGTTTTGCAGTGCTTCCACCGCACAGGCAACGGCGAGATAGGTTTTTCCGGTGCCGGCAGGGCCGATGCCAAAATTGATGTCATGTCGCTGGATAGCGCGCACATAATCTATTTGCGTGCCGCCGCGTGGTTTGATCACGCCTTTTTTCGTGCGGATAGCAGCGGATTCCTGTGGTGCGCCCGCATTGGCTGTCAGTGTGTCGATATTGGCATTCTGCAATGTGAGGTGCACAGTCTCGGGCGTCAGCTCTTTTTTGCCTGCAGTTTCGTTATAGAGTTGCTGTAGCACAGCCAGAGTAGCTTGTGCGGTAACGGCTGTGCCACTGACCGAGAATACATTGCCTCGCGGGCTTATCTGCACACCCAGGCGCTGTTCAATTTGTTTCAGGTGCTGGTTGAGCTGGCCGCAGAGGCTGGTCAGTCGATGATTATCAGCAGGTTCCAGCACCAGTGTGCAGGATTCGGTAGAGTCTGATTCGGTTTTCAATGCAGCCCTGAAGCGCACCAGGCGTTGTGGTTCGTGGCTCTAGGATATACGACTGTCGCGTCGGTGGGGAAGCAAAGGGTTCACATTTTGCCCTTCTGTTTGCCCCGGGTTCGGGATGCTGGCAAGAATCTGGCTGATGCTTTGCAAATCCATCGGTTTGCTACAGGCAGCATCTGCACCACAGGCCAACAACTCCTCTATATCTTCCTGTTCGAGCAGGGCGCTCAGCACGATGATGCAGGGTTGTTGCTGTCGCGGGTGCTTCATCTGGCGGATCTGCCGAATGGCGTCGATGCCGCTGACATCAGGCATACGGATATCAAGCAATATACCGGCGAACGTTTGCCATTCCAGTAACGCCATGGCCTCAGTCGCGGAGGCTGCCAGCGTCACACGGTGGCCGGCAGATTCCAGCAAGCACCTGGCCGTCATGCGATGGATGTCTGTGTCATCCACGACCAGCAGCTTTAGGGATGGAACGGTGGTTGCAGGCTCTGGTGGGACAGGAGTGCCAGTGTGTGGATGTTGTGTCGACAGTGCAGCGTGCCCTGTCGCCATGGGCAATGGCCCTGTTGCCATGGGCAATAACCCTGTCGCCATGGGCAATAACCCTGTCGCCATGGGCAATANNCGCTGGATATTCTGTCCTTGATGGAATGGTGTAAACAGTTGTTCGACTGTTTCTTGCGTCATGCCGATACCTGAATCGGTAACCTTGAAGCAGACGGTGATGCCGCTGTTGTCCTGACACAATTTATCTATTTGTAGTTTGACGATGCCACTGGCAGTGAACTTGATGGCATTCGAGAGCAGGTTCAGCAGGATCTGGCGAATTTTTCCAGCATCGCCAACCAGAACAGCGGGCAGTGCAGGATCCACATTGGCAGTCAGCAGCAAACCTTTTTCACATGCCCATGCGTCTGCCAGAGTGAGCAGGGAATTGACCAGATCGTCCAGTACAAAATGTTCTGAAACAATGCTCAGCTGGCCTGCTTCAATGCGGGATTGCTCCAGTGTCTGGTTTAACAAGGACAACAGCTCGTTGCCAGAACTGTTCAGGGTGCCCAGCAATTTTTGTTGGGTTTCGTCCAGTGTGGTGTTGCGTAGCAAGTGTACTACTGACAATACGCCTGTTAATGGGGTGCGAATTTCATGACTAAGCGTAGCGAGGGTGGCAGATTTGGCAGCCACAGTTTCTTCAGCAACCTGTTTGGCCTGGATTAGTTTCCGTATACAGATTTTATCGTGGAGTGTTGAAAACAGCAGGAGAAAAAGCAACAGGAGTAGAACGGAGACCAGATACATAGAAGTGCTATCCATAGCATTATCAATTGCGCCGGAAATCCGTCCAGCGCTGTCCAGGGTTAAGGGTGTGCTAGAGTTTTCCTGCGTTATTTTTCAGGTAATCGGCTACGCCAGCTGGATTGGCTTTCATGCCGGCATCGCCTTTTTGCCAGCCAGCAGGGCATACATCACCGTGTTCAGCATGAAATTGCAGTGCATCCACCAGGCGTAGCAATTCATCAATATTGCGGCCCAATGGCAAGTCATTGATGATCTGGCTGCGCACTACACCTTGCTGATCTATCAGGAAAGCGCCGCGGTAAGCTACACCACCATCGGTTTGCACATCGTAATCGCGTGCAATTTGCTGTGTCAGGTCAGCGGCCATTGTGTATTGCACTGCTCCAATCCCGCCGTTTTCAATGGCAGTGTTACGCCAGGCGTTATGGGTGAAATGTGAATCAATCGATACGCTGATCACTTCTACGCCGCGGGCAGTAAAATCAGCCATGCGATGATCAAGCGCAATCAACTCCGACGGGCAGACAAAAGTAAAATCGAGCGGATAGAAAAACAACAACGCATATTTGCCGCGAATAACGGAAGCCAGATGGAAGTCGCTGACTATATCGCCATTGCCCAGCACAGCCGGGCAATGGAAATCCGGTGCGGGCCTGCCTACCAGTACAGCCATCAGCCAGCTGCCGCTTCTTTGATCAGTGGCAACAGTTCACCTTTTGCATGCATCTCGGTAACGATATCGCAACCACCAATCAGCTCACCTTTTACCCACAGCTGCGGGAAGGTTGGCCAGTTGCCGTAACGCGGCAGGTTGGCGCGAATCTCTGGATTGGAGAGGATGTCTACATAGGCAAAACGTTCACCGCAGTTCATCAATGCCTCTACAGTGCGGGCAGAGAAACCACACTGCGGGGCATTCGGGCTGCCTTTCATGTACAGGATGATGTTATTGGCTTCGATCTGTTCTTTGATTTGATCCATGATATCCACGGTAAAACCTCGCGTTAACAGCATTCAACAGTAATCGTGGGACGCATTCTAGCGGGCAGGCCGGGAAATTGCATCCACATGAAAACTGAGCTTTTGCTGTTGTGGGGCTAACCTATGTCAGTTGTCCGCCCAGCTGACATCACCGCACAGCACATGCAGCCCCTGCTTCGTATTGATAGCGATGGAGAGCGTCACGCAGAGATTGCCGCCGGTCAGGGATAAATAGGGCTTGCTGATCTGGATGAGCCCCGGTTCGGCAATGGCGCTCTGGAAGTAGTGGCGGCGGGTCCAGATGGCTTTATGTGTATCATTCAGCGGAGCAAACCGCGGATTGTCGACAGAACTGCAGCTACCGGCTGAAAAGTTCTGCCCCACTTGCACGCCAGATGCGTTGAGAAAATAGCAGCGGCTCACATCGGGCAGTTCAAGGAAAAGCTGTAAGGCTTGCTCCGGGTCTTCACCATCCAGCGTCTTCATGACCGCATCAAAAAAACAGTTGGTATAAGGGGTTAATTTCTTTTTGCTCTCCAGCTCTTCCCGTGCATGATCTTCACGCAAGGTGGTGAATAACTTGCCAATGGTTGAAGCGGATGACCTGGCTTCCAGATCCTTGTGGGGTTCTGAAAAGAAAAATCCTTGCACAAAATCGATATCGGATTGCAGTGCAATCATCGCCTGCTGCTCTGTCTCAATGCCTTCAATCAGCGCCAGCGCACCAGCCTGATGAATCAGGCTGACAAGCTCTGGCAACACACGACGTACGCTTCGGTTACTGGCAGCCTGGTCGATCAGGGTTTTGTCCAGTTTTACAATCTGAGGTGCAATGCGCCATATGCGGTTAAAGTTGGAATGGCCTACGCCAAAATCGTCAATGGCTATCAGGCATCCCATATCGCGGTAGTAACAGATAGATTCTGCCAACAGTTCTTCATCGTCAATTTGTGCTTCAAGAATTTCTATCACAATACGGTGTGGCGGGATGTTATAGCGCTGCAACAAATCCTTGAAAAATGGCCCGAATTGTTTGCCATACATGGTCGTGAGTGGATTGAGGTTCAGGAACAGCCATGTTGTGTCATCAGCCTGTTGCATGAAATTGCTGACGTGCAGTGTGCGGCACATGCGATCAATGAATACAGATTGTTCAAGGGTAGATGCCTCTGCAAATAGCATGAGCGGCGAAATGGGGCCGCCATCAAGCAATGACGGCCTGATGAGTGCTTCGTACCCCACGACCCGTTGGTGGGCAAGGCTGTAAATAGGCTGGAAGTGGCTGCGCAATTCCACCTGGTCTCCGCAGGAAGCCGCATACTGACGGCCATCTGCCTTGATAAACGATTCCATGTAATCGAGTGTGAGTTGTTGTCCGGGTTGTGAAAACTGCAGTGGCATCATGGTAAGGCCCCTTTTCATGTGGTAGACGAAATGTCCAATACAGGACACAGCAATTAACAGGCCATCCTGCTGTGATGCTGGAAGACACTTCTGCTATGTTGAAGGGCTTGTGTTGCAATTTTATGGTGCAGAAAAAATAACGCGAACTATTTTGGGGCAAAATATTGCCATTGCATCATGGGTTGCTGTTTTCCTTGTGTCCTGATGCCAGCAACATGTAGACCGCAGGCAAGACAAACAGCGTAAACAGCGTGCCGACCAGCATGCCGGCTACCAGAATGATGCCGATGCTGTTGCGCGCTTCAGCGCCAGCGCCGGATACCAGCACCAACGGAAAGTGACCCAGTACTGTGGCACCTGTGGTCATCAGGACGGGGCGCAATCGTGTGGCTGCTGCATGCGTGATGGCTTCATATTTATTGCGGCCTTCTGCTTGCAGGTGATTGGCAAACTCCACAATGAGGATGCCATTTTTTGCAATCAGCCCCACCAGTGTGATGAAGCCCACTTGCGAAAAAATATTGATGGTTGTCCAGCCGAGAAACGTAAACAGCATCGCGCCAGACAACGCCAGCGGTACTGAACCAACCAATACGACGAGCGGATCACGAAAGCTGTTGAATTGCACCGCTAATACCAGAAACACAAATAGCAATGCGACCAGAAGCACACCAAACAGGGTGTTGCCCTCCTGGCGCAACTGCCGTGATTCCCCCGCGTAATCAATACTGTAACCAGCGGGCAGGATAGTTGCTGCGCCTTCTTCCAGCGCAGCCAGCGCCTGTTCTTTGGTGGTGCCGGGCAATACGCCGCCGTAAAGACGGAATGCATTTTTCTGCTGGAATTTGCCGAGTACGCGCGGTGCTGTGTGCCTTTCCAGCGTTGCTATCGCAGACAGCGGCACCAGTTCGCCGCGCGGTGTGCGCAGTTGCAGATCCAGCAAGGTTTGTGGATCCGGGCGATCTGCGCCTTCAATCATCGGAATGACCTGGTACGCCTTGCCATCCATATCGAAACGGTTCACGTAGTTGGCGGATAACAGCACACCGAGTTGTTGGCTGACACTGGAAAGATCCATGCCGAGATCCGCAATCCGGTGACGATCAAGAAGAAACTCTGCCTGTGGCAGATCGATTTTCAGATCTGTGTCGGCATACATGAATTTTCCGCTGGTTTTTGCATGTGCGACCAGTTGGTCTGCATAGGATTTCATTACAGCGGGAGAATCGGATGACAGCACCACCATCTCCACGTCGAAATTACCTGCAGTGGGCAATGCGGGGTAGAGGATGGGAAACGCTTTCAGGCCGCTGATCTTGCCAAGATCCATGTAAGCACGTTGCAGCAATTCCTGTACGCTGGATTCGCGCTGGTCAAAATCTACAAATGTCTGGCCGCCAAAGCCGCCCTGCGGCGTCACGATTTGCCACATGAATTCTGCACCGGGCAGTGCATTCAGCGTGTCCACAATTTCGTGCATGTAACCCGTGGTATAGGCAAGGGATGCTTGTGGCGGTGCTTCAATAACCACGTTAATACTGCTCTGGTCTTCCACGGGAGCCAGTTCCTGTTGTGACAACAGATAAAACGGTATTACCAGCAAAGAAAAAAACAGCGCAACAAACAACACCTGTGGTTGCCATTGCAGGCAACTCGCCAGTTTTCTTGTGTAGGTGCGTTGAAGTTGCTCAAACCACCGGTTAATTGTTTGTGTGGCGCGGTTTTCCTCGCCATTGGGCGGGCAGGCATACGCACTCATGATCGGCGACAGTGTGAGTGCCACCACGCCGGAAATCAGCACAGCAATAGCCAATGTAAAACCAAATTCCTTGAACAGTACGCCCGTCATGCCCGATAGAAATCCTATCGGTGCATACACGGCAGCCAGTGTAATTGTCATGCCGATAATCGGTGCCAGCAATTGGCGCGAACTGGCCAATGCGGCTTCAATGCGGCTTTTGCCTTCCCGCATATGGCGGGCAACATTTTCAACCACAACAATCGCGTCATCTNNAGCATGGCGGCCATTGCGCCCAGCAGCGAAACCGGAATGGTGACCAGCGGCACCAGCGCCGTGCGCACCGATCCCATGAGTGCCAGCACCACGAGTCCAACCAGAATGATGGTTTCTGCCAGCGTGATAAAAATTTCGTGCAGGGCGGAGCGCATGTACAAGGTGATGTCATACCCGATGCCGATATGCATGCCATCGGGCAGGGTGGGATTGATGGCAGCGAGTTCCTTGTACAGCGCATCAGCAATGGCGATTTCATTCGCGCCCGGGAGAGGCCAGACGGAAATATACACTGCGTTCTGGTTGTCCAGGCGCGCATTGTTTTCGCCTTCCACGTCGCCGAGTTCGATGCGTGCAACATCCTGTAAGCGGATTTGTGCGCCGCCGGTTTCCCGCACAATCAGTTGCTCGAAATCCCCAACTGTCTGCAATGTTGTATTGGCCAGAAGGTCAATGCGTTGTTGTGCATTTTCACTGCGACCGATGGTGGCGATCAGGTTGTTGGCGCGCAGTGCTGCTTCGATATCGTTCGCACCAAGATTGAAGGCTTGCAATCGTGATGGGTCAAGCCAGATGCGCATGGCAGGCGCCCGCCCACCCTCGATGCCGATGCGTTGTACGCCGTCAATGGAAGACAGACGCGGGTTCACATGCCGTGTGAGGTAATCTGTGACGGCTGCGCGGCTCAGATTGCCGTTGATCGGTACATCAAGGTAAAAACCTGCCCCCTGTTTATCTGCCCGGCTGACCTGGATTGAAGGATCTTCTGCGCCGGCTGGCAATTCAAAACGTATCTGCTGCAATCTTGCAGTTAATTCAGCGAGTGCATCCGTGCTGTTTTCATTCAGCTTGAGCCAGACGGTGACCGTACTCATGCCGGCCAGGGTGGTGGAATCCACATAGTCCACGCCCGGCACCGTAGCAGCAACCCGTTCGATAGGATCAGTAATAAATCCCTGGACGCGTTCAGCTGAAGCACCCACATACGGTGTAGTAATGACCAGTGATGAACTTTCGATACGGGGAAATTGCAGCACAGGCAAGGCGTGCAATGCATACAGCCCCACAATCGTCAGCGCCAGTGAGATCACAACGGCCAGTATTGGACGGGAAATGAAAATATCCATCATATTCCCGCGGTCATGCTGTTCCATCATCGGGCATTGCCTTTGACATGCACCAGCATCTTGTCACGCAATTTGTATGCGCCGTTTGCTGCGATCTGCTCTCCTGCTTCCAATCCTTTTTCAATCAGCACGGTGCGATTTTTTTCGTTGCCGATGGTCACGCTGCGCAATGAAGCACGGGGTTGTTCGTTTTCGCCGGCTGTTGTGATGACGTAGACAAATGTGCCTGTGCTGTCGTACTGGATCGCGGTCGCAGGTACTGCAATGACGTCGCGCGGCAGCGTGGTAGCAATCTGTACATCCACCAGTACGCCGGGTTTCAATGCGCCATCCGGGTTTTCGATGGCTGCGCGCAATTTAAGGCTGCGGGATGTAGTGGAAACAGCGGGTTCACTCGCAATCACGAGACCAGTTAATGGCGTGGCCAGCAATCCGCGTGCACTGATACTCACCGGTGTGCCTGCACGGATGTTTCCCTGTTGCTGGGGCAGGAAAAAATCGACCCAAAGTGTTTTTTGCGAACCGACCAGCTGCGTGATCAATGTATCTGCGGCGAGATATTGGCCGGGTTGCAATGTGTGCAATCCGGCATTGCCATCAAACGGGGCTGTCAGGGTTTTCTTGTCGATCACTGCCTGCAAGGCTTGTGCGCGTGCAACCGCCATCGCATATTGCGCACGTGCCTGATCATATTGCTCGCGGCTGGATACATTTTGTGCAATCAGTTTCTGGTATCGAGCCAGTGCAGTTTGTGCCAGTTCTGCATCGGCCTGCGCAGCCCGCATTTGTGCAATTTCTTCACTGGCATCCAGCTGTACCAGCATCTGGTCTTTTTTGATGCTGTCGCCTGCGTTGAAACCTACAGCGCTGACGCGGCCTTCTACTTCATTGCGTAGTTCCATGGCTTGCGGTGCCAGCACTTCTCCCACTGTGGTAGTGGTGTCATGCCAGCTTTGCGGTTGTACCAGAAACGCTTCGACTGTTTCTGATGCTTCAGGAAACGATTCTGCAAATGCAATGAGCTGGCGGATTTGCAGGAATTTGTAGAGCGCCANNCTCTCGTCCAGCGCCCCAGGCGACCGTAAAAATCGACGATGTGCCGAAAGACCATGCATTTCTCCAGTGTTTATAGCGAAACAGTTACGGCACAAATTCTACCATTAACTGGCGGCTGACGCTGCGCCCATGGTCATCCACTGCCGTTGCTGTGTACGTGCCTGATTGTTGCGGCCGCCATGCCAGTGATTCCTGTGGTGTGGCCGTGCCGATAAACACGGCATCCGTAAACCAGAACACTTGTTGCACATCAGCGGCAACACGTGCTTGCAGGGGAATGGTTTCGTTTCCGTGCGACAGGCGTAATGTGTACGTGACACCGGTTAACGGTTGNNGATAGTCGCGTTCATCACCGGCCGAGAGTGAAGTACAGGCATTCCCGGTTGCGGGGGGCTGGCGGCGGGGAATGCCTGCCATCTGGAATTGCTGGTAAATTTCAGAAGACCAGAACTCGAAAATATCTGTACGGGTTGTTGATGGATCATAAGGAGGGCAAGCGGCCAGCCCGGTACGCGTGTCGACGACAACCGGCCTGTGCAAGGTGGATACGCGTATCGGTGATTTGCCCGGAATGAACCATGTGTCGACTGTTTTCGGGCACCAGTTGTTGGGCAGGTCGCCGGAGGCTTCGCACACGGCGATTTTTTTCAGGCTGCGTGGCGGTGTGTTGGCGCGATCACTGTCGTGCGGAAGATTCAGTGGCAATGCATCAGCAATGCGAAAAAATAATGGCGCGGCAGAGTCAATGCCGACAAACGCTGGATTGCTCTTGCCGTCAAAATTGCCGATCCACACCGCCAGCGCATAGTGGCCAACCAGACCCGCTGTCCATGCATCGCGAAAGCCCCACGACGTGCCAGTTTTCCACGCCGTTGTCCATTGCTGGTGTTGGTTGTGGTTGTCAGTGAATGAGAGTTGGTCGGGGCGCTGGTTGCGTTTCAGCATATCGATGACCAGGAATGCGGCCTCGGGTGATAACAGTGCACTGCCTTTTTCTGACGTTTTTTCATCTTGTAAATAACGTAACTGGTGCAATTCCCCTTTGTTGGCAATCAAGCTGTACAGCGTGACGAGTTCTTCCATGGTGACTTCGCCGCCACCGAGTGTGAGTGCCAACCCGTAATGGTCTTCTGAGAGCAAACGTGACACGCCCGCATGTTTGAGAAAACCGTACAGTGAAGGGTTGCGTAACTGCATGGCTAACGACACGGCAGGAATATTGCGGCTGCGGATCAATGCATCCTGTGCATGTATCGGCCCCACAAATGCACCGTCAAAATTTTCCGGCTGGAACGGCCCGAAAGCGGTGGGTGCATCTTTCAGCATGCTCATCGGGTGAATCAATCCCTGGTCAATCGCCAGGCCATACAGGAATGGTTTCAATGTCGAGCCGGGCGAGCGTTTGGCGAGTACACCATTGACCTGGCCGGCAATACTTTCATCAAAATAGTTCACCGAACCCACCAGTGCTTTCACCGACATATCACGCGTGTCGACCAGGAGTGCAGTGGCGTTACGGATGTTGCGGTTGGTGTTTTCACGTACATACGCTTGCAACAGGTTTTCCAGCAAGGTTTGCAAGGCGATATCCAGGTTGGTCTGGATAATGGCTTGTTGCGGATACGCTGCCAGCATTTTTTCAGCAAGATGCGGTGCGCGAAATGGCAGCGCAGTGCGCAGTCTGGCCTTGACTGGCAGGTCGAGCAGGGCAGCGGTTTGTGCNNGTGTCACGCCATGTTGCAGCCAGTTGCGCGCGTGATGTTTGCAAGCCGGCCCCGAAGTTACTGCGGCGCACAGGATCTTGTGGCAAGACAGCGAGTGCCAGGCTTTCGACCAGCGATAATGTATCGGCTGGCTTTGAAAAATAGATCAGGCTGCCAGCGCCTATGCCTTCAATGTTGCCACCCATCGGGATGACGTTCATGTAGGCTTCCAGTATTTCGTGTTTGCTGTGGCGCGATTCCAGCCACAGTGCCAGTGCAATCTGTTTGATTTTTCCTGCAGGTGAGCGCGTGTTCAGGTGATACCAGCGCCGTGCCAGTTGCATGGTGACAGTAGACGCACCTTGCATGTCGCCGCCTATATAACTTGCCATGGCTGCACGTAGCAGTGAGACAGGATTCACGCCCGGGTGCCAGTAAAAATAGCGGTCTTCCTTCAGCAAGATTGCTTGCACCATAACGGGTGCAATGTCATCCAGCGGCGTCCATACGCGGTATTGTTCGTCAGGCGCGAGCGTGAGGCGCAACAGGCTGCCATCATTGGCCAGCACTTGCTGCGACACGGGTAACTGTTCACGAAAATGGCTGTGTGGCCAGAGCCGTAAAACGGCCAGTGTCACGATCGCTATCAGCACCAGCGCAATCGTGATGATGCGCCGGTGTGATGCGTTGCCCGAGCTGCTCAAGGCTGGGAAATTTCCAGTGCTGAGCCTTTGCCCCGCGCCTGCAATGTGGGTTCATACATTGCTTCGGCATACGGCGGTGGGCCATGGAACTTGCCTGCGTTTATCGCGCGTACCCGGAAGACGAAGGTTTGTACATCGCGCGATAGCGTGCCGTACAGCACAAGACGGTCATCGCGTACATCCACGAATTCCGGATACCAGGTACTGCGGCTGTAATCACCGGCAGGTGACTGCCAGCGACTATTGCTTTCTTCACTGCCGTCACCACTCTCATATGACTCTTCTTCGTTGGACTGGTCTTCATTAGACTGCTCTTCATTAGGCTGGGCGGGATCGACAACAGCGGCACGTTGAATCACCGGTTCAACACCGCCGGGCAACAAGGCAATCAGCGCAATCTGCTCGACGCTGTTTCGTTCCATTGCACGCACACGCAGCTGCACCAGGAATTCTTCTCCCACTTTTACCTGCGCAGGTGTTGCCAGCGGTTTGCCGTCCAGATCCTGGTACTCACTGACAACTTCAATGCCTTGCTTCAGTTCAGTATCCGGCACAGTGCGATCAAAGCCGGATTCACTCAGCAAATAATAGGCATGTGCGCCGTTCAGTTTTTCAAGATCCACAGCGATAGTTCCCTGTGGCAGTTCGGCGCGCGGCGGTTTGCTGAGCATGTCCAGTAACAGGCTCTGCTTGTCTTTCAGTATGGCCCGCACTTTGATATCACCATTAGCAGCGACTTGTGCATCGTACAGATCCATTGCGCGGATCATGTTTGCTGCCGACAACGAGTGGTACTCGTTG
>DDBK01000026.1 GCA_002333095.1 Cellvibrionales bacterium UBA2034
ACAAATACAGTTTGAGCAAGACGGCAATCGAAAGCCAGATTTGCAGCTTGTTCGGTGGCCGTATTGCTGAAGCCATCACACTCGGGTTTGAAGGCGTGACCACGGGAGCTTCTAACGATATCGAGCGTGCAACAGCCATGGCGCGGAAGATGGTAACCCGCTGGGGTTTGTCAGAAAAAATGGGGCCGCTGTTGTACGGCGAAGATGAAGCGCAATACCCTGGCGCTTCCGTGACCAAACAATATTCGGATGACACATCACGTGATATTGATGAAGAAGTGCGTCGCATTATTGACAACTGCTACGGCCGCGCAAAGAAAATCCTTGAAGACAACATCGACATCCTGCACGCGATGAAAGATGCATTGATGGAATATGAAACCATTGATAGCGATCAGGTGGAAGATCTCATGATGCGTCGCAAGGTGCGTCCGCCGCATGACTGGCACGAGCATGATGCTGGCAACAATAGCCAGCCCGGTGCGCCCACTAGGGACGTGCCACCCAGTAACGTCACTCCGATAGGCGGCCCAGCCGGCGAGCATTGACGGCCGTATGCAGTGCGGTAAAAAGCAGCTTGATCTCAATAATCCGGTCGTGATGGGAATACTCAACATCACACCGGATTCTTTTTCTGATGGTGGCACGCTTTACGGCGCAGGCCGTGAACATCTTGACCGCTGCCTGCGCATGGCTGAACAGATGCACACAGACGGCGCAGCCGTTCTGGATGTCGGCGGTGAATCCACGCGCCCTGGTGCCACCCCGGTTGCCAGCGCAGAAGAAATGGCGNNGCTGCCAGTACAGGCTTGCCGGTGTGCCTGATGCACATGCAGGGCGAGCCAGGCACTATGCAGCAGGCACCGCACTACCCGGACGTAGTCGCCAATGTGAAGGACTGGCTGCTGGCGCGTGTTGACGCCTGCATCAAGGCCGGTATCGGCCCCCACAATATCCTGCTGGATCCCGGTTTTGGTTTCGGAAAGACACTGGACCATAACTTGTCCCTGTTGAAACACCTCAACCAACTGGCCTCGCTGCCGCATCCGCTGCTGGTTGGCCTGTCGCGCAAGTCGATAGCAGGTAAACTGACGGGCAGGCCTGTGGATGGGCGGCTGCCCGCTTCACTGGCGCTGGCGCAATTGGCGCTGGACGGTGGTGCAAGGATTTTGCGCGTGCATGATGTCGCCGCGACGGTGGATATGTTGAAGGTCTGGCGCGCTGTGCGCGAAGTTAAATAAAACGTTAAATAAGAAGTTAAATAATATGGCGCGCTGTGCGTCTGGATTTTATTAATGGCTAAACATTATTTTGGAACAGATGGCATACGGGGTCGCGTAGGCGAACACCCCATCACGCCGGATTTTATCTTGAGGCTGGGTTGGGCAGCGGGCAAAGTACTGGCGCGCCATGCCAATGGCAGCCGTAAACTGATCCTGATCGGCAAAGACACGCGTATTTCCGGTTATATGTTTGAGTCAGCACTGGAAGCAGGGTTGATCAGCGCCGGCGTGGATGTCGGTTTATTGGGACCGATGCCCACTCCTGCCATTGCTTATCTCACGCGCACATTCAATGCACAGGCTGGCATTGTGATCAGTGCGTCGCACAACCCGCACGAAGATAACGGCATCAAGTTTTTTTGTGGCGAAGGCCGCAAGTTGCCTGATGATGTAGAGCATGAAATTGAAGCGCAGTTGAATGAAGACATGCGCATTGAAGATCCGACACTGTTGGGCAAGGCAAAGCGCATCAGTGATGCTGCTGGCCGATATATCGAATTCTGCAAAAGTACCGTGCCGTTTGATTTCCACTTGCGGGGTTTGCGCATTGCCGTGGATTGCGCCAATGGCGCGACATATCACATTGCCCCGAATGTCTTGCGTGAACTCGGCGCAGAAGTATTTGAATTGGCTGTGAAGCCGGATGGCCTGAATATCAACCAGAATTGCGGCTCCACGCATCCTGGCGAG
Organism: Cellvibrionales bacterium UBA2034; assembly: GCA_002333095.1. GTDB lineage: Bacteria > Pseudomonadota > Gammaproteobacteria > Pseudomonadales > UBA7239 > UBA7239. The sequence continues at coordinate 1,974 of DDBK01000026.1, forward strand.
TTGCAGCGCGCTGTTATAGAGCAATCCGCACACCTCGGTATTGCTTTTGATGGCGATGGCGACCNNNNGACCGTTTTGTGATCGAAGCCATGCAAAAAAATGGCTGGGATCTCGGTGGTGAATCGTCAGGGCATATTGTGTGCAACCACGTCACCACCACGGGTGATGGCATTGTGTCAGCGCTGCAAGTGTTGCTGGCGTTGCGCAACAGTGGNNGAAATGAAACACGGCATGCGCAAATTTCCGCAGGTAATGATCAACGTGCGTGCAGGCCAGAAATTTGATATCGCTGCGTATCCGCAAATTGCCACCGCCATTAAAGCCACAGAGGACAGACTCGGCAGTCAGGGGCGCGTGTTGTTGCGTTCATCAGGCACTGAACCGGTGGTGCGTGTGATGGTGGAAGGTGCCGATCCCGATCTCGTCAGGCCGCTAGCGGTGGATCTTGCTGCCATCGTTGAAACAGTGCTTTCCTGAGGAGACAGTCATGACGCACGCTTCCCGCAGGCCATTGGTGGTCGGCAACTGGAAAATGCATGGCACGCTGGAATCTGTCACAGAATTGCTGGATGAACTGCG
>DDBK01000126.1 GCA_002333095.1 Cellvibrionales bacterium UBA2034
TGCTCGTGCAAACATTGGCGGTACACCTTAACCGGCCAGAATTCTTACAGCAGCGGGTGGCGCGGGTAGTGCGTATCGCAGTCCATACGCAATATCAACAACGTGGCTTGGGATCGCGGTTATTGCAGTGGGTGACGGATGATCAGAAAAACTGTGGAATAAAAATCATAGGTAGCAGTTTTAGTGCCGCGACCGATGTCCTGGCTTTCTGGATACGCAACGGATTTGAGTTATTGCGGATGGGGCATCGCCGTCAAGCTGCCAGTGCCGCTCCATCGGCACTGGTGTTGAAGGTCAATGGTGATTATGACTAGCGTTTGTCCACTGGCAAAAAATCACGTTGCGGGCTGCCGGTGTACAACTGGCGTGGCCGGCCGATCTTGTAAGGGGAAGACAGCATTTCATTCCAGTGTGATATCCAGCCCACTGTGCGCGCCAAGGCGAAAATCACTGTAAACATGCTGGTCGGGATGCCGATGGCTTTCAGGATGATGCCTGAGTAGAAGTCGACATTCGGGTACAGCTTTTTCTCGATAAAATAGCTGTCTGAGCGCGCGATTTCTTCCAGGCGCATAGCGAGTTCCAGCTGTGGATCATTAATACCCAGCGCGCCGAGTACCTCATCGCACGTTTTCTTCATCACTTTTGCGCGAGGGTCAAAATTCTTGTACACGCGGTGACCAAAACCCATCAGTTTGAAGTTGTCGTTCTTGTCTTTTGCTTTATCGATATATTTATCGACGTTTTTCACTGTGCCTATTTCATCAAGCATTTGCAGCACGGCCTCATTGGCGCCACCATGGGCAGGTCCCCACAGTGCGGCTATTCCGGAAGCGATACAGGCATACGGGTTGGCTCCGGTGGAGCCGGCAAGGCGCACAGTCGACGTTGAAGCATTTTGTTCATGGTCTGCGTGCAGAATAAAAATCCGATCCATCGCTTTGGCGATGATGGGGTTCACTTCATATTCTGCTGCGGGCACAGCAAACATCATATTGAGGAAGTTGGATGCGTAATCCATATCGTTTTCTGGATACACAAACGGTTGGCCAACGTTGTACTTGTAGCACATGGCGGCGATGGTCGGCATTTTCGCAATCAGCCTGATAGCAACCGATTCACGGTGCTCGGCATCAGTTACATCAAGTGAATCATGATAGAAAGCGGACAGTGCACCGACTACGCCACACATAACTGCCATCGGGTGTGCATCGCGGCGAAATCCCTCGAAGAACTTGCGGATCTGGTCATGCACCATCGTGTGCTGGGTGACGCGCTCGTCAAAAGCGATTTTCTGTTCTTTATTAGGCAATTCGCCTTTCAGCAACAGGTAGCAGGTTTCCAGATAATCAGATTCTTCAGCCAGTTGCTCGATAGGGTAGCCGCGGTGCAGCAGGATGCCTTTGTCGCCATCAATGAATGTGATCTTTGACTCGCAAGCTGCGGTTGCCATGAAGCCGGGGTCGTATGTGAAGTGGCCACCTTGCGCAAGAATGTTCTGGACGTCGATAACATCCGGGCCGACCGATCCGGAGCGGATTGCCAGTTCAATAGGGTCTCGACCGTCAATAGTAAGGGTGGCTTTCTTTTCAGTCATGGGGGGATAGCTCCTGAGCCAGAAAACAGCGGGCAACAGTGATTGGATGGATCAATGGCCTGCAAAAATGCACACAATTCAGATGTGCTGAAACCGCACAACTATAGGGAGATTCGGGGGTTTGTCAATGAAATGCCGCATGAGTATTCATCCCTTTGCGGCTTTCCGCAGATAGTGAAAGCTGAAGGGATGCATTGCTGGAACATGGGGCATTTTTAGTGCGATATATCGGCAATTGCTCATAAAAGGGGCGCTTTCCGGCAGTCAGGGAAATTTCACACCTAATTGTGTGGCACGTGGCCATTTAGTTTGTCATGTAAAAGTCATGCCCCTATAATCCGCGCCGACTTATCAACCTGACCCCGGGGTCTTCCTGTGACAGATAAACGACCTGTGAACCTTGATATCGGTACGATCAAACTGCCGATCACTGCCTACGTTTCCATTTTGCACCGTGCATCCGGCGTGGCGCTGATTGGCGCCATAGCTATCCTGCTTGGGTTGCTCAGTTATTCACTGAAATCGGCCGAGGACTTTGCTGCTGTCCAGGCGTGCCTGTCCTCTGTGCCAATGAAATTGCTTATGTGGGCTGTGCTGGCTGCTTTTATCTACCACCTGCTGGCCGGTATCAAGCATCTGGTTATGGACATGGGCATTGGCGAAACGCTGGAAGGTGGTAAGACTGGCGCTGTGCTGGTGTTGGTGTTTACAGTGATTGGCGTTGCGCTGGCGGGGGTGTGGGTATGGTAAAGACAGTGACAAGCTTTGGTCGTAGCGGCCTGTCAGACTGGCTGATCCAGCGTGTTTCAGGCGTAGTGATTGCGGCATATTTCTTTTTTATTGTCGGCTGGCTAGTTACACACGAATCGCTTGATTACAGTACATGGCAGACGTTGCACCACATGACCTGTATGAAAATCTTTAACACAGTGACGCTGCTGTCAGTTGTGGCACATGCCTGGATTGGTATCTGGGCGGTGTTGACTGATTACATTACTGTGCGTCTTCTTGGCCCTAAAGCGACTGCACTAAGATTGGTATTTGAAATCAGCGTAATTGGTGTACTGGTGATTTATGCCCTCTGGGGTCTTGCTATCGTTTGGGGGGTGTAAGACATGGCTGCTGCGTTACATACAAGCAATATCCGTACGCTCACTTTTGATGCCGTGATTGTTGGCGGTGGCGGCGCAGGCATGCGCGCTTCCCTGCAACTGGCTCAAGCTGGTTTGAAAGTCGCCGTGTTGACAAAAGTATTTCCAACGCGTTCACACACGGTTGCTGCGCAAGGCGGTATTGGCGCTTCTCTCGGTAATATGAGTGAAGACAACTGGCATTACCATTTTTACGACACCGTCAAAGGTTCTGATTGGTTGGGTGATCAGGACGCCATTGAATTCATGTGTCAGGAAGCGCCCAAAGTTGTGTACGAGCTGGAACACATGGGGATGCCGTTTGACCGCAACCCGGACGGCACTATTTATCAGCGTCCTTTTGGTGGCCATACGTCCAATTATGGTGAAAAGCCTGTGCAACGTGCTTGTGCCGCTGCTGACCGTACAGGTCATGCACTCCTGCACACTCTGTACCAAAAAAACCTTGAAGCAAACACGCAATTTTTTGTTGAGTGGATTGCGCTGGATCTGGTGCGTGATGCTGACGGAGATGTGCTCGGTGTGGTGGCAATGGAGCTGGAAACTGGCGAAATTTCCGTCTTTCATTCCAAGGCAACGTTGTTTGCTACTGGCGGTGCCGGTCGTATTTACGCAGCTTCCACCAATGCCTACATCAATACGGGTGATGGTCTTGGTATTGCTGCCCGCGCAGGTATTCCTTTGCAGGACATGGAATTCTGGCAATTTCACCCGACGGGCGTTGCCGGTGCTGGCGTGCTTCTGACAGAGGGCTGTCGCGGCGAAGGTGGTATCTTGCGTAACGCTGCTGGCGAGCGTTTTATGGAACGCTACGCACCCAACCTGAAGGATCTGGCGCCGCGTGATTTCGTGTCGCGTTCGATGGACCAGGAAATCAAGGAAGGGCGCGGTTGTGGTCCAAACAAGGACTATGTGGTACTGGATCTGACCCATCTTGGCGTTGATACCATCATGAAGCGCTTGCCATCGGTATATGAAATCGGCAAGAACTTTGCCAATGTCGACGCAACAAAAGAACCAATTCCTGTTGTCCCGACTATCCATTACCAGATGGGTGGTATACCCACCAATATCCATGGCCAGGTAGTCGCGCCAAAAAATGGTGATCATCGCAGTGTGGTAAATGGTTTCTATGCAATCGGGGAGTGTGCATGTGTATCCGTTCACGGCGCTAATCGCCTCGGCACCAACTCGCTGCTTGACCTGATTGTATTCGGCAAAGCTGCGGGCAATCACATTGTTGAAACCGTGCGCAATGCTCCTGCTGCGCACAAAGCTCTGCCGAAAGATGCGCTGGATGCAACGCTCGCGCGTATTGATCGCCTGAACAATACCAAGTCTGGTGAGTACGCTCAGGATATTGCCAACGATCTCCGGCGTGACATGCAGGCGCATGCTGGTGTATTCCGTACCCAGAAGTTGATGGATGAAGGGGTTACAAAAATTCTCGAGCTGGAGAAGCGTATCCCGCATGTACATCTGAATGATAAATCACAGGTGTTCAATACGGCACGTATTGAAGCACTGGAGTTGGATAATCTGATCGAAGTTGCCAAAGCCACAATTATTTCAGCTGCAGCGCGCAAGGAGTCCCGTGGCGCACACGCCCATGATGATTGCCCGAATCGTGACGATGTGAACTGGATGAAGCACACCTTGTGGTACAAGGAAGGTAATCGCCTTGACTACAAACCCGTGCAATTGAAGCCACTGACGGCAGACAGTGTGCCGCCAGTGGCGCGTACTTTTTAATTAAAGACGTCTGAATCCCAGGTTTCGAGAGAATATTGAGATGAGCGATAAAAGAGTTTTTGAAGTTTACCGTTACGATCCGGATAAAGACAAAGAGCCATACATGCAGCGCTATGAGCTGGAGCTGGATGGCTCTGAGCGCATGTTGCTGGATGCCTTGATCAAGTTGAAAAAACTTGATGAAACCTTGAGTTTCCGTCGTTCGTGCCGTGAAGGAATTTGTGGTTCAGACGGCATGAACATCAATGGTAAGAATGGATTGGCATGTTTGATCAGTCTGAACAGCTTGCCAAACAAGATTATTGTGCGTCCATTGCCCGGTTTGCCTGTGATTCGTGACCTC
>DDBK01000013.1 GCA_002333095.1 Cellvibrionales bacterium UBA2034
CACCACCCAGCGCTGCTTCAGTCTGCCCGCCTGCCTGTCCTGCCACTGCAACAGTTTGAGCGCCGTTTTCATGTATTCATAGTGCGGTGTCTGATCCTGCGCGTAGTAATCGTCGCGCCAGAGCGGTGATTGTGTGAGCCATTCGAAATTGTATGAAGCAAAATCCGGGTTCATCAATTCCAGTTCTTCGTGGATATGATCCGGATTCATCGGATGCATGGCAGCGAGCAGCGGCGTCATCTGCTGCGTCATCTCCCATTTTTTCTGGCAGCGGGCGTAGCGCGGATCCACACCGTCCTCGCGCGGCTTATCGTGTGGCGACGGCACTGGCTCATACGATTCCCACAACGGCAGTGAGCGCAAGCGACTGTCAGCAGCCAGCAGGTTGAGCATGTGTGTAGTACCGGAACGCGGTAAACCACACACAATAATAGGCCGTGTGATCTGCTCGTCGTGTATCTCGGGATGTTGCTTCAACATTTCCTGAATCAACAAGCGGTTGCGAGCATACTGCACCAAATAATTGCGTAATGTCACCTTGCCAATATTGGTCAATCCGGTATCACTGCTCCACTCGTCACACAACAATTGCAATCGACGCAGAAAATCCTGTGGCCCGAAGTCATCCAGCTGCGTCTTGCGCCGCGCATCAGCAAGAATGCCATCGACCGATAAATCCACCACCATGTCTTTGGTTGCGTCCAGCGCACCCTGCTGTGCTTCCGACAGTTGCGGTTGCGCGAGATCTGTAATTCGTAACGCCGTCATATCGCAAGCCCTATTTCAATGACAGTGGCGCTGTCACACCACCTTTCAATAACTTGATCTGGTTCTGCAGCCACCCCACCAGCCAGAAATTACCGGTTGTGCAAAACGTGTTGGCATCTTCCAGCAGTTTTTCGTGCACCTCGATTGCTAGCGCTGCGGCACCCGCATGATTCGGTTCAGCATTGCGAACAATATCAAGCAGGTGAAGCGCTTCTTCATTTTTTCCTGCCAGATATTTTTGTCTGGCTCGCTCGACCATCGCATCCACTCCTGCGAGCTCCACCAGATCGGCATGAATATCTTTCTGCGGAACACTGTACAGCTCGGTGGTCGATTCATGTTTGAACCAGCCGGCATAGCTTTCCCAGATCGCACGAATGCTCCAGCTGATTTTCCCGTAACCTTGTCCCACTTCGCACTCAGCAGGCAATGTAATTTCCTGTTGCAAGGTGTGCAGTGCCTTGCCTGCATTCATACCCTTCACAACCTCATCGTGCACAAACAAAACCGCATCGCGATACGCTGTGACTTCCGCACGAATCACATCCGCACCGGCCACCGGCTCATGGTGTCCGTACAGTAACAAGTCGGCGTTGAGATCCAGCACCGTTTGCGCGGCGGCTGCACAAGTCAATGCATCGCGGTAGCGATCGCCACGTATTGTCACCAGATTCGGGAAATGCCCGAACGGGCAACCGAACAGATTGCCAGTCAATACAATCTTGTGCTGCGGCAACCAGACAATCAGCGAATCGTTGGTTTCTGCACCGGCAGCAGCGATCAGCACCACGTCCAGCCCACCCAGCGAAAATTCGTAGCGATTCTCAAAGCGGATATCGGCAGTCGGACGATCCTGCGCATTAATTTTTGTATAGCCATGCTTGGCGTAGTCGGTGAATACCTGGATGAAATCATCCTGGAAACGGAAAGCAGAACGCGCCCCGCGAAATTTTTGCAGGCGCGCATCGTAGCTCTGGTGTTCTTCGTTAGCCGTAGTGGCGATGTATTGCAGATCTGGAAACTGGTTACGGAAATACTGCACGCCGCCGACATGGTCGACATGACCCTGCGTTGAAATGAGATACCTGATCGGCGCTTGCGAAAATTTTCGCAGGTTATGATCAACCACTGGCGTTTCAAATCCCATACCGGTGTTGATCAATATGCCGCCTTCCGGCGTTTCAATCAGATACACATTGGAATTCGCTTCGNNTTAATTCGTCCGCAATGCTGGTCAAATGCTGCCGCTGCGGGGCCTATGCGACGATGTTTGTAAATGGGGTCTCTCATGATTGGCAATCCACCAGTACTTTCAGGGCTTCGTTCTGTTTCTGTGCCTGTGCAAAGGCTTCGTTGAAACGCGACAACGGAAAGCTATGGCTGATCATCGGCCGCACATCCACTTTTCCAGAAGACAACATCTCGATCACCGCCGGAAATTCCACCGGATACTCGATGGCGCCGGTGATCTGCAACTCCTTCATCAGCAACGAAATCATGTCCAGTTGTGCTGGCGCAAAGTGTAATGCCACTACCACGATGCGCGCACCTTTGCGTGCAATACCGCAAATCTCCTGGAACACGGAGCCGACACCTGTCGCTTCGATGAATACATCAGTACCCGGTTGTTTCCCCAGCCGTACATCATTGGTAACGATGCCATGCTGCTCGCGCAGAAAATGTTTCAGTTTGCCGGTATCCGGCTTGAACGTGATCATGCCCAGTTTTTCGGCCACAGCAAGACGACTCTCAGAAAGATCCACCACGATGACTTTTTCAGCACCAAAATATTTGGCGGCAACCGCT
>DDBK01000143.1 GCA_002333095.1 Cellvibrionales bacterium UBA2034
TGTGGCCAGGCCTGCAGGCAAAGTCTCTGCTCGCGAACGCAGGCTTCCACTTGAGGCTTCGTTTCGCCCCCAGCATACAATCCCGTCGCGCGTGAATCTTGCGCTGGCCCGTGGTGTGCGTGAAATCGGCCTGTTGTTGCTGGCGTGTTTTATTGTGTTTGTATTTGCTTCGCTGGCTACGTATAGCAGTGGGGATCCGGGTTGGTCCAGCACGGGTTCGGTCGTCAATTTTGAAGGCCAGATCCATAATCTCGGCGGTTTTCTTGGCGCCTGGATGGCGGACATCCTGTTTTCGTTGTTTGGCCGGTTGGCGTACCTGTTTCCTGTGTTGTTGTCGGTGTACAGCTTGCTGCGCCTGCGCCAACGGCACCGGTTGGAACCACTGGATGCCACCATGCTCGCATTGCGTTGTATTGGTTTGATATTGGTCATGGTGGCTGGTACAGGCATCTCTACATTGCAGTGGCCCACCACGGCAGCCAGTGAATTGCCATTTTCCAGTGGCGGATTGATCGGGCAGGGCGTTGCGGAAGCAGCAGAACATTTGTTGGGTTTGTTTGGCGCGACGTTGCTGCTGCTGGCAGTATTTCTCTTTGGCCTCACGATTTTTACGGATCTTTCCTGGTTGTGGCTGATTGATGAAACAGGTCGCCTCACCTTGGGCATTATCGATCGTTCGCGATCATCTGTTATGGATGTACAGCGCGACCGTGAAGAGCGTCGCAGTGGTGAAGGTGCGCGCGAAGAACGGCAACGCACCATGGATGCACACAAGCTGCGCATGTCAAAACGCAAGACGCCTGCGCCGATTATCGTGGCACCGCCGCCGGCCATGATAGAAAAGGCGCAACCCAGCAAACGTGTTGTGAAAGTAAAACAGACAAAACTGTTTGCAGATACAGAATTATTGGCCGGTGAGTTGCCTGCCATCGGTTTACTGGAACGGGCGCAGCTGGCAGACAAGCGCGGGTATTCACAGGATTCTGTAGAAGCCATGTCGCGCTTGCTGGAAATCAAGCTGCAGGATTTTGGTGTGAGTGCAGAAGTGGTGTCTGTACAGCCTGGCCCGGTTATCACGCGGTTTGAAATCCAGCCTGCTGCGGGTATCAAGGCAAGCCGCATTTCCGGATTGGCCAAAGACCTTGCGCGTTCATTGGCTGTGATCAGCGTGCGTGTTGTGGAAGTGATTCCCGGCAAATCCTATGTCGGCATAGAAGTGCCCAATGAACAGTCCGAAATGGTACGTCTGGGTGATGTGCTGGCGTCCAACGCATATGACGAATCAAAAAGTCCGTTAACGCTGGCCTTGGGGCACGACATTGCAGGCAGCCCTGTGATGGCAGATCTGGCGAAAATGCCGCATTTACTGGTGGCGGGAACAACAGGCTCCGGTAAATCCGTTGGCGTGAATACCATGCTGATGAGTTTACTGTTCAAGGCGGGCCCGGATGACGTGCGGTTGATTCTGGTCGACCCGAAAATGCTGGAGTTATCCGTTTACGAGGGTATTCCGCATTTGTTGACGCCGGTAGTGACCGACATGAAAGACGCCGCCAATGCCTTGCGCTGGTCGGTAGGCGAAATGGAACGCCGCTACAAGTTGATGGCTGCACTCGGCGTGCGTAACCTCGCTGGCTATAACAAGAAAGTTATGGATGCCAAAGCGGCAGGCCAACCGATAGTTGATCCCGTCTGGCGACCCGATCCGATGGCATTTACACCTGTCGATCAACAGACTGCGCCATTGCTGGAAAAACTTCCGTACATTGTCATCGTGATCGATGAATTTGCCGACATGATGATGATCGTCGGTAAAAAAGTAGAACAACTGATTGCGCGTATTGCACAAAAAGCGCGCGCTGCCGGTATCCATCTGATCCTTGCTACACAACGCCCATCCGTTGATGTTATTACCGGTTTGATCAAGGCCAATATTCCAACACGCATTGCCTTTCAAGTCTCGTCCAAAATTGATTCGCGCACGATTATTGACCAGGGTGGCGCAGAGCAACTGCTGGGTCACGGTGACATGTTGTATTTACCTCCCGGTAGCCCGGTGCCTATCCGTGTGCATGGTGCGTTTGTGGATGATCATGAAGTGCACAGTGTTGTGGAAGACTGGAAGCGACGTGGCGCGCCAGATTATCTGGAAGAAATCATGCAGGAGCAGACCAGTGTATTTGTGCCCGGCTTCTCCAGTGGTGATGAAGAGGGTGGTGAAGGTGGCGATCCTGAATCCGATGTGTTGTATGACAAGGCCGTAGCATTTGTGCTGGAGTCGCGTAAAGCATCGATTTCTTCGGTGCAGAGAAAATTCCAGATTGGCTATAACCGCGCCGCAAGACTGGTGGAAGCCATGGAAGCTGCAGGTGTGGTGAGTGCCATGAACAGCAATGGCAGTCGCGAGATTTTGTCACCAATGGGTCCTCGTTAAGNNGTTAAGAAACGTGCAGTTTTTGGGGTATAAATGAAGATTTCCAGACGTTTGTTGTTAGTGGTGCTGTTCAGTCAATGGATAACCCCTTTTGCTGTGCATGCAGATGCCATGTCAGAGTTGTTGTCTATCCTGGCGCCTGTCAAAGGCATCAGTGCGGATTTCACACAGGACACCTTCAATGCAAAAGGTGTTGTGCAACAGCACAATGAAGGTGTGTTGAAGGCGCAGGAGCCAAACCGTTTTTACTGGAAAACTGTCGAGCCGTATCCGCAGGAAATTGTCACCGATGGCAAGACATTGTGGGTTTACGATCCTGATCTGGCACAGGTTGCCATCAAGCCGTTTGAAGAAAACTATANNGTTGTTCGCGGGCAATGCAGCAGTCATTAGTCAGCAGTTTACTGTGGAGAAGCTTGGAGACGTGGCAGAAGGTTTCCGTTTGCTGCCAAAAAACAAGCAGGGGGACCTGTTTGAATCGCTGGAAATGACGTTTGAGAAAAATATTCCGGTCAGTATGACCATACGGGATGCCATGCAGCAAAAAACAACTATCTATTTCAGCAAGGTATCTATCAATCCAGCCATTGATAATAGCCAGTTCCGGTTTGTGCCACCTGCCGGTGTTGAAGTGTTACAAGCAAAATAATGGCAAGAGCCTGTCGATGAGCGATCTGTTGAGCCAAGCACGGAATACAACCGCTGCACAGCCGCTGGCGGCACGACAGCGCCCGCAAACACTGGANNAGTCCCATTTGCTGGCACCTGGCAAGGCGCTGCGTGAAGTAATCGAGAAAGGCCATCTGCATTCCATGATTTTCTGGGGGCCGCCAGGCGTTGGCAAAACCACGTTGGCGAGATTGCTGGCTGCGCATGTCAATGTCCATTTTATTGCTATCTCGGCTGTGTTCGCTGGCGTGAAAGATATTCGTGCTGCGATGGAAGAGGCGCGCTTGATGAGGGATCAGTGGCAGAAACAAACGCTGCTGTTTGTGGATGAAGTGCACCGTTTCAACAAATCACAGCAGGATGCTTTTCTGCCTTATATTGAAGACGGCACAGTTATCTTTATTGGCGCGACAACCGAAAATCCATCGTTTGAATTGAATAATGCCATATTGTCCCGTTGCCGCGTCTATGTGCTGCAATCGTTGACCGAGGATGAGTTGCGACAAGTGGTGAACAATGCGCTGGCCGGTGATACCGTGCTACAAAAACAGCGCGTCAGTATTGGGCCTGAGGCGCTGCAGATCATGGTGCGGGCGGCGCAAGGTGATGCGCGTACGGCTTTAAATCTGCTGGAAATGGCAGCAGATATTGCAGAAGCGGATCCAGCTGGTGGTTTGTTGGTCACAGAAAAAACACTGGGGCATATACTGCAGGGTAACATCCACCGTTTTGATAAAGGCGGTGAAATTTTCCATGACCAGATTTCTGCCTTGCACAAAGCGGTGCGTGGCTCTTCGCCGGATGCGGCACTGTACTGGTGCCTGCGTATGCTCGATGGCGGTTGTGATCCACTCTATGTTGCGCGCCGTGTTGTGCGTATGGCGAGTGAAGATATTGGCAATGCAGATCCGCGTGCTTTACAGATCGCATTGAACGCATGGGATGTGGTTGAGCGATTGGGAAGCCCGGAATCGGAGCTGACATTGGCGCAAGCGGTGATCTACATGGCTTGCGCGCCGAAAAGCAATGCTGTCTATGTTGCATTCAATCAGGCGCGACAGCTGGTGGCGAATGCGCCGGCGTATGATGTGCCGATGCATATCCGCAATGCACCCACCAACCTGATGAAAGACCTGGGGTATGGTGTTGATTACCGCTATGCCCATGATTTCCCCGATGCTTTTGTGCCGGGTGATTCCTACTTTCCACCAGAGCTGCATGAAAAATTGCATGGCGCATGTTTTTACCAGCCTTCATCCAGGGGGCTGGAACAAAAAATTGGTGACAAACTGGCGCATCTTGCACAGCTGAACCAGAATAGTGGCTGGCAGCGTTATCCAGTGCAGGGCAAGGGAGGCAAAAAATGAATTGGCTGATGGTCGCAGTGGGTGGTGTTTCCGGCGCATTATCACGTTATGCGCTGATGGTTATATTTGAAGATGTGACAAGAAAAACCGCTTTTCCATGGGTGATACTGGGTGTGAATATCATCGGTTCGCTGTTGGCAGGGTTTGTGTTTGCTGTGGCGCATGAACGGCAATGGCTGAGTATTCCCCAGCAACACTTGCTGTCTATCGGTTTTCTTGGCGCCTTTACCACATATTCTGCATTTTCACTGGATTGTGTCCGTTTGATGCAGGCAGGGCAGTGGATGCTGGCTGGTAGCTATGTGGTCTCCACAACGTTGCTGTGTTTTGCCTCCACAGCAATTGGCATTGTTATTGCCCGGTCGATCTGATTTTTTAATTTTTGTATTGAGAGAGTTTTATGCTGGATCCCAAATTACTGCGTTCAGATATCAATAGCGTCAACAATGCGCTGGCAAAGCGCAATGGCTATAAGCTTGATGTGGCTGCATTTGATCTGCTTGAAAATCGCCGCAAGGAATTGCAGACCCGTTCAGAGACCCTGCAGGCTGACAAAAATAATCTGTCAAAGAATATAGGCAAGGCCAAAGCAGCTGGTGAAGATGTCAACGCCTTGATGACGCAAGTCAACAGTATGGGCGATGAGCTCAATGCCATGCAGGATGAACTTAAGCTGGTACAGGCGGATCTGGAAAACTTCCTGTTGCTGGTGCCCAACATGCCTGATGACAGCGTGCCAGCCGGAAAGGATGAGAGCGACAATATCGAAGTCCGGCGCTGGGGCACACCAAAGTCGTTCGAGTACCCGGCGCGTGACCATGTAGATCTTGGTGAATCGCTGGGTATGCTGGATTTTGAAACAGCGGCAAAAATTACCGGTTCACGTTTTGTTGTGATGAAAAACAGCATGGCGCGTATGCACCGGGCATTGATCCAGTTCATGCTGGATACGCACACGCAGCAGCATGGATACCAGGAAGTGTATGTGCCATTTATGGTCAATGCGGATTCACTGCGCGGCACTGGCCAGCTGCCAAAATTTGAGGAGGATCTGTTCAAGCTCTCTGGTGAGCAGCAGTACTACCTGATTCCGACTGCCGAAGTGCCTGTTACCAATATCGTGAGGGACAGCATTCTCGAGGATAAGGATATTCCTGCCAGATATGTATGCCACACGCCTTGTTTCCGCAGCGAAGCGGGCAGTTATGGCCGTGATACACGGGGAATGATCAGGCAGCACCAGTTTGAAAAAGTAGAACTCGTACAGCTTACTCGTCCGCAGGATTCAATGGCGGCACTGGAAGGCTTGACAGCCGATGCAGAGAAAATTCTGCAGCTGCTGGAACTGCCATATCGCACAATAGTGCTATGTGGTGGCGACATGGGATTTTCCAGTGCAAAAACCTATGACATAGAAGTATGGCTTCCAGCGCAAAATACCTATCGTGAAATTTCTTCCTGCAGTAATTTCAAGGACTTTCAGGCGCGTCGCCTGCAAGCGCGCTGGCGCAATCCTGACACCAGAAAACCTGAGCTGTTGCACACGCTGAATGGTTCCGGGCTTGCTGTCGGGCGCACGCTGGTAGCGATTATCGAGAATTACCAGAACGGTAACGGTTCCATCACTGTGCCAGAAGTATTGCGTCCCTATATGGGCGGCATGTCCGTCATCAAGTAACGGTGAAAAGTGGGAAAATCAACGCTTGTAAAGACCCCGTGTATCGGGGTTTGCTCCACAGGAATCGGCGATACGGTTTGCCGTGGTTGCAAGCGTTTTTCCCATGAAGTCATTGCCTGGAACCGTTACACACAAGATGAGCGACGTGCTGTGCTGCAACGCATTGATGTGTTGTTGGGGCAGATTGTGGCGCGTTGGTTGGTGATTGATGATATCGGGCAGCTTCGCCGGCAGTTGAAATTGCAACAGATCAACTTTGATGAGAATCGTTATCCTGCCAGTTGGGTCGTGGAATTGCTGAAAGCAGGCGCTAGCCAGATCGAAGATCCAGTATTGTTCGGGCTTGCTTTATGTGAGCGGGCGCAAGGAAAAAATCTTCGTGAGTTGCGTGATGCCATCGAGAAAGAGTTTTATGAATTGTCGTGCGGGCATTACGAGCGCTATTTCCAGCATGCTCCGTTGTAGTCCAGAATGATTGTTGCCGGGTCTATGCCATGATTGTCGATATCACGCCGATTACTGATTTTTTGCTATGCCGTACACCGCAGGCATGGATAGAGCGTGCGTTACAAGAGCAGGCAATTCTGTTGATCGATCATGCGAATTGTGAAAAAAAAGCAGCATCGACTGCGCTGGGCCTGATGTATCGCCACACAGATCATTTTGAGTTGCTGAACAAGATGTCCCGCCTGGCGCGGGAGGAATTGCGGCATTTTGAGCAAGTGATTGCCATCATGAAAAAGCGTGGTATAGCGTATGAGCATGTGACTGCCTCGCGCTACGCATCCAGCCTGCATATGCATGTACACAAGCGAGACCCTGAGAGGTTAGTGGATACCTTGATCATGGGAGCGATTATCGAGGCGCGTTCCTGTGANNTGTTCATTGCTGCAATCTGAATCCCGTCATTTCATGGATTATCTTGCGCTGGCCAAATCCTGCACATCGGCAGACATTGATGACCGGGTGATGTTTTTTCTTGAGCGTGAACGCGAGCTGGTTGAGAGTGCTGATAGTGAGTTCCGCTTCCATAGCGGAGTGCCTGTTATTGCTGCTGGATAATTATTGCTGCTGGGTAATTATTGCCGGATCAGTTGTTCTTCAACGAATTGCGCTATTTTCCTTGCGGCAATCTCATGGCCGGTTGCATTCGGGTGCGTGTCATCATTCGGGTGAGGCCGTAGTGCCATATAGGGTATCTTGCTGAAGTCGGCCAATAAATCGATATAAGGGATGCCTGCAGATTGAAAAGAAGCGCCCACCTGCCGGTGTATTTCCTTCATCGGATAGGCGTTGAAATCGAGCAATAACGGAAATATCACAGCTCCCAGTCTTGTTTCATCTTCCCTGGCAAGTGTAGCCAGTTCTGCAAGGGCGTTTTGCGTGTTGGCCAAACTGTCCGGGTTTTTATACATGGCCTGGTAATTTCTTTGTCGATCCATCGGTTGTGTCAGGGTTTGCCAGCGTAAATAGACCCATGCGCCAAACTGGCTGTAGTGGGAAAGCTGTTTGAAATAATCGGTTTGTTTGCGTGCGCTGCCAACACTCTGGACTACAAAAGCAGCAGGTAATGGATCATTCAGCACGTAGGCCAGTAAGACAATGTCTGGTTTGTATTCCCTGACACGGGTCTTGTAGAGTTCGAGTTCTGCAATAGTGCTATAACCATTTACGGCAAAATTCAGCACTTCAATATGGCGTCCATTTTCGTTCAGTTTTTTCTCCAGCAAGCGTGCGAATGTCTGCTCAAGCGGCACGCTATATCCATAGGCAACTGAATCCCCCAGGATTGCAATCCGCGTTGTGTCAGCTTGCTTTTGCAGTACAAAATCGGCACCACGGAAACCGGCATTGTTGATATTCGGATCCTGGCGGTCAAACTCCATAAACAGGACAGGGTTGCTGCTTTTGACCAGTTTTGCGTTCACATTTTTATTGGGTGTGTCGCCTTTGTCGATCAGTTTTTTGCTGAATACAGGCAGAACACCGTAATGTTGCAATAGCCGGAAACTGCCTTCACACACACCCAGTATGAGCATGAGGGAAAACAGGCTTATGCAGATATTGGTCAGCAGGCTGCGCATGGTGGTAGATGTGTGACTGTGTCTGTTGTCGTACCAGACTGTAGCAGTGTTTTCAGGCTGGTAAAACAGCTATCCTTGCATCCTTTGGTAACAGTGTTTTTATAGAGGGCAGACAATGATCTTCCAGGGTAATGCTATCAAGGTTTCGCAGCAGGCAGACGGGATCGTAGAGCTACAATTCGACTTGGCAGGCGAGTCCATCAACAAGTTCAATGTGGCGACGCTGGAGGAGCTTGCACAGGCGGTGGCAGCGCTGGGTGCAGTGGCAGGAATCCGGGGGCTGGTCCTGACCAGTGCCAAGCCGGTATTTATCGTTGGTGCAGATATCACTGAATTTACCGGCCTGTTTGCCTTGGGCGATGATGCAATTGCCGGCTACCTTGACCGCGCGAATGCCATTTTCAGCCAGATTGAAGACCTCCCGTATCCGACTGTGGCGGCTATCAATGGCTATGCGCTGGGTGGTGGTCTTGAGGTGTGTCTGGCCTGTGATTTCCGTGTCATGAGTGACGCAGCAAAAATCGGCTTGCCGGAAACAAAGCTGGGCATCATCCCGGGTTTTGGTGGCACTGTGCGTTTGCCACGGCTGATTGGTGTAGATCACGCGATTGAGTGGATTGCCGGTGCTGGTGAACAGAAGCCGTCTACCGCACTGGAACTGGGCGCTGTGGATGCGGTTGTCACAGGAGATTTATTGCGTGAAGCGGCATTTGACCTGTGCAGCAAGGCTGCCAGCGGCGTTTTTGATTACAAAACGCGCCGCGCAGATAAAACCGGCGCATTGGCGCTGAATGATATTGAACTGATGATGGCTTTCACCACCGGGAAGTCCGTGGTGGCTGCGCAAGCGGGCAAACATTTTCCGGCACCCATGGCAGCCGTTAACGCCATGGAGAAAGCCGGCAAGTGTGGACGATTGGCTGCACTGAAAATAGAAACATCTGCATTTCTTTCTGTGGCGCGTACACCACAAGCACAGGCATTGATCGGTATTTTTCTGAATGACCAGTTGTTAGCGAAAACGGCAAAAGGCTGGGAGAAAAAAGCCAGCAAGAAAGTGGCGCATGCGGCTGTGTTGGGTGCCGGCATCATGGGTGGTGGTATTGCCTATCAGTCTGCTTACAAGGGCACGCCGATTGTCATGAAAGATATTGCGCAGGCAGGACTGGATCTCGGGTTGGCAGAAGCGAACAAGCTGCTGACCAAGCAAGTCGAGAAAGGGCGAATGAAGCCCGCTGCCATGGGCGAGACCTTGAACCGTATCGTGCCAACGCTGACATATGATCCGGTCAGGAGTGTTGATATCGTTGTAGAGGCTGTTGTCGAAAATCCAAAAGTGAAACAGGCCGTATTGAGTGAAGTGGAAAAATATGTTTCGGATGATGCAATTATCACGTCGAATACGTCCACCATTTCCATTTCCTACCTGGCAGACAGTCTGCAGCGTCCGCAGAATTTTTGCGGGATGCACTTCTTTAATCCTGTACACGCGATGCCCTTGGTAGAAGTGATTCGTGGCAAGAAGACATCAGAAGAAGCGATTGCGCGCACAGTGGCATATGCCAATGCTATGGGCAAGAAAGCCATCGTGGTCAATGATTGCCCCGGGTTTCTTGTCAATCGCGTATTGTTTCCGTACTTCGCCGGTTTTGTGCAGCTGGTGAAAGACGGCGCTGACTTCCAGCAAATTGATAGCGTAATGGAAAAATGGGGCTGGCCAATGGGGCCTGCTTTCTTGTGTGATGTGGTGGGGATTGATACGTGCGTGCATGCCGCGCATGTTCTGGCTGAAGGGTTTCCGGATCGTATGGCTCCCGGATTCAAGACCGCGCTGGAGGTAATGTATGACAACAAGCGTCTTGGCCAGAAAAATAATGTCGGTTTCTACAGTCATGAAAAAGACAAGCGCGGCAAGCCTGTAAAAGTGGCAACCGATGAAGTCTATGCGCTGTTGGCGCCACATGTTTCTGCCCGTAAAGAGTATTCTGAGGAGGAAATTATTGCGCGCATGATGGTGCCGATGTGTACCGAGATGGCGCGTTGCCTTGATGAAAACATTGTGGAGAGCGCTGCTGAAGCAGATCTGTCACTGATTTATGGTCTGGGTTTTCCTGTATTCCGTGGCGGTGTGTGCCGCTGGATGGATGCTATCGGTATGAAAGTATTTGTAGACATGGCAGATCGCCATACAGCACTTGGCAAGTTGTACGAACCTACTGCCAGCCAGCGCGCGATGGCCGCCGCTGACCAGAAATATTTTGCGTAAGTGGAGGAGAGTGAGATGAGTATGAGTAAAGCAGGCAGTACACTCCAGCCTCGTGATGCGGTGATCGTGGATTTTGCACGTACCCCCATGGCCCGCTCGAAAGACGGTGCATTTCGCTTGCGTCGCGGCGATAACATTTCTGCAGAACTTGTCAATAAATTGCTGGACCGCAATCCGCAACTTGATCCTGCCACCATTGACGACGTGATCTGGGGTTGCGTTAACCAGACCAAAGAGCAAGGCTGGAATGTCGGGCGTATGATCAGCATGGTCACACGCATTCCGTTTACAGTGCCAGCACAGACGATAAACCGTTTGTGTGGTTCGTCGATGTCTGCCCTGCATATTGCCAGTGCCAATATTGCCAGTCACAACGGTGATATTTTCCTGATTGGTGGCGTAGAGCATATGGGGCATGTGCCGATGGATTACGGTCTTGAACCGAATCCACAAGCCAGTAAAAAATTGGCAAAAGCAGCCGGTATGATGGGATTAACCGCGGAATATCTGGCTATCTTGCACGGGATTACACGCGAGCAGCAGGATGCGTTTGCTGTCAGGTCGCATGCGCGCGCGGCGGCAGCTCGGTCGCAAGGCCACTTCGATCATGAAATTATTGCCATTGAAGGGCATGACACACGCGGAATGAAAATGCTGCTGACGCAAGATGAAACCATTCGCGAAGACACCACCATGGAATCACTGGCAAAGCTCAAGCCTGCATNNGTCATGGCAGCTGAAACAGCCAGGCAACTTGGTCTCAGGCCGCGTGCGCGTGTGATTGGCATGGCTGTAGCGGGTGTTGATCCATCTATCATGGGTTATGGTCCGGTGCCTTCTACAGAGAAACTGCTAAAAAATGCTGGATTGACGCTCAATGATATCGACTACATCGAACTCAATGAGGCGTTTGCAGCGCAGTCACTGGCAGTGTTGAAAGGCCTTGGCCTTGCCGATAATTTTGATAGCAAAGTCAACATTCATGGCGGCGCGATTGCGCTGGGCCACCCATTGGGTTGTTCTGGCGCGCGCATCACAGGTACTTTGCTGAATGTGCTGGAAAGAAAAGATGCCACTTTGGGGTTGGCGACGATGTGTATCGGATTGGGGCAGGGTATTTCCACTGTCATAGAACGCCTGGACTGATTTGGCGAACGCTGGCCAGTGAAAATACTCAGCATTGCATTCGAACAATATTATCTGCCAGGCAAACCTGTCTTGCCATTGCTTGCCGTGTGTGAGCTCTCGGCGAGCGGTGATATTCGACGGGCATGCATCAGTGATCAGTGCGAAGCGTTGCAGCATTTGGCAGAGCAGGGCAATAGCATAGAGCAGATGGCACTTGCGCTTGGTATTGCTGTGCTGGATTTTTCACTTCCTTTCCGTTTGCAGCCCGTGCATATCCCCAAGCCATGGGGACAAGAAATCTGGTACACCGGTATTGAAGCGCGTGGCGTATCGCAGGTTATCAGCGAAACAGGTATAACGCCGCTTTCCTGGGCGATAGCTGTGGATCGTCATCGCATTCTTGGTTCCCAAGAACATCCCAATTTACTCAAGATCCTTGATCCTCTGCCAGATGAAGTTTACGGCGATCTCTATTTTGAATTGCATGAACAGAAGCGGGAAGTCTATATCGTCACGCATATCGACAGGCGAGCGTGGCCGGATGGTGTAGGCGCTATCCGATTAGGATTTTCGCAAGAAAAGCGCCAGCAATTTTCCAGTGATGAGAGTTTTCTGTCTGCCTATCGCACTGCAGTACAGGAATATTATGCAGTGCGTAAAGAAATTGATGGCCAGCTGGATGCACAGCGCGTGAGCGAAGGTATTGCCTTGCAGGCACCGTTACCCGCAGTGAAAATGCAGGAATTGCTGGTCGGTATTCCAAAGGATGTTGCTGCACGCGAAATGTTTCTGCGCGCCGCCATTGAAGCATTCACTGCTATGAAGGATCTTCGCGTCGGTGATGTGCTGGCTGTGCCATTGCGGGTTCCCCATGCGCTGCAGCATGGCGTGCGCACAGTGGAATTCCAGACGCCTGTGTATGAGAGAAAGATTCTTTCATTTGCGCAAAAAGTTTTGACGCAAGACCATTGGGATACTGATGAAGCGCTGAAACTTGTGCAATTACAAACGCCGCCAGATGCGCCATTTCCGGTATTGCAGCATGAGAACGGCGTAAAGGTTGAGCAAATTGTACAGTTTGATGATTTTGTGGTTCAGCGTATTTATCTGGATACGAATGCATCAATCTTGTGTGAAACAGGGAAGGATTATGTGTTGTTGATGACAGTGGCCGGCCGGGTAGTCTGTGGCGCCAGTCTGCTGGAATCTGAACAGGCGGCTATTGTGCCTGCCTGCGCAGCAAGTGTATTGCTGCAGAATCCCTTCCCGGACCAGTCCATAGTGCTCTTGGCAAGGCCTTGCTGATATTTTTACTGTGTGTGATCAAAGGCAGTTGTCNNTTGGAAGCCCGGCAATTTTTGCAGCAATTTTTGCAGGACTGCCAGGGAACAGTTGCAGCAAATAAATGCTGGTAGCTTTTTCTTTTCCCAGTTTTTCTTTCAAATACTTGGTAAATGGCCGCATGGCGGGTGATAAACCGAATTTTGCATAAAAATCACGCAAGGCATGAATAACTTCGTGGTGTGCATCTGTCAACGTAATGCCTTCTTCTGTTGCAATAATGCCTGCCACTTCAGAATTCCAGTCGGCCAGATTGCAAAGAAAGCCTTCTGCGTCGCGCTTCATACAAACCAGCTGATAACTTTCTGATGGCTGCACGCGAGTTCAACAAACCCATTCTCATCAACAACAGTGGCGCTATCCATTGGCATATTACTCAGCCCTCTGGCTAGCAAGTCTGCGTTCAGGCAATAGAGCTTCAACTGGCTGCGCGATATTGCCGCCAATGCAGTTGCGTCGGTTAGGTTGTAGACGCCGTTTTCAATGAGCAATAGGCTGTCGTCAGCAGACGCACATAATAGAAGTCGCTGGAGTGTGGCCGGGTATTCCCGCACCGTACAATTGAGTGTGTGCAAGGTTTTATTTATATCTGTCATAGTGAAATCACACAGTCAGCTTTCCGCACTATTTCCTGCAAGGTATTTTTATCAAGAACCTTTGCAGTAATAGCCAGCGATTCGCCTGTCAATTGACGTTCATCCAGTGAAACACTATCCGCAAATACATCACTGATATCGTAATAACCCAGCGCCTGTAACATTTTCCCGGTGTCTTTGCTGGCAAGTGCGCTGGCCTGCTGGTTCGGCAATAAATGCCATACGCCATCGCCTATAAAGAGCAACTGCACATTCTGTTCGAATGCAGCAGCGGCCAGTGCAGCATCAAGCGTCTCGCGTGCGGTGGAGCTGCCGTAAGGTGCACTGTGCAGGATAAATAATACTGTCTTGATTGCGCCAGGCATCNNACGCGGTCAGCGTTGATGATGGCATCAGTCAGCAAGCCAAGGCCGCCAATTTGCATGCCTGCAGCAAGGTTGCCTGCTGTGAGGTTGCCTGCTGCGAGGTTGTGTCGCTGGCTTTCGCGTGTATCGACAATGCCACGCCTTAATGCTGCAGAAACACAGGCTACAGCGTCTATTGAATTATTCTGGCAGAACGTCTGCCACTCTGATGGAATATTGGTTTCATCTTGCGGTGCAATAGAAAAAGCATTGGCGTTGTGTACGCCATCGCGGAAAAAAAATATACGTTCGATAGAGTGGCCGTTTTGGATAGCCGCGNNCCTTGTGTGCTGAATGGCGCTGCGGTGACCAGCAGGGCAAATTTCATTCTGCCCTCGTTTTTATCGTATTGTTCACAGTGGTGGGTTTTCCAGCAATGCAATGGTTGCGTTGTATATGGGCTTGCGTTTGAAAACGAAATCCAATCGTGAGCCACCCAGCTGTCGCCATAGCATCACGGAACGAATGCCGCCCAGCAGTACCGTGCGGATCTGGTTGGCAACATTTTCCTGTTGCAGGTGTTGCGGGTTGCCATTGATCTGGATGCGGAACTTGAACGTGCTCAACGTATCGGCATATAGCGCGGCAATACTGCTGATGACCTGGGTGCTGGTTTCACTGCCATGCATATCTGCCTGCTTCTGAATTTGCAGGATGCGCCGGCGAATGGTATCGAGCATCGGGTTGTTTTTTGCCAGCTGGCGTTGCAGGTGCAACAAACTGGCACAGTAACGCAGGATCTCTGCATTGGTGGCTGTGTCGCGCTCAAATGCATCCCGTACAGCCTGTAGGCCGGGGCGGAGGTGGCTGCGGTCAATGAAAATACTTTCTGTATCGGGAGCGTCCAGCATCAGGATGCTGTGCACAGTGCCTGCCATTGCCTTGCTGTCAGCTACGCCTTCGCGTGCCAGTTGGCTGGCAAGTGTGGCTGCTTGTGCGATACCTGCCAGGGCAAGTGCCTGATCGCTGATTGAGGCCTGACTCATGCATTCTCCAGTGATGTTGAATAGTGTTTACTGCTGTTCTCGATGATGCCACCACCAAGACAGGTGTCGCCATCATAAAAGACAATGGATTGTCCCGGTGTAATGGCGCGCTGCGCTTCATCGAAGGCTACAAATAATCGTCCATTAGGCAGTTCAGTGATACGGCAAAGCTGGTCTTGCTGGCGATACCGGATCTTGCAATACAGGGCAGAAGAGGTAGAGGGCGGTTCATGGCTTATCCAGTGAAGCTGTGAACACTCCAGTGCAGGTGCATACAGTGAGGGGTGATCACCTTGTGCCACTACCAATGTGTTGTTTTCCAGATCCTTTGCAGAGACATACCAGGGTTCTTCAGGGCTGTCCTTGATGCCGCCAATGCCTAGCCCCTGGCGTTGGCCAATGGTGTAGTACATCAACCCGCTGTGTTGCCCGATAACATTGCCGTCAATGGTTTTTATATCGCCGGGTTGCGCGGGCAGATATTGCTCCAGAAAATCCTTGAAACGCCGTTCGCCAATAAAACAGATACCGGTAGAATCTTTTTTCTTTGCAGTGACCAACTTATTCTCTTCTGCCAGTGTCCGCACTGCCGGTTTTTCAAGTTCGCCGATGGGGAAGAGCGTCCTGGACAAGGCGGATTCCATGACGGCATGCAAAAAGTAACTCTGGTCTTTATTGGGATCAAGACCTTTCAATAAGGTTGTTCTTCCATTTATGTGTCTTACGCGGCAGTAGTGCCCTGTTGCAATTTTCTCCGCGCCAAGCAGGGTGGCATAATCCAGGAATACCTTGAATTTAATTTCCCGGTTGCAAAGGATATCCGGATTCGGTGTGCGGCCCGCTTTGTATTCTGCAAGAAAGTGTTCGAATACGTTATCCCAGTATTCACTGGCAAAATTGGCAGTGTGCAGTTTTATGCCGAGTTTATCCGCAACCGCCTGTGCATCAGCCAGATCGGACTTTGCTGTGCAATATTCACTGCCATCATCTTCATCCCAGTTTTTCATGAACAGGCCTTCCACGTCGTGCCCCTGCTGTTGTAATAGCAGTGCTGCAACAGAAGAATCCACGCCGCCGGACATGCCGACTATAACTTTGGTCATAGCGCCATGATTCACACAGACTTGGGAGCAGGTTTTGAAATGTGCCTGAGTGATAATGCCGGCTTTTCAATAAAATGCCATGACAGTATCGCCAGCAACAGGGTGGGTGGAAAAGCCCATAGAAACAGTTGGTTTGGCGTAGTGGCTAAGCCTAAAGCCAATACCGACTGTTGGATTGGAAAGGCATAAATGTAGATGCCGTAGGAGTAGTCGCCCAGTTTGTTGAACTTTCTGATAAATTTTCCTGGAAGATAGGAAAAGTAAAGTGCTACATAGACCAGGCAAAGATGGTATACAGCGCCAAATAGGCAAATATAGAAAGTATCTGGAATAAAGATTCTCTTTGATGTGTATACCGCAACAGCTATCAGGCCGATAATGAAAAAATTCAGGGGAATATACCGGCGTAATACAAAGAATGCTCCGCCAAAGAAAAATGTTGCATAGAAGCGCCAGTATTCCAGCGAAAGATGCGATAACAATTCCTGAGACAATGGTATAGATCCATAGGCTACCAGCAATAGTCCAGTGTTTGCCGTCACTGCAATAGCAACTATGATAATTCCTGCAAAGCGCTCGGGTAACAGTCGCGGCCAAACGTAAACCAGCAGCCCGATACAGGCGAGCACAGAATACATTTTGAATTCATAGGGCAGAGTCCATAGGGATCCATTTACACCGCCATCAAATACGCCTGGCAGAGATACCTGGGTTTGTAGAAGCGTGGAGTTGACCCAGATGTATTGATAAATATCCGGATGTCTTAAATATTCATCTATTGGCAATGTTGTAAAGTACAAGCCGATACAGAACACGGTAAGCAGGGTTGATATAAATAGTCCTGGCACCAGTCGAAGCAGTCTCGCAAGAGAGAAAACCACTACATTTTTCCGGGACAGCAGACTGCTGGTGACCAGAAAACCGCTGATTCCGAAGAAAATATCAACCGCCATGTGCGGGGCTGGTATTTCAAACGCTACTGCTAGTGGATCATTGCCCGATGACGTCAGTGGCCAGCTGTGGCCCCATAGCACCATGCTGGCGGCAATAAACCGCAGCAAATTGAAATTGTTATCGCGCGAGTTGACGTGGTCTGCTAGTCGCTTCATGGAGTCAGTTTTCCTGCGGCATGGGGCTTATGGCATTGGGTATTTGTAATACGTGAACCGGCATTATACCGGTGTATGCTCATACAGGGATTCAAGCGACAAACGCCGCCCGGCGCGGTAATCATCGATCACCTTTCGCACCAGTGGGCTGCGCAATTCCCCGGCGGCATCTTTCGCGGCAATCGTTTCGTAGTCTAGCCATACGGCTTCACGGATGCCTTCGTCCAGCGGGGTATCCAGGAATGCCCTGGGTTCACCCACAAACGCTACGCGAAGGTACATATAGCCGTTGCTGGGGGCAAGATAGCTGTAGAGCCCCAGCCAGTGTGTCACCTCTACCTGCCAGGCGGTTTCTTCACGCGTTTCGCGTATGGCTCCGGCCAGCAGCGTTTCCCCCTCGTCCCAGTGCCCAGCTGGCTGGTTGTAGACCATCTGCTGGCGAAAAGTGTCGTATTCATGGACGAGCAGGAATGTGCCATCCCGCTCGACGACTGTAGCGACGGTGACATGTGGTGCCCATTCCATGAAAGCGCTGCCTATATTTGCTGGGTATCCATCGTAACGGAAACCGTCATTTGGCGACATTCCCCCGTTGCAGGCCGGTACAACATCAGTCGATAAAGTGTGGCACACACCAGCCAGTCAATCAGCGCTGTCCAGAGGTTGTGGGATAGGAAATGAGCACCTTGCAGCATTCTACTCACTGACAGTGTGATTCCCAGGGTGATAGCAGTGGCCAGCATCACCCGCGCTGCACGAGGGCGGGTATCGCGCAGCGCAAAGAACAGTGCAAAAAGTATAAAGCCGGAAGAGGCATGACCAGCAGGCCAACACTGCCCGGATTTTTCTACAGCAGGTGCGCGTTTCTCCATGACGGGTGAATAGGTTTCTGCACCGCCGTAGCGACTGAGGCTCCATGGGCAATGGACTTCGGTAAGCCTTTTGAGTGGTGTGATCAGGCTGCTGGCGATGACCATAGAAACAACGACATAACACCATCGCCTGCGCTCGATCTTTATTGTTGATGGAAAGATAAAACTTGCCAGCAATCCGGTGAAAAGTATCACCACTATGCCGATAACCGCTTCCTTGACGCGATCATGCAATATATCTTCGAGGAAAAAACTTTTTGCGCCGATAAAGCCGACGCCAGGCCTATACATCCAGTCTGCCAGCCAGAGATCCAGTTGTGAGGGCTCGAAAAATGCCAGCAACGCCATCATAAAAATCGGGATGCCAAGAGCCAGTGTCGTATTGAAAGCAGCAGGTGTGACACTCCGCTCACAAGACATGCACTTCGTCCTGCATTTTGTTGGAAATCAGTTAGTGGGCAACCACAGGATGCGGTTTGCCAGGTTGTTGCCATGCAAGCAAGTGTTCCTTGTACGCGGTGCTGGCTGACTGGTAATAGCTGATAGCGCGCATGATCAGTGGATCATCATGGCCAGCCACTGTTTCCCTGCTTTCGCCCAATGCATCCAGGTGTTTGCGTATAGCTTTGCCTGGGCTGAGAATGGCTAGATCCTTGCCATCAAACAGGCCGAGATGCTGGTAATTGCCAATCAATACGCGGTTGGGTGCATCGTTTTGTTGTAACAGGTTTCGTCCATAAAAAGTGGATACATAATCCATGTTCAACAAACCCAGAACAGTAGGGGCAACATCAATCTGGCTGGCCAGTTGTGCAGATTCGTGTGCTTCCACAATGCCGGGTGCGTAGATCCACAGCGGAATGTGATAGTTCTCCACGGGCAAGTCTTCCTTTCCTGCGCTGCCAGCGCAATGGTCAGCGAGGAAAACAAAAATCGTATCTTTGAACCAAGGTTTTGTTTTTGCTTCCGCAAGAAACTGGCCAATAGCGTAATCAGTATATTTCACTGCACCATCGCGACCTTTGCCTGATTCTATGTCGATACGGCCATCTGGATAGGTGTAAGGGCGGTGGTTGGATGTGGTCATCAAGTGCATAAAAAACGGTTGTTGTTTCTGGTAGTCAGCATCAGCGACCTTGATAGCTTGTGTGTAGAGATCTTCGTCCGCCATACCCCAGGCATTTTTGAAATGCATGTCTGATTCCGGCACGCTGCTCTGGTCAACAATGCGGTAACCGTTACCGCTGAAAAAGGTATTCATATTGTCAAAGTAACCACGGCCACCGTAAACAAACACGCTGTCATAACCCTGGGCCGACAATTGCTGCCCGAGGCTGCCGTAACCACTTTCATTGCCGATACGCTTGACGATAGATCTTCCTGGCGTAGGCGGCACAGACAACGTGACAGCTTCCAGGCCGCGGTCAGTGCGTGTGCCTGTCGCATAGAAATTATTGAAGAACAGGCTTTGCTGGCGAAGCGCGTCGAGGTTGGGCGTTAATGCGCGTTTGTCACCAAAACTGCCCATGTATTTTGCGCTGAAACTTTCAATGGTGACGAGCACAACATTGTGTTTGGCAGGTTTGCCGGGATTATCAATCTGCCTGTGGATATCCATATTATTGTCGGTGGTGAAAGTGGCATCTGATTCCCTGATTTCGTGCCGCAGTATGCCGGCGGTGATGTGGCTATCCAGGTTGGCGTAGAACTGGTCATAGTCCAGCGTGTTATTGCGGAAGGCGGCAAAAAACTGGTAAGGGCCGTTCCCCGACAATTCGCGCAGGTAAGTATTGCCGCCTGATTCCTGACTGTCCTGGTTGAGCAGTACAAAGCTGGCAATAGCGGGCACCAGTAGCACTGCAAACGTTGACAGTTTGTCCCTGATAGTTGTCAGTTGCACTGATTGCAGAGAGTGCGTCAACGAATTCTTGATGAACATTGTGAACACGACTGCCAACATGGCGAGTGCAGACAGGATAGGTATCAGTGGGTAGGACTCACGGATATTGCTGATGACTTCTTCCGAGTAGACAAGATAATCCACAGCAATAAAGTTGAAGCGGGCACCAAACTCATCCCAGAAAAACCATTCCGACGTAGCAAAGAACAGCATCAGGAAGATGCTGATAGCAGTAACGGCTTTCAGGACAATGGGTGCATGGCGGTGGTCCCATGCTTTCGTTGGAACCAACAACAGCATGAGCCCCATAGGTATGGCCGCATAAGCCAGAAAGCCGAGGTCAAACACCAGGCCGCGCAGGAATACTAAACCGGCAGCAGCAACGTCTGTGTGGCCGATCCAGTCACGCATGCTGGCGAAAAATAATACAAAGCGCGTGATGGTGAAAATAGCCAGCCATACCAGCAGCAAATGGCGCAGTATCAGGATGGGGCGTGATGTCAGTCGCTGTGAAAAAGATAAGGAGTGCATAGGTATCCCGCATAGTGGTGTTGCGGGCATTATCCGGTGGCTGTTGTTGCGGTTCCGTCAAGGAGATGTCGTATAATTGTGAACAGAGCGATTTAAGTTACTCCTGTAACTGCATGATTCGTTGGCTATTTCACGATATTTTCACAAGCTGATGACATAACCTTGAAGTCATTGGTGGGAAGATAGGATCCTGACTGTATTTTGATGTGGAGTTTTACTGTGCCTGTACCATCCCCCGAAAATATTGCTCTGGCTTTCTCTGGTAAATACGACAAATCCCATGCTGAGCATTACCTGTCAAAGCATCAGGCGACGCTTGCCAGCCGGTTATCCCACTGGCGTGATGTCCAGTTGGCGCGTAAAGCCCTGCATATGGCGGGTGACCCGGATCTGGTGCTGGATTTGCCGTGTGGAGCCGGGCGTTTCTGGCCCATGCTGGCCGAGCAGCCCAACCGCGTGATCATCGGCTCGGACAATTCCAGCAACATGATTGCCACAGCCATGCAATCACAGCCAGCACATGTGGTTAGCCGTGTTCGCCCGCTGCAAACGTCAGCTTTTGACATCAACCTGCCTGACCAGTCTGTTGACAGTATTTTTTGTATGCGCCTGATCCATCATGTAGGTGATCCAGCACACAGGGCAAAGATGTTGCGGGAGTTTCATCGTGTTACTCGTGATACGGTGATTATTTCGCTATGGGTAGATGGTAATTACAAAGCGTGGCGCCGGCAGAAACTGGAAGCAAAACGCGCAGCGCGTCGCAAGGAAACTGGTTACCAGAACCGTTTTGTATTGCCTGCTGGACAAGTTGAATCCGAATTTGAACAAGCCGGTTTCTCTGTAGTTGGCTCGCTTGACTTTATCCCCTTTTATGCAATGTGGCGCGTATATGTGCTACGTAAAAATTCCGCAGCGGTTTGAATAAGGGCGACTTTGAAGTGTCAGAGATTTCTTTGTCAGTGCTGCCGACGGATTTTGATGGGTGGTGGCAAGTACAGGGCGAATCTGTCGAGCCTGCGAATATCCGTCGAAATGGCGAAAGTGGTGTTGATCGGCTGACTACAGATGCCGGTGTTCTCTATGTCAAACGCCAGCGTAATCATCTTTTCCGCAGTTGGCGATACCCTCTGGGTTTTCCTACCTTCATGCGTGAAAAATTTGCTGTACAGGCTTTACAGAAAATTGGTATCCCTGTGCCTGATATTGTTTTTGCAGAGGCCAGGAAAGTGTCGGGGCAGTGGCAAGCTGTTCTGGTGACAAAAGAATTGAAGGGTTACAGTGATCTCGAGTGCTGGTACAGGCAGGGTGGGCGAGAGCGTTTGGGTGAAGCTCAGCACACATTGTTTCTCCTGAAGCTGGGACAATTGCTGGGTTCGTTGCACCGCCATCACTGGCAGCACACGTGCCTGTATCCAAAACATATTTTTGTGACGAAGGGTGATGAAACAATTTTGCCTGACATTGCACTGATAGACCTTGAAAAAGCCCGTCGCCGTTTATCGGTCAGGCAAGTGGCTCGCCGCGACCTGGACCAGTTGCGCAGGCATAGCCCGATGTGGAATGATCAGGACTGGAATACATTATTGCTCGGGCATACCCGTCCAGCTGAAACTACACATTGAGTCAATAAAATGCGCATCCTGCTGGTGGAAGACAACCGCGATATCCTGGCCAACCTTGCTGATTATCTTGAAATAAAAGGCTATACGGTAGATTGCGCACAGGATGGACTGACAGGTCTGCATCTTGCTGCATCCCAGTCATATGATCTGGCTGTTCTTGATGTAATGATGCCCGGCATGGATGGCTTTACCCTTTGCCAGCGTTTGCGTGAAGCGCGCAACAATCTGCCAGTCATTATGTTGACAGCGCGCGATACTCTTGATGATCGTTTGCAGGGGTTTTCTTCCGGTGCAGACGATTATCTGGTCAAGCCATTTGAATTATCGGAGCTCGCTGCGCGTGTGGAGGCTGTCTTGCGGCGCACGCATGGCAGTAGTCGTTTATTGTCAGTCGCAGATTTGACGCTTGATCTCGATTCACTGGAAGTGGTTCGTCAGGGTACAGCCATCAAGCTAAACCCAATAGGCTTGAAACTGCTGGAAACACTGATGCAGCGCAGCCCTTCTGTTGTACGGCGTGAGCAGTTGGAGGAGGCGATCTGGGGTGATGATTGCCCGGACAGTGACAGCTTGCGAAGCCATATCCATCAGTTACGACAGTTGATCGACAAGCCTTTTGATACGCACTTGCTGCAGACGGTACACGGCATTGGATTCCGTCTCGCACCGCCGCAAATCCCATGATGCCATTTCTAAAAAAGCAGCACCGCCTGTCGCGCCGCATTATTGTGGCGTTTGTCGTTATGGCGGCCGTGATCAGTGCATTGTTTTCGGTGGGGATTATTGTTGTAGTCCAAGTGGTAGAAAAACAATTACTGACTGATACCTTGCACGGTGACATGACATTGGCAATGGCGAGATTCAGTGCCGGTCGCGATCTCGATCTGCTGCCTGGTTCGCGTTTTTATCATGATACGGAAAGCAGTCTTGACGAGCCGGAAGAGCCGCCAGCCTGGTTGGAAAATCTGGACAGTGGTTTTCATGAAGTGTTTCGTGAAGGGCAATCTTTCCATGCGCTTGTTTATAAGCAGGGCGATGAGCGATTTTTGTATTTGCGTGACCAGACGGATTTTGAAAAACGTGAGCAAGCCTTGTTCCTGGTGGTAGCTGCCGGTTTTATGCTGAGTGTAATAGCAGCGTGGATTCTGGGATATTTCCTGGCCCGGCGAATCATGTTTCCTGTTACACGGTTGGCGAGTCAGGTGCGACACCGCGGCCAACTTCTGGCATTGGCACCACCATTAGCACCTGGCTACGCGGATGATGAAGTGGGGCAATTGGCTGCTGCGTTTGACGGTACGCTGGACCAGTTGCGGCAAGCGCTGGAGCGCGAGCGCTTTTTTACCAGCGATGTCAGCCATGAATTGCGCACGCCACTAACGGTCATCACCACATCCTGTGAGTTGCTGAAAGCGACGGACACCCTGAATCCCAAACAGGAGAAGCAACTTCTACGTGTACAACGCGCGAGTCAGGAAATGCGTGAGTTGATACACACCTTCTTGCAATTGGCGCGCGACAACCTGGATAACAAAAGCGTGACCGAGAAATCTACTATTGCCAATATGGCGCAGGAACAATGCGAGCAATGGCAACCAGCCGCAGAAGCTAAAGGATTGCAGCTGTTGCTGACGCAAGAAGCTCCGCCACCGGACAAGCTCTACAACGTGGCGCTACTGCGGGCTGTGGTATCCAATCTCTTGCGCAATGCCGTGCACTACACGGAAACCGGTTATGTGCGTCTAGTTTTGACTGCCACCGGATTCCGTGTGGAAGACTCCGGTGCCGGCATTGACGAATCCCAGCGGGAGAGCATTTTTCAGCCGTTTGTGCGTGGTTCCGGTGCACGTGGGGAAGGACTGGGGCTGGGGTTGTCGCTGGTGAAGCGCATCTGTGCCCATCAAGGGTGGCAGATAAGCCTGCATAACCTGTCAGGGGGCGGGAACTGCTTTGAAGTGTCCTTTAGTTGACTATTTTTTAGCCAGCCATGTTTTTTAGCTTGACCGCTCAGGTCTTCCCTCTTATATATTCGCACCCTCCTGTGCAGCATCCGTCCAGTGATCCTGCACCTACCTTTCAGCATGGCGGCAATCAGAAGGCATTATGGGCAAATCCCTCGTTATCGTAGAGTCCCCGGCCAAGGCCAAGACCATCAATAAGTACCTCGGCAAGGATTTCATTGTGAAGTCCAGCGTGGGCCATGTGCGCGACCTGCCTGTTAGCG
>DDBK01000004.1 GCA_002333095.1 Cellvibrionales bacterium UBA2034
GTGTGGAGCAGCATGGCGTGAATGTCACCATTGCACAGCAGTTGCCAGCTGATCACTTCTGTCAGCAGCAGGGTGTTGGGGAGTTTGGAAGTCAGTACAGCGTGTGTGCCGATATTGTCCGGAATTTCCTGCAACACTTCTTCAGAGTGGCTGCAGTGAAACTGGTAATAACTGGCGCTGGTTTCCAGTTCAATAATCTTGTGTTCCGGTGCATCGAAGAAAATTTCGTCGATACCCGGGTCGTAATAGCCTTCAAAGCGGCCTTCCAGAGGGTCCTCGATATCGGTGCAGGGTACGATGCCGGTCATCCATGGCACGAGACCCACGACCTCGCCGCTATCACGCAATCCCCAACACAGGATTCGCAGTGAGAAATATTTGCCGGGATGGGATTTGTTGCTGTAGAGCATTTCCAGCCCGTCCAGCTCGGCTGACAGGCGTATAAAAGGCGCCTTGGCCAGCTCACTCAGGGGTTTGCGGGAAAAGAGGTCGATGACATTGTCTGGCTTGTCGCGGCCAGCTTCAGGATGGGTAGGCGTACTCATGGACTACCTCCACCGGGTGGAACTGTAAACGGCTACACGGATGTGGATAGCCCTGTAAAATATCACCCGTTCGCTTTTACAGTATCGATTATTTTGCAAAACCACAATACTTGCCGTTAAAAAAGAATATTGAGCACTATATGCAGTCACTTTCTACCAATTCAAGTATGCCAGCTGCATGTGATATCGAGCGTGTGTTCAACGCGGTATTTGCCGGAAATATGAATACAGTGTTGATGGGGGGAGCGCCTGAACCCTGTTACCTCCCTGCTGATCATGGAGATCCGCGCCACAGGATTTTCTATCGCGAGGATTTTGTCTCCAGTAGCCTGCATGAGATTGCACATTGGCTGGTAGCTGGTCCGGAGCGCAGGTTGCTGCAGGATTGGGGTTACTGGTATGCGCCGGATGGCCGTAATGTGGCTCAACAGCGTGAATTTGAGCGGCTGGAAGTCAAACCACAGGCATTGGAATGGCTGTTGCACATTGCCTGCGGGTTGCGATTCCGTGTGAGTCTGGACAACCTGGGTGAAGATGCGGGCAATGGCGATGCCTTCAAGGATCAGGTATACCAACAAGCCTGCAATAACCTTAGACAGGGTGTGAATGCCCGGGCAAGGCAGCTGTATGATGCATTGCGTGCTGCATATGGTGGACCTGCATTATCCGCAGTATGTTTTTCGCGCGCCGATCTGGATTAGAAGACAATGCTGGACAGGAAATTGAAGATAGTTGCGGATGAAAACATTGCCTATGCAGTCCATTTTTTTGCTGCATTAGGCGAGTTGGTGTTGTTGCCAGGCCGCTCTATTTGCCGCGCAGATGTGCAGGACGCAGATATCCTGCTGGTGAGATCTGTCACAGCAGTAAACGGTGCATTGCTGGAAGGAACTGCTGTGCGTTTTGTCGGCAGTTGCACCATTGGAACCGACCATATTGATTTGCAGTGGCTGCAAGAGAAAAACGTATATTTTGCTTATGCGCCCGGATGTAATGCGCAAGCTGTGGTGGAATATGTTCTGTCTGCTTTGCGGGCGCTTGAGGTGGATTTTTCAGAGAGCAGGATCGGCATAGTTGGCTGCGGCAATGTAGGCAGCCGATTGTTGCGTAATTTGCATGAGCGTGGCGCTGATGTCGTGGGTTATGATCCTTTTCTGGAGGGTAGCAATCTGCCACTGGTCGATTTTGAAGCGATACTGGCATGCGATGTCATATGTCTGCACACGCCGCTGACAAAAACAGGTGCTTACCCCACGTTTCATCTTTTTGATCAGGCTGTCATCAATAGATTGAAGTCGAATACGGTCTTATTGAATGCCGGGCGCGGCGCAGTGATTGATAACATTGCATTGTTGACGCGAATAGAAAACCACAACGATCTAAGTGTAGTGCTGGATGTCTGGGAAAATGAACCGGCCATTAATGGCGATTTATTGGTACATGTTGCTATAGGCACGCCACATATCGCCGGTTACAGTGCTGAAGGCAAATTGCGTGGTACTGAAATGGTGTACGAAGCGTTATGTGATGTACTGGGATTCAACCAGGCGGTATCCCCTGTTGTATTGGGTGGTGATGTCGTCCCCTACAGGATTTTTGTCGACGATGCTGCATTGCGTGAGCAGTATCCGATTGATGGCCCGTTGGCTTTTGATCGTTTACGTAAACATTACAAACCGCGTCGTGAGTGTGTAGTGCCATGACTCCCTTGCAGCGTTACCAGCAGGATTTGTTGCGCCCTGATTTTGTCGCTGACCCTGCCCAGAAGATCGCTGTTGAACATCTGCAGCGCTTGTATGACGATCTGCTGGCGCAAGCTGATACGGGTGGTTTGTTATCCAGCCTTTTTCGCCGCAAAAAGCAGCCTTGTCGGGGTTTGTATTTCTGGGGCGGGGTAGGGCGGGGCAAAACGTATTTAATGGATACTTTCTTTGAATCCTTGCCGTTTGAGAAGAAATTGCGTTTGCATTTCCATCGATTCATGCGGCGTGTGCATCAGGAAATCCGCACACTCAAAGACCAGAAAAATCCGCTGGATACCGTAGCCGATCGCATAGCCAGTGAAGCCATGGTTCTGTGTTTTGATGAGTTTTTCGTGTCCGATATTGCAGATGCCATGATTCTGGGTAATTTGATGGATAAATTGTTTGCTCGTGGTGTCAGTCTCGTCGCCACATCGAATATCGTTCCGGATCGCCTTTACGAGAATGGTCTGCAACGTGAGCGATTCCTGCCGGCTATTGCCATACTGAAAGCAAATGTTGAAGTGCTGAATGTGGACGGCGGCACGGATTATCGTTTGCGCACACTGGAACAGGCCGAGCTATATCACTGGCCACTGGACGCATCAGCGGATGAGACGCTGGCGCACAGTTTTGCAGCACTGTCTCCTGTGCCTGGGCGGGAGCATGTGGAGCTGGAAGTGGAGGGCCGTACTATCCATGCCCGCATGGTGGCAGATGATGTCGCCTGGTTTGACTTCCCTGCCCTGTGTGACGGCCCCAGATCACAAAATGATTACATCGAACTGGCGCGGGAGTACCACACCGTGCTCATTTCCAATATTCCCGCTTTGCATGCCGGTATTGACGACCAGGTTCGTCGTTTTATCAATCTGGTGGATGAGTTCTATGACCGTAGCGTCAATCTGGTGATATCGGCTGAAAAGCCACTGGAGTCACTCTATAGCGGCGGCCGCCTGACCTTTGAATTCCAGCGAACCCAGAGCAGGTTGCTGGAAATGCAATCGCACGAATATCTAGCGCGCGAACACAGGCCGTAAAGCCCGTTCCGTGCGCTGCTTCATTGTCTGGAAAGCGCCTTTCTGATAGGCTGACGTCCCGTCCCTGAGGTGATTTGTGCAGTGATCCGGCTTTCTACTGCGCAGCACCCGTTCAAACTGCTTTATGTGTATTCAACCCCCTCGGCTGCTGCAAGTGGCTGAGACGTAAAGGTTTTTTTATGACGCGTTTTATTTTTGTGACGGGCGGTGTTGTCTCTTCACTGGGCAAGGGTATTGCCTCAGCCTCCTTGGGGGCGATCCTAGAGGCACGCGGCCTCAAGGTCACGATCATGAAGCTGGATCCTTATCTGAATGTGGATCCAGGCACCATGAGTCCATTCCAGCATGGTGAAGTCTATGTAACCGAAGATGGTGCCGAGACTGACCTTGACCTCGGACACTATGAGCGCTTCTTGCGCACACACATGAGCCAGCGCAACAACTTCACAACGGGGCGTGTCTACGAGACCATCCTGCGGAAGGAGCGCCGCGGCGACTATCTTGGCGGAACAGTGCAGGTCATTCCGCATGTCACCGATGAGATCAAGCGCAGGGTGCTCGAAGGTGCCGGCGATGCAGATATTGCACTGGTTGAGATCGGCGGTACGGTGGGTGATATCGAATCGCAGCCGTTTCTGGAAGCAGTGCGCCAGTTGCGAGTGGAGCTCGGGTTTAACCGCTCATTGTTGATGCACCTGACGTTGGTGCCATACATTGCCACTGCCGGTGAAGTGAAAACCAAACCAACACAGCATTCAGTGAAAGAATTGCGTTCTATTGGCCTGCAGCCGGATATCCTGTTGTGCCGTTCCGAGTTGGAAGTGGATGAGGATTCACGCCGTAAAATTGCACTGTTCACCAATGTTGAATTCCGTGCAGTGGTTCCGTTGGCTGATGCGGCTACTATTTATGCGGTACCGCGTTTGCTGCATGAGCATGGGCTAGACGATATTGTGGTCGAAAAACTTGGCCTGCAATGCAAACCCAGTGATCTTGGTGAGTGGGATCGTGTTGTCGAAGGGTTGATGAATCCAAAGCATACTGTCACCGTTGCGATGGTCGGCAAGTACATGGATTTGCTTGATGCTTACAAGTCTTTGAATGAATCCCTGATTCACGCGGGTATTGCGACACATACCAAAGTCGATGTCCGGTATATCGATTCTGAAACCGTTACGCCAGAGACCGTTGACAGTCTGTTAGGAAATGTCAACGCAATTCTCGTGCCTGGTGGGTTCGGTATTCGTGGTGTCGAGGGCAAAATCCTGACGGTTAATTTTGCCCGCACTCGCAAGATCCCGTATCTGGGCATTTGCCTGGGCATGCAAGTAGCGG
This sequence comes from Cellvibrionales bacterium UBA2034, assembly GCA_002333095.1. Classification (GTDB taxonomy): domain Bacteria; phylum Pseudomonadota; class Gammaproteobacteria; order Pseudomonadales; family UBA7239; genus UBA7239. The sequence goes on from DDBK01000004.1 coordinate 4,663, forward strand.
TGATTGAATATGCACGCAACGTTTTGGGTTTGGCAAAAGCCAACAGCACTGAATTTGATAAAAATACAGCAGATCCCGTAATTGGTTTGATCACAGAATGGAAAGATGCATCTGGCATGGTCGAACAACGCAATGAAAACTCTGACCTTGGCGGTACGATGCGGCTGGGTGCCCAGGTCTGCCATCTGGTAGAGGGTTCTCTGGCGCATAAGGTGTATGGCGCGGGACAGATTCGTGAGCGTCACCGCCATCGTTATGAAGTTAATAATAACTATGTGGAAAAACTCAAGCAGGCCGGTATGCGGTTTGGAGGGTTGTCAGAAGACCGCACATTGGTAGAGATGATCGAGATTCCCGAGCACCCATGGTTTGTGGCGTGCCAATTTCATCCTGAGTTTACATCTACCCCCCGGGATGGCCATCCGTTATTCCGTTGCTACATTGAAGCTGCGCTTGCGCACAGGCAGAAAAATCCGGCATGAATATACAAAAGGCCATTACGATAGGGCGTGGTATTGATGTTGCCAATGACAGGCCGTTTGTCTTGTTTGGCGGCATGAACGTGCTTGAGTCACGTGACCTGGCAATGCAAGTCGCTGAGAGTTATGTGAAGGTGACACAAAAACTGGGCATTCCCTACGTTTTCAAGGCATCGTTTGACAAAGCCAATCGTTCTTCGATGTTCTCTTTTCGCGGGCCTGGTATTGATGAAGGCCTGAAAATTTTTGAAGAAATTAAAAAGACTTTCGGTGTGCCGGTTATTACCGATGTACACGAGCCGCACCAATGCGCACCAGCAGCTGAAGTATGTGATGTTATCCAGCTGCCTGCTTTCTTGTCCCGCCAGACTGATCTTGTTGTGGCCATGGCAAAAACAAAAGCAGCCATCAACATCAAGAAGGCGCAGTTTCTGGCTCCTCATGAGATGAAGCATATTCTGCAAAAATGCAATGAAGCGGGTAACGATCGCCTGATGTTGTGTGAGCGCGGTTCCAGTTTCGGGTACAACAACCTGGTCGTGGATATGCTGGGTTTCGGCATCATGAAAGAAATGGGCTACCCGGTTATTTTTGATGTCACACACAGTTTGCAGATGCCTGGTGGCCGCAGTGACTCAGCTGGCGGCCGTCGCCAGCAAGTAGTGGAGTTGGGTCGTGCGGGCATGTCACAGGGTTTGGCTGGTCTGTTTCTGGAGGCGCATCCTGATCCAGACAATGCCCGGTGTGATGGCCCTTGCGCGCTACCACTGGACAAACTTGAGGCTTTTCTCACGCAGATGAAAGCTGTTGATGATCTGGTCAAGCGTTTGCCTGCGCTGATAATTACTTAAAAATAATGGTTGTCTGGAAATAATTGAGGAAACTCTACCCATGAAAAAAATTATTGATATCAAGGCATTTGAAGTACTTGATTCGCGTGGTAATCCCACGGTAATGGCGGAAGTCACTGTAGAAGGCGGGTATCTTGGCAGTGCTTGCGCGCCGTCAGGTGCGTCAACCGGTTCGCGCGAAGCGCTGGAATTGCGTGACGGAGATAAGAGTCGCTACCTTGGCAAAGGTGTCTTGAAAGCCGTTGGCAATGTGAATACAACTATTCGTGATTTGTTGTTGGGTAAGGATGCTGCTGACCAGCGCTCACTCGATAAAGCCATGATTGATGCTGATGGCACCGAAAATAAGGCGAATCTTGGGGCAAACGCGATTCTCGCCGTTTCTCTCGCTGCAGCTAAAGCTGCAGCAGCTGCTAAAAATATTCCGTTGTATCAGCATATTGCTGAAATTAATGGCACGCCAGATCAGTACAGTATGCCGGTGCCCATGATGAACATTATCAATGGCGGAGAGCATGCGGATAACAATGTCGACATCCAGGAATTCATGGTGCAGCCGGTGGGTGCGCCGAATTTTGCCGAAGCGCTGAGGTGGGGTGCGGAAATTTTTCATGCCTTGAAAAAAGTGCTGCACGCAAAAGGGCTGAGCACCTCGGTTGGTGATGAAGGTGGATTTGCCCCCAACCTGTCATCCAATGCAGAGGCGTTGGCGGTGATCAAGGAGGCGGTTGCGAATGCTGGGTACAAGTTAGGTACGGATGTGACCCTGGCGCTGGATTGCGCATCTTCCGAGTTTTACAAAGATGGAAAATATGTGCTGGGTGGTGAAGACAAAAGTTTTGACTCGGCAGGTTTTGCAGATTACCTGAACGGACTTTGTAACGAATACCCGATTATCTCCATTGAAGATGGGCAGGATGAAAGCGATTGGGCTGGCTGGAAATTGCACACAGAAAAACTCGGTTCCAGAGTGCAATTGGTCGGGGATGATCTTTTTGTTACCAATACCCGAATCCTGAAAGAGGGTATTGATAAAAAAATTGCCAACTCCATCCTGATCAAGTTCAACCAGATTGGCTCACTTTCCGAGACGCTGGATGCTATTGCTATGGCAAAAAAAGCAGGCTATACAGCGGTTATTTCACACCGTTCAGGTGAAACAGAAGACAGCACAATTGCAGATCTTGCTGTGGCTACTGCTGCAGGCCAGATCAAGACCGGCTCATTATGCCGTTCAGATCGAGTTGCTAAATACAATCGGTTGTTGCGCATTGAAGCGGAATTAGGCAGCAAAGCGCCATACCGTGGCCGCGCTGAATTCAAGGCCTGATTCCCTGGAATTGCCACCGATATGAAATGGGTGGTTTTGTTGCTGATTGTATTGCTGGGATTCCTGCAATATCGATTGTGGGTTGGTGAGGGTAGTCTGGCGCAGATTGCAGAGCTGAAGCACGATATCCAGAAACAGCAGTTGGAAAATGCGCATCTCCGGGCTCGTAATCAAGCGCTGGCAGCTGAAATTGAAGCGTTGAAAAACGGTAGCAGTATCGAGGACCGTGCGCGGCGTGACATGGGCATGATTCGTAAGGATGAAACGTTTGTGCTTATTGTAGATGAGCAGGAAAAAGCAAAAAAACCGTGAACGCTGAACCTAAAATATGGGCTGTTATTCCTGCTGCAGGCGTTGGAAGCCGGTTTCACGCAGACTCCCCTGGATTTTCTGGTGCCAAACAATATGCAAGTATCGGTCACGCGACTGTGCTTGAACATAGTGCTGCTGCATTGTTGCAAAATGCACAACTGGAGAAGGTGGTGATTGCCCTGCATCCAGAAGATACGCGGGGAAAAAAACTGCCGTTGTTACAGCATAATAAAATCTGCTTTGTGCAAGGTGGTGCCCAACGTGCGGATTCTGTACGGAATGCGTTACTGTATTTGTGTGATTTTGCAGATAAAAATGATTGGGTTCTGGTGCATGATGCAGCGCGCCCATGTCTTTCCCCGGTAGATTTGCAATCGTTACTGGACACGCTATATGGTGATCCTGTTGGTGGGATTCTGGCTTCCCCGGCCACAGATACCCTGAAAAAAATTAATGGTAGCGTCATCGAGTCCACCGTTGACAGATCAACTATCTGGCAGGCCCAGACGCCACAGATGTTCAGGTTCGGTTTGTTGCTGGAGTGTCTGCAGCAAGCGCAGCAGAAACAGCTGTCAGTCACCGACGAAGCTTCTGCCATCGAGGCTGGTGGCCACAAGGCAAAGGTTGTGATGGGTTCACGCAGCAATATCAAGGTCACGTATCCTGATGATCTTGCATTGGCTGCTTTTTATTTGCAGTCGGAGAATTTCCTATGACATTTCGTGTTGGCCAAGGATATGACGTGCATCGCTTTGGCTCAGGTGATCATGTCATGCTGTGTGGTATCCGGGTGTCGCATACGCAAGGCATAATTGCGCATTCGGATGGCGATGTAGCAATTCACGCACTATGCGATGCATTGCTGGGTGCATTGGCGCTAGGCGATATCGGAACACATTTTCCTGATACTGATCCGGCTTATAAGAATGCGGACAGCTGCGCCTTGCTTGGCAATGTCTATCACCTGATATCCCGGCAAGGATGGCGTCTGGCTAATGCTGATATCACTATCATCGCTGAAGCGCCCAAAGTATTGCCTTATCGCGAACAGATGCAGCACCGCTTGGCAAATGTGTTGGATGTGCCGCTGGATACCATCAGTGTAAAGGCAACTACAACAGAAAAACTTGGATTTGAAGGGCGCAAGGAAGGTATCGCGGCCCAGGCGGTGGTGCTCCTGGAAAAACAGGGATGACATCAGATTTGCAGTCCGCATTGTTACAATCCACAGGCTTTGAACTGGATTTTCCTCGCGCTTTCCCGGATTTGAATGCATCTGCAGATTTCCGTACAGAGCCGGAAGATTTTTTTGTAGATGAGCAATTGGGGTTTGATTTTTCAGGAAGTGGTGAGCATCTCTGTCTGCTGATAGAAAAGCGTATCCAGAATACTGTCTGGGTGGCCAAACAGCTCGCCGAGTTGGCCGGCATTAAACAGATGGATGTGGGGTACTGTGGGCTTAAGGATCGCCATGCTGTCACGCGGCAATGGTTCAGTCTTTACATAGGTTCGCGGGAAATGGACTGGACATCAATCCATCTGGAAGGTTGTACTGTTCTGTCTGGCGCAAGGCACGACAAGAAATTGCGGCGTGGTATGCATGCTGGCAATGCCTTCCTGATCCGTTTGCGTAATGTCCAGGGTGATGAGAAAGTGCTGGAACAGCGCTGGCAAGAGATTGCTCGCCAGGGTGTCCCGAATTATTTTGGCGAACAGCGTTTTGGTTATGGCGGCGGGAATCTGTTGCGCGCGCAAGAGTTGCTTCCGGCACATGCCAGGATCTGGCGCGAACGAAAAAATCAGTTTGCGGTATCGGCAATACGGTCTTACTTGTTTAACCGCGTACTGTCGGACCGTGTTCGTACAGGGGAATGGCGACATGTCATTGATGGCGACCCGATGGATTATTCAACAGGGCCATTGTGGGGTCGTGGAAGATCTCTCAGTTCCAATGCGTTGGCTCAGCGAGAGCAGTGCTTGCTCGAACAATATTCCCCTTACTGCGAGAAGCTGGAGCATCTTGGCTTGCAGCAGGAAAGAAGGGCTCTTTTGCTCCAGCCAACCCATGTGTCCAGTGTGCGCAATGACAGCAGCTGGCTGTTGGGTTTTTCTCTACCGCCTGGAACATATGCGACATGTGTTTTGCGTGAGCTACTAACGCTGACAAACCTGCAGCAACACAACCAGTAGTGTCTTGTCGTCCATTGCACTCTACTGCTTGTGGTATAGTTCTGTCATTGATTCGAGGGTGCGGGGCGCTGTGAACAGGCTCAATCTTGACGGTATAGGTATGACGTCGCGTCGTACACGTGACAGGCTGATCGAGCGTTTGATGGATCAGGGGATCAGCAATTTCAACGTCATCAATGCCATGCGTGAAACGCCAAGGCATATTTTTCTGGATGAGGCACTGGCTCATCGCGCCTATGAAGATGATGCATTACCTATCGGCTACAACCAGACATTATCGCAACCTTATACAGTTGCCCGTATGTCGGAGCTGCTACTGTCACGCGGACCCCTATCAAAAGTCCTGGAGATCGGAACAGGTTCTGGTTATCAAACCGCTATCTTGTCCCAGCTTGCCGACAAGGTTTATAGCATGGAACGTATCGAGCCACTGCTGGATAAAGCACGTCAACGCATGCGCCTGCTGAAGCATGACAATGTGTTTCTTCGCCATGCAGATGGCGCCATCGGTTGGGAAGAGGCGGGTCCATTCAATGGCATTCTTTCTGCGGCTGCCCCAATGGAAATTCCTCCGCGCTTATTGCAACAACTTGCGCCTGGTGGTGTATTGATAACGCCAGTTGGCGGAGACGAGCAGCATCTGGTAATGGTGTATCACAATCCCGAAACGGGCGAGTATGAGCGTGAGCCAATCGAGCCCGCGCGATTCGTCCCTTTCGTTAGCGGCGTGATGCGCTAAATGGCATTTGTTTTTGGTGGGGTAAACATGTCTGCAGAGCGTAATGCCTATCCTTATAGTCGCTCGATACTACTTTGTGTTTTGCTGGTACTGCTTAACGCGTGCAAGAGTACAACGCATCTGGCACCTATTGAGCAGATGGATCAGCCGCCCGGTATCAAGCTGAACTACCATACAGTTTCACGAAGTGACACCATGTATTCCATTGCCTGGCGTTATGGTATGGACTATCGCCAGCTGGCCAGCTTGAACAATATTGCTCCGCCTTACACCATTCGTGTCGGTCAAAAAATCAATCTCACGAATGATGCATCGGCTTCGGTTCGATCATCTGCTTACACAGCATCAACCGGTGTGGAAGTAGTGGCAATTCCGGATGATGCCAACACAGTGACAGAAGTCACCGCAGTATCCAGCAGCGAGACAGGACTGGCCAAATCGCCNNGAGCCCGTCGCCAAACCCATAAAGACTGCCACAGAACGGCCTGTTGAGCAGAATGCTGCTGTTATGCCTTCGGGCAGTGGCCATTGGTTGTGGCCAACCCAAGGCCGCATCATTTCGCGTTATTCATCGACAGATCCTTTGCGAAAAGGCATCGATCTTGAAGGAAAATCCGGCGACCCGGTAGTGGCGGCGCAATCAGGCAGTGTTGTCTATGCCGGTAGTGGTCTCGCAGGGTATGGCGAGCTGGTGATCATCAAGCACAATGAACAATTTCTCAGTGCATACGGCCACAACAGCAAGCTGCTGGTTCAGGAAGGCGATTCGGTTAAATCGGGTCAAAAAATTGCCGAGGTGGGTTCCAGTGGTACCGACAGTGACAAGTTGCATTTTGAAATTCGTCTGGACGGAAAGCCGGTAGATCCTTTGCAATATTTGCCTAAAAAATAATCCAGTCAGTTGTAGCTTTGGGCGGTGGCCTGCTTGATAGCTTGCAGGCCCTCTAGTGATGCGTCGTATACCCCAAATTCGGTGATCAAGCCTGTCACCAGCCTGGCTGGCGTCACATCAAAAGCATAATTTGCTGCACGGGTATGCTCCGGTGTAATGCGTACATGGCAGAGGCTTTTATCAATTGCATGGATACCCTGAACGTGCGTCAATTCAAAGCTGTCACGCTCTTCTATCGGTATTTCTTTCAGTCCATCCCTGACTGTCCAGTCAATGGTTGATGTCGGCAGGGCTACATAGAAAGGGATGCGATTATCCCTGGCAGCCAAGGCTTTCAGGTAAGTGCCTATCTTGTTGCAGACATCGCCCTGCATCGTTGTGCGATCGGTACCAACAATGCAAATATCCACCAGTGCATGTTGCATCAGGTGGCCGCCTGTGTTGTCTGCGATGAAAGTATGTGGAACGCCTGCCTGCTGCAGTTCCCATGCGGTGAGCGCGCCCTGGATTCGAGGTCTGGTTTCATCAATCCACACATGGACGGCTATACCGGCAAGATGGGCTTTGTAAATCGGGGCCAGCGCAGTTCCCCAGTCAACGGTTGCAATCCAGCCTGCATTACAATGCGTGAGGATATTGACAGTATTACCTTGTTTTCTAGCGCTGATAGCTTTTATCAAGTCCAGTCCATAATCGCCAATTCTTGAACAGATATCTGCATCTTCATTGCATATGGCGTGAGCTTCCAACAATGCGAGCCTGGCCTTTTCGTGTGCATTACTGTTATTGATGGCGCGTCTTACACGATCAACAGCCCAGCGTAAGTTGATAGCTGTCGGGCGTGTGGCAATCAATTGTTCAGCAGCCAGTTTTTCATGCTCTGCTGATGAGTCGGCACGTAGTGCGAAATACATGCCATATGCAGCACAGGCCCCGATGAGCGGAGCGCCGCGAACTTGCATGCTCGAAATGGCGTGACACACATCGCCTAGGCTGTTCAGCTCCAGTATCCTGAGTTCATGCGGAAGCAGCGTCTGGTCGAAAATAGCTGCGCTATCGCTGGATTCTTCATGCCAGATACTGCGGTAATGGGTGCCGTGAATATGCATGCTGCAAGCCTTGCGTACAAAATAAATTTTTTCGGGTATATGATCAGATGTTATCCAGATCTTCTTCTATTATCACCGGGCTTGATTTTCCCGTTTCATTTTCAATTTTTTTTGCAGTGTTCTCTTTTTCAGTAGCTTCATTTACAGCGCCCTCTGTTTCAGAGGTGGTTGCTTTTTCATCCTTGCTTGCTTCACACATCAGATAAATACGAACATCAGTGATGGCGGATCTGTGCGGAAATGGGAACGCCGCTGTTTTTGTTGGTTCTATCAGGGTCTCCCGCCCCTTGCTCTTGTCCTGCTTGTTGGTATTCATGGCTGCATCGCAGATGATGGCAAAACTTTCATGATTAGTGGCATAGATAGTGGTTTGCTTTTTTTTGGTCTCCACGTGGTAGTTTACTTTCAGGTTTTTAAGTTGCGGGAAAACCTGGTAAGTAGGCCCATCGGCGTGGGTTTCCAGAGTGGCTAGTAAGCAGATGAGAATGAAGGTTTTTTTGTGCATGGGTGGCCTGTTCTGGAGGTAATTCCTGTACGCGGCAGTGTAAAGGTTAAAACGCCATTGACAAAGATCAGGAAAAAATCCTTTCCCTGCCATACAATGGCGCCACGGATGATTACGTATTGAGCCGTAGTCGCTGATTATCCAACATGGCATTCCCCGTGATACAGGCGGTTTGTCGGTTCTTGCGGCAACTTGTGAGGAGGCATCATGGCCTATAAGAAGTATGAATGTGTAATTTGTGGCTTTGTGTACGATGAAGAAAAGGGGTTGCCGGAGGAGGGTATTGCTCCAGGTACGCTGTGGGAAGACGTTCCTGATGATTGGGAGTGCCCTGAGTGTGGCGTCAGTAAGTATGATTTTGAAATGGTTCAGACAGCCTGATTTACACAGGTTAGCTGGATGATCTGTAAGGAAGGCCGCCATGAGCGGCTTTCCTTGTTTATGCCGACTACCTTTTGGGTAATAGACGTTGTTTCTGTTCAAGACTCCATCTTCGCGCTGCCCCAATCCGCGCTCATATCTGGTGCTGTTGCTGACAGTTGCTTCCTATGGGGTGGTCAATAACGTTGTTTTCAGCCTGCTGCCGCTGATCGGTACCGAGCTGGGCCTCAAGGCATCCCAGATCACTTTGATAGGCAGCTGTGCGGCATTGACCGTATTCCTGGTCAGCCCCTGGTGGGGNNCCTGGTGGGGGCGCAAGAGCGATCAATGGGGGAGGCGCATATCCATACTGATCGGTGTAGGGGGGTATTGTTTTTCTGCCTTGCTGCTGGTGCTGTTTTTCAGTCTTAGCCAGGCGGGGCTGATAGGCGTGGATACGCTGTATGTCTGCCTGTTTGCCAGTCGATTACTCCAGGCTTTCCTGATTGCTGCCATGTTGCCGGCTATCACGGCTTATGTCATTGATATCACATCGGCGGAAGAGCGTGCCGTAGGTTTGAGCCAGACCGGGGCAGCACATGGGGTCGGTGCTATTGCAGGTCCTTCGCTGGTTGCGTTGGCTGTCTGGCACCTCTTGATGCCTTTATATGTGGCAGTGGCGCTGGCCCTGTTTATAGCTGTAATGGTTGCACGCTATCTGGTGGAGCCAACCAGACATGCATCTGCTGTGAGACCACGCAATCTAGCCAGACTGGGTTACTTCGATTCTCGATACCGCCATCTGCTACTTGTAGGCGTGGTGATTTACTTGGGAATGGCGGTCTCGACCCAGATGATGGGATTTTATCTGCCGTATGTACTTGGACTTGATGTATCGAAGTCAGCCACATTTTTAGGGTTGGCCCAGGCGCTGATGGCTGGGGCTACAGTGTTTGGCCAACTGGTTCTGGTGCAAAGGCTTTCGTGGCCCCCGCTCAAGTTACTTCAAGTGGGGATGCCGCTTATGGCGGCAGGATTTGTGCTACTGGCCAGTTCTATTGGTCTGGTACAGCTTTGTATAGGTGTCATGCTGCTGGGGCTGGGGTTGGGGATCTGTGGCCCTGGGTTCTCCGCGGCGGTGTCGTTGAGCGTCAATCCGGATGAGCAGGGTGCTGTAGCCGGCTTTCTTGCGGCTTGCCCTGCTCTAGGCTATGTGCTGGGGCCGTTTGGGGCGGGCATGTTGTATGAATGGCATCCAAGAGCGCCATTTGTTCTTGTGGTGTTGTTATTGCTGGCAATTTGGCTGATTTTGTTTCGCAAGCGCACCTGAGAGTCCATCAGATGTTTAGATGGTTGGGCTGCCAGCTATTGCGGTTTACCTCTACACTGCGACCGGTTAAGATGATCCTGCACCTTGATATCCGGAGGAAGGCTGGGTTCTGGGATGCTTTATATTATTACAAGCAACGAATTTATAATTCATCGCTAGTAGAAAGTCGGCTGTGCACCGCGCGCAGGTGTCTGGCTTATGCCAGACAGTTTTGTCTCGTCGTTTGTTCGGGACGTGGGCTGGCGTGTTTTCGTGTGAATGATTCAGGGCAATCAGAATGAATAGAAAAGTAGCATGTAGTTGTTTTTACTCTGCGATAAAAACATTAGGCCTTGTGGCAAGCAGTTTTTTATTGGCCACGCCCATCCTGGTTACTGCTCAGGAATCTGCAATCATTAGCCAGCAGTCAGCGATCAAAAGCACCAAAGTCGCTGAATCTCTATTACAGGATATTACTCGAACGGGCGATCGTCTGGTGGTTGTAGGTGAGCGCGGGCATATCGCCTATTCAGACGATAATGGTAAATCCTGGCAGCAAGCGGATGATCCGACCCGCGCGATGCTGAATGCAGTGTTTTTTATATCCCCTGAAGAGGGTTGGGCTGTCGGGCATGATGGCTTGGTATTGCACACGACTGATGCGGCAAAGACCTGGTCTATACAGCTGGATGGGCTGAAGTTCACCCGCAAGCGGATGGCTGACAGTATTCCGCTGCTAGAAGAAAAGATAAAGGTTCTGGAAGCGGATAAAGCTGCAGTGGAAGCGCAAATGGATGATGCGCAACCTGATGATGCTGGTGAAGAAGTTACGAACGCGGATCAGGGTGAAGTAGATGCTGAAGNNCTGTCCAATACGGTAGCTAACCCTTTGATGGATGTCTGGTTTCGTGATGCAACTACAGGTTTTGCTGTAGGTGCTTTTGGTGAATTTCTCAAGACAGAAGATGGCGGAGTAACCTGGTCCAGTATTGCTGACCGCCTTGATAATGAAGAGCGCAATCACTTGAATGCCATTACCGGTAAAGGCGATCTTATGTATATTGCGGGTGAAGCTGGCCATATCTATCGCAGTACTGATGGTGGCAGCCAATGGACTCTGCTCGATTCTCCTGATCCCGAAAACGGATCGTTTTTTGCGGTCAATATTATTTCTGGAGACCAGGTTTTTATTGCAGGTCTTCGTGGAGCTATGTATCGCTCGGTTGATCGTGGGGCTTCATGGAAACAAGTACCTGAAAGTCTCCACAAGAACATGAATAGTGTTTATTTTGCCGGAAACGATGTTGTTTTGGCTGCAGGAAATGACGGTGCATTTCTAAGAAGCCGGGATGGCGGACGCACTTTTTTACCCAGTGTACGCAAGAACAGATTGACGGTTGCATCTGTCGTTGAGGCTGCAGATGGCGCTTATGTCCTTGTGGGTGCTGGAGGGGTTGAAATTGTTACCCCTGATAGTCTTTAAATAAGCACATGCAAATCATCATGATCGATCAGGGCTGTTTTGGCAGCAAAAACAATAATGGGTTCAGGGTATAGAGGTTTAGCAGTATGGCCGGTGTGAGTCGTCAGTATGGTGAACCGTATCAATACGGTTCTGAAGAAAAAAGAATGGAGCGCCTTATTTTTAATCGTCGACCTATGTGGTTGGTGATTATAGCGATCCTGACGTGTTACTTTGCATTCGAGATGACGCGTATCAAAATTGATGCGCGATTTGAAAAAATGTTGCCCATGCAGCATGAATATCTGCAAAACATGTTTAGCCGGCTGGAAGATCTCACGCAGAAAGGGCTTTCATTTAAAATTGCGATCGAAAATACACAGGGTGATATTTTCGATAAAGAATATCTTCAGGTCGTACAGGATGTGCATGATAAGGTTTTTAATACTAACGGCGTTGACAGGACATCAATGCGGTCGATGTGGGCGCCTTCTGTGCGTTGGCAGGCAGTTACTCCCCAGGGTTTTGAAGGGGACAGGCTTATTCCTGGTGAATACGATGGTAGTGCTGAAAGTCTGGAGCGAGTGCGGATAAATGTGCTTCGATCGACTGAAATTGGCCGGCTGATTTCTGATAATTTCAAATCATCTATCGTTGAAACATATGTTTTTTCTACTTATCCCAGCGATGATGCAGTGCGCGGGCATATTGCTGGCGAGACTATCGATTTCAAGGATATGGGAAATATTCTTGAAGACATCCGGACGGAGATAAACACCAAATACAACGGAAAGTACAAGGTTTATATCATCGGCGAGCCGAAAATGATCGGTGATTTTATCGAGGGTTCCAGCGAAATTGTCAAATTTGGCGGTATCGCCATGTTGATAACCATCATCCTTCTTTATATGTACGCGCGCTGCTGGCGTGCCGCGCTCATGCCGTTATTTACTTCGCTTGTCGCGGTCATCTGGATGTTGGGTATTCTCAGTATGATGTCGCGATTTCAGGTTCCATATGGAGAGGTATTGGTAGCCGGCCAGAATATCGAGGTTTTTTCTGGTATTGGTTTGTTCTCAATGCTTGTGCCGTTTCTATTGGTTGCAATTGGCGTAAGCCATAGTGTGCAGTTTGTGAATGCTATGGCTATCGAGATGTCTTTGGGACAGGACAAGCTGCAAGCATGTCGCCGAGCCTTCCGTTCTAATTACCTTCCTGGCATTACAGCGCTACTGACGAACGCATTTAGCTTCTTGACCATGATGCTGATCCCTATTTCAGCGATCAAAGAGCTTGCCATTACTGCCTGTATTGGTACTGGCGTAATGATTGTGCTTAAATTAATGTTGTTGCCTATATTGCTGTCTTATTCGGGTATTGCGCCATCCGGCATCAAGCATATGCAGATGGATGAGCACCGTGATCCTGCGGTGTGGGTGTTCCTTTCGAAATTTACAGAGGCGAAATGGGCGGTCGTTGCCTTGATTCTTGCGGGTGCTTTGGCCGTTTACAGCGTGTATGAGCGCCAGTTTTTGAAAATTGGCGACATAAACGAAGGTGCTCCAGAGCTCCGTCCTGATTCTGCATACAACAAAGATATAAAGTTCGTCACGTCTAATTACGCCACCAGTTCAGATTTGTTTGTTGTCATGGTTACCAGTAATCCAGGTGAATGTTTCAAACAAACTAACATGGAAGCCATGGATGACCTTGAGTGGGCTCTGACCAATACTGATGGTGTGCAGGCAACTGCTTCAGCAGCCTTTGTAGCCAAGAACTTTATTGCTGGTTTGACTGAGGGCCATATCAAGTGGATGTCCTTGGGGCGCAATCAAGAGGCTATTGATGGATCTTTCAGTATCACTGCAGACATGGGATTGGTAAACGAGAAGTGTAGCTTTGCACCTGTTGTTGCATTCCTCAAGGATCACAAGGCGGAAACGCTCGACAGGGTGGTGAGAGTCGTGAAAGATTTTTCTGCCAAAAATGATAATGCAGATGTGCAATTCCGATTGGCCACAGGCAATGCTGGTATTGCTGCAGCTGTAAACCAGGAAATTCATTCTGCGCAGAACACGATGTTGTGGCTTGTATATGGTGTAGTGGCTGCACTTGTTTTCTTCACATTTCCTTCAGTGAAAGCAATGCTTTGTATACTGGGGCCGTTGGCGCTTACCTCCATTTTGTGCGAAGCGTTGATGGCAAAAATGGGTATCGGAGTAAAAGTTGCTACATTGCCTGTTATCACTTTGGGTGTGGGTGTAGGCGTGGATTATGGTATTTATATTTACAGCCGCATGGAGAGTTACTTTAAAGAAGGAAAATCGCTAAAAGATGCATACTTGCTGACATTAAAAACAACAGGCAAAGCTGTCAGTTTTACGGGATTGACGTTGGCCTTTGGTGTCGCCACGTGGTACTGGTCTGCCATTCAGTTCCAGAAAGATATGGGTATTCTTCTGGTTTTCATGTTCTTGTGGAATATGGTTGGCGCACTTACGCTATTGCCGGCTCTTGCGCATTTCTTGCTGCCGCATGGCGGTAAGGTGGAGAAGTAAATTATCCCTGCATGGATGGTGTATGCAAAAACCCGTGATTAGCACGGGTTTTTTGTTTGTGAGTTTTGTGATTGCCTGTACTGTTTCTTTTGGAGGAGTAAGTTATGTTTGATTACGTAGTCGTTGGCGCAGGTTCTGCTGGATGCGCGCTGGCAAACCGCCTGTCAGAAAATCCACAAAACAAGGTCTTGCTACTTGAAGCCGGCCCCAATGACAAGCACCCAATGGTGCATATGCCTGGCGGTGCAGCAGAAGTATTGAAAAGCAATAAAATGAACTGGCAGATGTACACGGTGCCGCAGCCTGCTTTGAATAATCGCCGTCTCTATGTGCCCCGTGGGAAATTATTGGGCGGATCCAGTAGTTTGAATGGCATGGTGTACATCCGTGGCCACAAATGGGATTACGATCATTGGAGTGAGCTGGGTAATGCAGGATGGTCGTATGCCGAGGTTCTGCCTTATTTCAAACGCTCGGAAGATAATATTCGTGGGGAGTCGTATTACCATGGTGCAGGTGGTGGGTTAAAAGTTTCGGATGCTCCTTGTGAGCATATTCTCTATGACAAGTTTATCGAAGCTGGTCTTGAGCTGGGTTATCAAGCAACAGATGATTTTAACGGCGCAGAGCAGGAGGGGTTTGCCCGTTATCAGGCAACATTGCGCAACGGCAAACGCTGCAGTTCGGCAGTAGCATTTTTGACTCCGGCAGTTCGTGCCAGATTGAATTTGACTATTGTTCCCGGGGCGCATGTCACTAGGCTGATTCTCAATGGCAGTAAAGTTACTGGCGTTGAGTATAAAGAAGGCCGAAAAATGCGTCAGGTGGCAGTGACGCGTGAAGTTGTACTATCTGCAGGAGCAATAAAATCACCGCATATTTTACAAACATCTGGTATTGGCAGACGTGAGGATCTTGAGCGTGCTGGTATAAAAGTGCTAAAAGACTTGCCGGGTGTGGGCTATAACCTGCAAGAACACCTCGATATTCTGGTTAACTTTACTTGCACAAAGCCGATTACGATGAATGCGGCTGCAACCCAGATTCCCTTGCAGATCAAGACAGGGCTGGAATATTTCCTGTTTAACAAAGGTATTGCCACTTGCAACATGATTGAAGCAGGTGGCTTTGTGAAGTCTTCACCTGAAATGGCTATTCCGGATATTCAACTGCATTTTATTCCTATATTGATGCATGGACTAATTGATCCGATTCCAAAACAGCATGGCATGTCTATTCATGCATGTAATCTACGCCCACAGAGCCGAGGATCGGTTTTGCCTGCCAATGCTGATCCATTGGCTTCACCCTTGGTGGATTATGATTTTCTGGACAATGAGGCTGACTGGAAAGTAATGCAGCGTTGTTATGAAATAGTCCGGGACATAGCCCAAGCAAAAGCCTGGGATGGTTTGTTAGGAGGCCCTTCTCGCCCCGATACTTATTTGACAGATGAAGCACGTATCCGTGAGTTTTTGCGCCAGGTGTGTGAAACGGTTTATCACCCTGTTGGAACTTGCAAGATGGGTAGTGATGAGCAGGCGGTTGTAGATAATGAACTGCGTGTTCACGGTATTGAAGGTTTACGTGTGGCAGATGCTTCAATTATGCCGACACTTATAGGCGGAAATACAAACTCGCCCTCTATCATGATTGGTGAAAAGTGTGCTGATTTGATGCTTGGGCATAGATTGCCCCCAGCAGCTTAGCTGTTTTACCAATATTCGCTAGAGTGTTTTCATGCATCAAGAAAATAAGAAATCGGATGTTACTCTTCGCGAGTTAATTGGGTTTTCGCAAAGCTTTATGCCGCCGGAAGAAGCGTTGCTGCAATTTCGGCAGGCGTATGCTGGAGTCAATCAGATATTTGATCTTGATGTAGCGGCTTCCCAGTTTGATATTGATGTGGCTGAAGAAATCATAACTCGATCTGTCGGGAATATGGAGTCGCAATCCCTGTCTATCGGTAATATGGTGCGTGCGTTTGTTGAGCGTGGCGCCATAGCGATAGCTGATGTGTTGAGTATCATTCAGGGCGCTCGCTTTTATTTTGAGTTCATGCAGGAGCTCGTACAATCATCAATCGAGCATATATCCCAGGGTATCAGTGTTGTTGACCAACAAATGCGCATGGTTGCATGGAATAAGCGTTACCTTGAATTCTTTGAATACCCTGATAGTTATGTGCGTACAGGCCGTCCGGTAGCGGATCTTATTCGTTTTAATCTTGAGCGCATTGGATGCTTGCCTGAAGATCTGGATGCGGAAGTCGAAAAGAGAATTCGATATCTCAAGGAAGGCAGTCCGCATAATTTTGAGCGCTATCGTCCGGAAGGCCGTGTACTCGAAGTTAGTGGCAATCCAATGCCGGGTGGTGGTTTTGTTACGAGCTACACTGATATCACTGCGCACAAAGAGCTAGAGAGACAGTTGCGTGCTTCAAATGAAACGCTGGAGCTTCGCGTACAACAGCGCACCAGAGAACTGGAATTAGCCAAGCTGGAAGCAGAGGACGCCAACTTCTCCAAGACACAGTTTCTGGCGGCAGCCAGCCATGATCTTATGCAGCCCCTGAATGCGGCATCGTTGTTTGCGTCCGCACTTGCCCAGAAAACCAGTGAAAGCGAATTACAGAACTTATCTGAAAATGTTGTCTTGTCTTTGCAAGCGGCGGATGCGCTGATTAACAGTATGTTGGAGGCATCTAGGCTTGATGCTGGTGTTGTTGCTCCCAAGCTGGAAGTTTTTCGTTTGAAAGATCTTTTTGATCAGCTGGATCGTGAATTTACAGCAATGGCGAACCAGAGAGAGATTGGTTTCCGTGTTGTGGCAACCAATCTTGCTGTGTTTAGTGATCCGCACTTGTTGCGGAGGATTCTCCAGAATTTTCTTTCGAATGCTGTGCGTTATACCAGTCAGGGTGGCGTATTGTTGGGATGCAGGCGTCGTGGAAATGTGTTGAGAATTGAGGTCTGGGATACCGGCCCCGGCATTCCGCTGGATAAACGCCGGGAGATATTCCAGGAGTTTCGTCGCCTTAAAACCCCTGAATATGACAAGGCTGAAAAAGGTCTTGGGTTAGGTCTGGCAATTGCAGAAAGAATTTCAAGATTATTAAACCACCCTATTAATTTACGCTCATGGTGGCGGCACGGTTCGGTTTTTTCTGTCGATGTTCCTTTGGGAGAAATGCCACTTATATCACCAGTACTGACACAACCGACGGTCGATAATCTTGGTAATCTTGCTGGGCTGTATGTTTTATGTATTGATAATGAAGCTAGCGTTTTGGCTGGTATGAAGGCGTTGCTTGAGGGTTGGGGCTGTATTGTATCAACTGCCCGCGATGAAAATTCTGCACTGGAGTCTTTGCGTAAGCATATACCTGATCTGGTAATTGCAGACTATCAACTGGATGACGGTGTAACGGGATTGCAACTGGTTGAAGCATTGAATATGGCAGCAAATCGAGATTTCCCCGTGCTCGTGATCACGGCCAATAACACGGAAGATATACGCCGATTAACGGAACAGCAGGGGCATATGTTTATGGCCAAGCCCGTGAAACCGGCACGCTTGAGAGCCCTGATGTCGTCACTTCTAAATGGCTGAAAACTGTCTGTTTTTAGCGATCTTGGTCATCAACATTCAGGTAGTTTGCCGCTAATACGGCTTGGGTACGGTTGCGTACACCGAGTTTGCGAAAAATAGCTGTCATGTGTGTGCGGACAGTGGCTTCAGATACATTTACCTGACCTGCTATCTGCTTGTTCAGTAGACCTTTGGTCAGCATCATAAATACACGAAGCTGCTGGGGTGTCAGGGTTTTCAGGCGCTGGGCAAATTCATGCTCTTCGTTGCTTGGATTTTGTGTGACTGGCGATGGTAGCCACAGCGAACCATTCATCACAGTTTGTAAAGCAGTGGCTATCTGGCTGAGGTCTGATGCCTTTGGAATAAAGCCCGAGGCGCCGTATTCAATCGCGCGTTGCATGATCATGTGATCATCACTGGCCGAGATGACTACAACCGGGATATCGGGGTGTTGACGCCGTATTAACACCAGGCCGGAGAAGCCGTTGGCGCCTGGCATTCTGAGATCCAGCAAGATAAGGTCGGCATCACTTTGGGTCGCCAGGAGGGTTTCCAGAGAGCTTATGCTGTCACATTCCATGATGTCTGCATCAGGTACAACTTGCTTCACTGCCTGACAGAGCGCGTTCCTGAACAGGGGGTGATCGTCAGCAATAATGATTCTTGTGCTCATGGTAATCCGGGAGAGGTATTTGCCTCCCTATCATAAACAAAAAAGCGAACGATAGCCGCACTCGTCTAGCTTTGTAATGGCGTCTCTTAATGGCGGGGACAGGTCAGCCCCCTTCTCGGCTAAGATATATGTCGTATATCAAGGGGTTGGATGCGCCAATCATGTTTTTTTACTTTGCTTTTTACAGTCATTTCTGGTGCAATTCGCGACCATGAGCTTCCCTGTGTGCCTATCAAGGGTAGCTGGGGTAGAACGAATAATTAAAACATCAAAACAGGCGGGATCATGATGAAAACAAAAAGTCAGCTCGGTTTGGCAGTCAGGGCAGTGGTAGCTGTAAGTCTGCTTCCATTGTCGCTGCAAGTGAGTGCACTTGAGTATGAGCTCTCAGAAGACCTCAAGGTTAATGTTGATACTACATTGACGTATGGTCGCCAGTATCGCGTTGACGGGCGTGACAAGACCTTGATGGGCGGAAATATCGATACACAAGCTGCTTTCGCCAATCTATTCGCGGATGAGTTTAAAGAATACGCGCAGTACATCAATGCAGATGATGGCAACCGTAATTTTGATAAATGGGATACCACTTCGAGTCGGTTTTCTGCAGTCTCAGATATTGATATTTCTTATAAAAATGTTGGCTTTTTCATTCGGCCGCAAATTTTTTACGATGAAGTGCCGTTTGGTGAGCCAAATTGGTCAGGCAAATACTTGCCAGTGCAGGTTGGGCAAAAAGGCTCTAACAATCAGTACAGCGCTGGACTTACAAATTCAGTTGATCATTATGACGATGATTTCAAGAACACCAATGGCTATACAGCCAGATTTCTGGATGTTTACGCCTATGGTACTTTTGATATCAATGGCAAAAGCTTGGAGGTTCGTGCTGGTCGGCAAGTAATTAGCTGGGGTGAAGCCCTTATGCTTCAGGGCGGTATTGCTTTCGCTCAGAACCGTGTAGATTCAGGTGCAGCGACTGCGCCAGGTGTTGAGCTAAAGGAGATATTCCTCCCTACAGGTGCTGTGTATGGCTCGTTTGCAGCTAGCGAATCAATTACGTTGGAGGCTTACTGGCAGTATGAGTGGATTCCTAGCACCCTGTTTCCAACAGGATCATTCTTTGAAATGCAGGATTTCATAGCTGGAGATAAGTTTATTGCAACGCCTCAGCTTGATGATGGCGCTGGATTCGCGAGATTGGAGCACAATCCAAGCAATAATGATCAGTTCGGCTTGGGAATGCGCTATCTGTTGGGAGAGGGTACAGAAGCGGCTGTCTATATTGTCAACTACACAGATAAATATCCTATGTTCTGGGCTGCAAATGGCGCTGCAGAATGGTTGCCAGTGGACACGCTGATTGAGACTAATTATCTCGGCGGGTATGGCATTAACTACTTTGAAGATATAAGAATGTACGGGTTGACACTGAATACGGTAGTTAGCGGTGTCCAGCTGGGTATCGAATATGCTTACAGAGCGAACGCGCCAATTGTTCCAGCGTGTACTGCAGTGGGGCTTTTACAGCAGCACTGTAAGGATACGAGCTTCTACGCGCTTAATGGTACAAATTGGCCAACTACACTCCAGTCAGCTCAAAATACTGTAAATTCGACCACGTTTAGCTGGCCAAACCGTGCAGAAATTCATACGTTAAACACAGGTATTACTTACATCTTTCAGCCTAACCCGTTGTGGGACACTGCCACCTTGGTAGCTGAGCTTGGCAGCTGGTACATAGGCGGCTATGAAAATGATGACCTGCAATTTGCGGTTCTGGGAGCTTTCACAAAATATGGACAAGGCATGAGTGCGCAATTTATGCCTGAATACAAAAACGTTATGGAGGGTGTGGATTTGACCATTCCTTTCTTCGTTAACTACGGCATTGACGGTAGCCTTTCGACATTCAACTACAATGAACATAACTTGTGGTGGAGTGTGGGTGCTGAAGCGCTTTATCTTGAGCACTGGCGTTTCGCTGCGTACTACAATGATTTCAGTGGCCCAAACAACCTCTGGGTTGACCGTGATAACGTTTCATTCAACATCAAATATATTTTCTGATGTTGTTANNCTGATTTCATTAATAATACGATTCGAAACTTTTTCCAGTAGTTCGTAAGGAAGATGGGCCCATCGGGCTGTCATGAAATCAATAGTTTCTACTGCGCGCAGTGATACGACATACTCATATCGTCTTCCGTCTCCCACAACGCCGACAGACTTTACCGGCAGAAATACAGTGAAAGCCTGACTAACTTTATGATACCAGTCTGCGTTATGTAATTCTTCGATAAAAATTGCATCTGCTTCACGCAGCAGGTCGGCGTATGTTTTTTTGACCTCGCCNNATAAGGCAGGCCTAGCTCTAGTCCTATTCTTCGCACTTCATCCTTGAACAGTTCACGTAGCGGCTCGATTAATTCAAAGGCCATATCGTCTGGCAGGCCGCCAACATTGTGATGCGACTTGATCACGTGGGCTTTGCCATGTTTGCTAGCTGCGGACTCAATGACATCGGGATAGATCGTGCCCTGCGCAAGCCATTTGACCCCTTCGAGTCTGGTGGCCTCAGTATCAAAAATTTCAATGAATGTATTGCCAATGATCTTGCGCTTCTGTTCGGGCTCGCTGATGCCCGACAATTTCCCAAGAAAGATCTGCTCAGCGTCGACACGGATTACTTTTACACCCATGTGCTCGGCAAACATTGCCATCACTGCATCGCCTTCATTCTTGCGCAGCAGGCCGTTATCTACAAACACGCAGGTGAGCTGGTCGCCAATAGCGCGATGTAGCAGTGCAGCAACTACAGATGAGTCTACGCCACCAGACAGCCCTAATAACACCTTGTCACTGCCGACTTTTTTACGCACGCTTGCAATAGCATCGTCAACAATATTGGCTGCTGTCCACAATGGTTCGCAGCCACAAATATCGTTTACAAAGCGTGTAAACAGTCTGGCACCCTGATGTGTATGCGTAGTTTCCGGATGAAACTGTACGGCGTAGAATTTTTTGTCTTCATTGTACATGCCAGCAATAGGGCAGCTGTCTGTTGCCGCCATAACGCTGAAGCCTGATGGCAGTTGCGTTACTTTATCGCCGTGGCTCATCCAGACATCGAGATAGCGGCCGCTGGTGTCTTCATGGTCAACAATGTCGCGAAACAGGTGAGAATCACCAAGAGTTTGCACACGTGCATAGCCAAACTCGTGGAGGTTTGAGCTGGTGACCTTGCCTCCAAATTGTTCTGCCATGGTTTGCATGCCGTAGCAGATACCCA
>DDBK01000148.1 GCA_002333095.1 Cellvibrionales bacterium UBA2034
CCCGGAAAACGCATGGTAGCCGCCGCTATTGAGCTGACGGAGGATGGCCAGCATCTCATCGAAACGCTTGCCGCGCTTTTCCCAGCGTTCGCCACAGGCTGCGTAATCCTCGGGCCAGGGAGACAGCCCCAATCCAAGCAGCAGGCGATTATTGGACAGCACAGCCAGCGAGGTGGCCTGCTTGGCCACCAGCACAGGTTGGCGTACGGGCAGCTTGTAGACAAACGGGTAGAAGCGGAGTGTGTCTGTCGCGGCAGCGATGGTCGCCATGAGCACAAACGGGTCAATAATCGGCTTGTCTTCCAGGAAATCCCGCTCGCCGCTGGCGGTGTACGGGTATTTTGTGTCAGAGCGTTGCGGGTAGATGATGCTGTCCGGCACGGCAAATGCGCTGAAGCCATGGCTCTCGCAGGCCTTGGCCAAAGGCACGTACCAGGCCGGATCGATCATGCTTTCGACAAAAGTGAAACGCATGCGAGCGCTCCCAGACAAACAGGCGGGAGATGTTAGCGGCTGCGGCGGGCTTTTGCATTCCTCTCGACGTCACGCACCACAAACTGCGGCTTTTTGTTGATGGTGAGGAACATCCTGCCGAGATATTCGCCAATGATGCCCAGCATCATGAGTTGCACGCCAGTCAGTGTCAGCACACCGGCCATCATCGAGGCCCAGCCGCGCGGTGTGTCTGTCAATAACGTTTCCACCATAATGGCCAGCAAACCC
The DNA here is from genome assembly GCA_002333095.1 of Cellvibrionales bacterium UBA2034. Taxonomy (GTDB): domain Bacteria; phylum Pseudomonadota; class Gammaproteobacteria; order Pseudomonadales; family UBA7239; genus UBA7239. Next base: position 724 of record DDBK01000148.1, read on the forward strand.
ACGATCCCGATCCCGGCCAACAGCACGCCAGTCAATGTGCCGATGCGCAGTGGCAAAACAGAAAAATTCAGCAGCATCGACATAAACAAACGCAACAAACGCGGCAGTGTGTAATTACTTTCCCCCGTGGCGCGCGGCAAGTGTTTCACTGCCAATGTGCCCACATTGCGGGTGATCTGGAAAATCAGGCCGTCAATGTAGGGGAAAGGGCCGCTGTGACGGAGAACTTCTTGCGCGAGAAAAGCATTCACACAACGAAAGCTGGAGAGATATAACCCCTTGGGTTTGTCGATCACCAGATCAGCACACCAGTTGGTAAAGCGGCTGCCAATGTTGCGCCAGCTCTCGTGCTGTTTCTGTTCGTAGAATGTATAGACCACATCGTGATGGTTGTCCCTGGTGTATTGCCAGAGCCGCACCACTTCNNCTTCTTCCGGCGGGTTCTGCAAATCGTCATCCATGTTGATAATGTACTCACCGCGTGCATGGGCATAACCCGCCATCACAGCATTATGCTCACCAAAATTGCGGGCCAGGTTAACCACCGTCAATGCCACGGCATTGCGTTTGCACAAAGTGCGACATACATCCAGTGAGTTGTCGGGGCTGCCATCATTCACCAGAATAATTTCCAACCCACCTTCGACATGCAGTTGGGACAAGGCTTCCACCAGTGTAGGCACCGAGGCAGCACCGTTATAGACAGGCACCACCACCGACAATGAGAATTCGTGGGGTATTGCGCTGTCAATGATTTCAGTAGCGCTCAAAATTTTCTCTCCCGTTAATTTTTTCTTGCATGTGCCCAGACGGATCCGCCAAATGGCAAATGCAATGGCAAACGTCGCTCACTGTCGAGAACAGCGTGGAAAAGACGGTTTTGCCAGGCAGGTACGTTTTCCACGTCGCTGCTGGCCTTGTGTTTCCCTACAGTCAGGCGTTGCAACATCATGAGTGGAAACAGCAAACTGTTCCAGTAGCCACAACGGATGACGTCAAAACCATTCTGTTGCAACAGCGTACGCAATTGTGACGCTGTGTATCGCCGTGCGCCGTGGACGTGTTCATCGTGCGCAGACGCCATCCACTGGAATGCAGCGACATGCACTAACAGCTGGCCGCCTGGTTGCAAGCAACGGGAACATTCCTGCAACATCTCATGCTCGTCTACATTGCGGTGATACAAGACATCTTGCGACAGGATCGCAGCAAACTGCTGGTCGGCAAATGGCATGGCATTGACACTGCCGCGTGTAATCGCCAACCCGGTTTTGTTCTCCGCCATCGCTGCTGCTTCCGCATTCCATTCCAGACCTGAGTAGCGGTATTGCGGTGCGTGCTGGGCGAGATGTTTCAGCAGGCCGCCGGTGCCGCAACCGGCATCCAGCACATTTGCGCCTGCAGGCAATTGCAATTGCACCAATCGCTGCGCAATAACTGCATGTAGCGCGCGATACCACCAGAAGTTTTCTTCCAGTGAGTTCATCAATTGATATTCAATACGTTCCATGCCAGCTTTACTTATCCGTGTTCATTATCTATTCCGGTTCATTTAGCACAGTTTTTTCTTGAGCCAGTTGATTTCTTGCCCCAGGCCGCCGGCAGTCTGGGAAATAATGAATTCTTCCACTTTTTTCCCTACCAGCGGAATACTCGCCTTGCATTGGTAATCAATGGTGTAGTCACATCCGCCATCGGCAGACGGCTTCAGTTTGAATTTTGCCGATAGCGCAACAGGTTGCCCGACCACTTCCGCGCTATAGCTGCCCATATATGTGCTGCCTATGGTTTCCCACTGCTCTTTCATGCGGATAGTATTCTCGGCGCTGAACATGGCAGCCAGCACCTTGGGCAAGTCACGTTTCACCGTGCGACTCAGGTTGACCAGTGTTTTTCTGCCATTTTCTTCCACAGAACACTGGATGTTTTTCTCGCCAAGGTCCTGGCAGCGTTGCGTCAATGCATCGGCGCTGGTCATCAACGCGAATACATCATCTGCATCCTGGATAAAATGATGGGTAATGGCCATAGGGAGCTCCTGTAAAAAAGTTATTCTGCAATAGAGTCTAGAGGCGGCAACCACTTCAACAACATGTTTTTCAACAACGTAATGTCAACCGGCTTGCTCAGGTAATCGTCCATGCCGGACTGCATGATTTCATCGCCATGCGTACGCACAGTGTGTGCAGTCAAGGCAATAACAGGTGTTGCGTTGCGATAATGCATGGCTTCCCACTTGCGGATTTTCTGTGCCGCAGCCAAGCCATCCAGTACCGGCATTTCTACATCCATCAACACCAGATGCCATGGATTGTCTTCACAGCAAATCGCGGTGACGGCAGCTTCACCGTTAGTCACGCCAGCTGCGTAATACCCAAGCTGGTTCAGCATGCCAATAATCACTTCGCTGTTGATGTCATTGTCTTCCACCACCAGGATATGTGGCGTGCCATACAGGGGCGTGCTGTGCACAGGTTGTTCAGAAATGCGTGCATCGCCCTGTTGTAGCGGCGGCTTGACGGCAATATGGAACCGGAAAACCGAACCATAGCCCGGTGCGCTTTCCACCTGGATGGCGCCTTGCATCATTTCTATCAGTTGTTTGCAAATCACCAGCCCCAGGCCGCTGCCGCCATAATTCTTGCCGCCGTCCACTTGTGCATATTCCCGGAAAAGGCCTTTCATTTGTTCATCTGTAATACCAATGCCTGTATCTTCCACTTCGCCATGCAGCAACCATTCCTCATCACTGGATTGTTCCACCCATATGCGAACGGTCACAACACCCTGATCAGTAAATTTGATAGCGTTGCCAACAAGATTGGTGATGATCTGCCTGAAACGCGCCTTGTCACTGTGCACGATTGCTGGCGTATTCGGGTTGATGGAAAAACGCAACGTCAGGTTTTTCTGTTGCGCTGATGTGCTGAACATGATTTCAATTTCAGCCATTTCATTGAACAGGTTGAAGTCGCCTTCCTGGATACGCAGCTTGCCTGCAACAATACGGGAATAATCCAGCACATCATCAATAACGCCCAGCAACATGCGCCCCGAATTGCGCATTACATGCATATAGTGCAACTGTTGTTCGTTCAGGGGCGTTCTTTCCAGCAGTTGCAGCATGCCCAGCAGACCATTCATAGGCGTACGCAATTCGTGACTCATCTTGGCGAGAAAACCGCTCTTGGCGCGATTTTCTGCATGCGCTTCCGCAGCGCTGATCGCCAGTTCAGACTGCTCTTTCTGGTAGGTGCTGATTCTTTCTGCCAGCGCCACCGCAAACAGGATGGCTTGCAGGCATATCCCTGCCTGATAAGCGTCGCGCGCAGCGCCGCCGAGATTGATGTAACCAATATGCTCGGTAGTGGCCACCATGCAGACAAACAGGAATACGACTGTCCCGATAATGTATATCGTCAGGTGGCGATCACTGTTTGCCCAGACATACACGCTGGAAACACACAACAGGATGGAAACAATAAAAGCCATTGCCCCCACACCTATTACAGCCCAGTGCACGGGTATGAAAAGGCTGGCNNTACAAATGCAACTTCAGCCAGTTGATTTCCGGCAAATAAGGAAAGAGATAACCGCGGCCATACAGCAGGATCAGGAAAGATACTGCCACAAAACTCGTGCAGTACCAGACTTCCGGCATGCTTCTCGCAAACAGCGCGATCATGACCAGATACATCAGCACACCCACCATGACACCTGTCATCAGATGACCCCAGGCCACCTGCTTTATCTGGTACAGGTTGTAGGTTTGTTCATCGCTGATGTAAGGATTCAGCAGCAACATGTAGGGTGTATGTAGACGCAGATAAATGGTGCGCGTCTGGTCCTGAGGTATGTCCAGCTGGAATGCGGCATCGTAATACGGCCAATGTTCCTTGATGGATCCCTGCAACAATCCTGCGGTCTTGTTTACTGCGTCGACGGGCTTGCCTTCATTGGCACGGTTATAGAGCAGCTCCACTTCCGTGAACAGGACATCATTGATACTGAATACCACACGCTCTTCGCTGGACTGGTTGGAGATCCTGATGCGCAACCAGACAGGCGCGGCCTGGAAATTGACGGCAGGCTCGTCGTAATGGCGAAACAGGCTCTCGTATTCTCCCGCCAGTAATTTGTCGGGCTGGATGTCCGGACTGTCGGGCATAAAGTCGATGTAGCCCGGCAGCATCAGGCGCTGGCCATCTGTCAGGACAGCAACAGTGCTGGCAGACACAGCGCACTGTGCAAACCCCCACAGCAACAGTGCTGCCACGCATTGAAGCCAGACAGCACAGGCAGGAATGGAAAAGCGGCGACACGAAATCATGGCGCGAGGTTAACACAAGTTTTTCCGGGCACATCCTGCTGCTGGTGTCCCTGATGCCATGTTTTCCGGAAATCTGGCATAGACCCGCCGCTGCCGATACCATGGTGGCCACTGGAGGTCCTCATGCCGCACACCTATATCAAACGTATCCTCAATGCGCGCGTCTACGATGTGGCGCAAGAAACCCCCCTTGATCTGATGCGTTTCCTCTCTGCACGTATCCGCAATCGCGTATTGCTGAAGCGCGAGGACCTGCAGCCGGTGTTCTCGTTCAAGTTGCGCGGCGCGTACAACAAGATGTGCCAGTTGCCGAAAGAAGCGCTTGATCGCGGCGTGGTGGCGGCATCTGCCGGCAACCATGCACAAGGGCTGGCATTGGCGGCTGCACGCATGGGTGTGAAAGCCACCATCGTGATGCCCCGCACCACACCGCATATCAAGGTGGATGCCGTAAAAGCGCGCGGGGCAAAAGTGCTGTTGCATGGCGACACCTATGATGAGGCCGCTACGTTTGCGCAGAATCTTGTCAAGGAAAAAGGCATGACGTATGTGCATCCGTATGATGACCCGGATGTGATTGCAGGCCAGGGCACGATCGGCATGGAAATTGTGCGCCAGCATCCCGATGCATTGCACGCTGTGTTTGTGCCGGTCGGCGGCGGTGGTTTGTGTGCCGGTGTGGCAGCGTATATCAAATACGTGCGCCCGGAAGTGAAAGTCTTTGCAGTGGAGGCAGAGGATTCTGCTTGCCTTGCTGCGGCCATGAAAGCCAGAAAACGTGTGAAGTTGTCACAAGTGGGCTTGTTTGCTGATGGCACTGCTGTGGCACAAATTGGTGAAGAAACTTTCCGCGTGTTGCGCAAGACGATCGATGGGGTGATCACGGTCAACACCGATGAAATCTGTGCGGCCATCAAGGATATCTTTGATGACACGCGTTCGATTGCAGAACCGTCTGGTGCGCTGGCATTGGCTGGCCTGAAAAAATATGCGGAAGAGAACAAGCTGCATGATAAAAATCTGGTAGCGATTGACAGCGGCGCGAACATCAACTTTGATCGCCTGCGTTATATTTCTGAACGCACGGAAATTGGTGAGCAGCGCGAAGCGGTGCTGGCCGTGACCATTCCGGAGAAGCCGGGCAGTTTCAAGGCGTTTTGCAATACGTTAGGCAAGCGCAATATCACCGAGTTCAACTACCGTTACGCCGACCAGAAACAGGCGCATATTTTTGTGGGCGTGCAAGTGGCTGCCGGAGGAAAAGACCGCGAAGAATTATTGCGCGAGCTGGACAGCAAAGGCTATCCCGTGCTCGATATGACAGACAACGAGATGGCGAAGCTGCATATCCGCCATCTGGTGGGTGGCCGTGCGGCAGGCGTGAGCGATGAACGTATTTTCCGGTTTGAATTTCCGGAGCGTCCGGGCGCGTTGATGCAATTTCTTGCCGGGCTTGGTCAGCGCTGGAATATCTCGCTGTTCCATTATCGCAACCACGGTGCAGCCGATGGTCGTGTGCTCGCAGGCTTGCAAGTGCCGCGCGAAGAATACAAACAGCTGGAAAAATATCTGGATTCGCTCGGGTATCCGTGGATTGAGGAAACGGATAACAAAGCCTATCAGTTATTTCTCAGCTGATGTTTAAAGAGTCAAACGCGGCACGCGCAATAATTCTTTTTCGGTAGCGATAATATCCAGCGGCATGTCCCAGCTTTCTGTGGGCAATGCCGGCACTTCCTGCACGCTATGCGCCAACCCGATCAGCAATGGCCTGCTGTTCGGGTGCTTTCGCTTGAATGCAAATGTGCGGTCGTAAAATCCGCCGCCCATACCCAATCTGTTGCCGTTGCGATCAAAACCCACCAGCGGCATCAGCACCACTTGTAGTGCCCATGCCGGCAATTTCTGGTTTTGTACACACGGTTCGGGAATGCCAAACCGGTTATCGGATAATTTTTCACCACTGCGGTAGCGCACAAACCACACGCGATTGCTGCCATCCGGATGCAGGCGTGGCAGGTAACAACGCTTGCCACAGCGTTCCATAAAACGGATCAGCGGACGGGGATCCACTTCGCCGTCATTCGGCAAATAAAAAGCAATGTGTTGGCTGCGTAACAGCGGCAGGAAACTGCGCAGTTGATGCGCCAGGCCAGTAGCAGCACGTTTTTGTTCCGCAGGAGATAAAGCGCGGCGCGCGGCGCGTAATTGTTTACGGAGTGTTGCGCGAGAGATGGTCATGGCAGCTGTGAAAAAAAAGAAGTGCCCGGGGTGCCGCTGCCGGCGTAGCCTTGAACCCGAGGTTCAAGGTGGGCGCACCTGTGTTGCCTTAAGGCTTTCCGACAGGCGGACATGCACACCGGCAACAAGCTAGATACACCCTGGGTGTACATTATCGGCTCGAGGACATAACCAACTGGCGCACACCCCAGGTTGGATTGAGTATACGCCTCGATTTTGCAAACGTCTGCCCGCGATCAACCGAAATACGCTCTGGTTGAAAAGAGCTATGGTTTTTCCAGTAGCACGGTGTAACCGCGCACCAGTTTTCCGCTCGGCCATGTCAGTGCCACCAGCAATTCCAGCGATGGTTCTTTAACCACAGTGTCGGTACTCAGGAGAATGGATGGGCCAGCCGGGTGTTTCATGTCCACTGTAAAGTGGATGGTGGTGTAAAACGTTTCACGCGGGATTTTGCGTTTGGCAAATTCTGTTGCATCTGCCAGCCCTGCCAGTAATTCGGCGGGCTGCAATTCGCCGGTTTTCACCAGGGCAATGCGAGCTTTCAATGGCTCATTCAGGCCGGATTCCACGGTGATATCACCAAGCCCCACAGCAAACAGGTGGCTGGAGAATGCCAGCAGCAGCGTGGTAAACAGAGCGATGAAATGTTTTTTCATGACAATATCCTTTTTTTATAAAACCCTCCGCATAGTACACGGTTTCTTTTTTAAACGGTTTCCCGGTCGGACAAACCCATCAGGTAGAGAATGCCATCCAGCCCCATGGTAGACAGCGATTGTCGCGCGGCCGCACGCACTACCGGTTTGGCACGGAATGCGATGCCCAGCCCGGCAATCGAGAGCATTGGCAGGTCATTGGCACCGTCACCCACTGCAATCGTCTGTTCCAGGCTGATGTTTTCCTGCGCGGCAATCTGGCGCAGCAGTGCCGCCTTGCGCTGGCCGTCCACTATCTCGCCCAGCACGCGACCTGTCAGCTTGCCGTCCACAATGTCCAGCGTGTTGGCATGGACATGGTCAATGCCCAGCTGCTGCTGCAGGCGCTGGCCGAAGTAGAGGAAGCCGCCCGACAGGATCGCCGTTTTGTAGCCCAGCTTCTGCAACGTGCGGATCAGGGTTTCTGCGCCCTCGTTCAGCTGCAAACGGTTTGCCACCCGTGCGAGTGCTTGCTCATCCAGGCCTGCCAGCAGCGCAACACGCTCACGCAGGCTCTGGCAGAAATCCAGCTCGCCGTTCATGGCCCTTTCCGTGATGGCAGCCACCTGTTCGCCTACTCCGGCTTCGGCAGCCAGTTCGTCAATCACCTCAGCATCAATCAAGGTGGAATCCATGTCGAATGCCACCAACCGGCGGTTGCGCCGGAAGACGTTGTCCTCCTGGAATGCGATGTCTACGTCCATGTCATTGGCAATCGCCATAAACTCGCGGCGCAGGGCGGGCAAATCCTCTACCTGCCCACGTACCGACAGCTCTACGCAGGCTTTGCTGTGGCGGTCGATATGGGCCAGCGCCACACGGCCAGACAAGCGGGAAATATTGTCGATATTGAGCTGGCGTGCGGCTGCCACGGCGGTGACCCGGGCAATGTGCCCGGCCGTCAGTTTGCGGGCGAGCAAGGTGATGATATGGCGCGGCTTGCCTTGCTGCCCCACCCAGTCTTCGTAGCTATCAGCACTGATGGGCTGGAAGTGCACCGCCAGATGCTGGTCATGCATGCGGAACAGGATGTCGCGCAGCACCGGGCCGGAATCACGCTCTTCTGGCACTTCCACCAGCAATCCCAATGACAGCGAATCGTGGATCACCGCCTGACCGATATCGAGCACATTCACGCCGTAATGCGCGAGGATGCCGGTAATCGTGTTGGTCACGCCCGGCTTGTCACGCCCGGTGACACTGATCAGGATAATTTCGCGCAAGGTTATGCCTTTTTGACAAACTCTGACTTCAAGCCCATCGCACCAATGCCATCAATACGGCAATCAATATCGTGATCACCATCCACCAGCCGGATGATTTTGACTTTCGTTCCCACCTTCACCACAGACGAAGAGCCCTTGATTTTCAGATCCTTGATCACGGTGACCATGTCGCCATCCTGCAATACATTGCCGTGCGCATCGCGTATTTCACGTTTTTCATCGGCCTGTTCTGCTGCGGCATCTTTTGACCACTCATGTGCGCACTCCGGACAAACGTACATGCCGCCGTCTTCATAGGTGTACGTTGAACTGCATTGTGGGCACGGGGGCAAACTGCTCATTCGGTATCCTGTTAGTGATGGTGTGGTAGTGAAAATCTTATACATCAAGGTATTTGTGATTGTCTAGCTGCCATCGACTGACTATCATCGGCGCCGTTCTGGATGAACAGGCTTTAGATAGACACTTTCTTGCTAAGGACAGCATGCCCATGATTCCTGTCACTGACACAGGCATTCTCTGCCTGGCCGCGCTCTGCCGTTTTCACCACCTGGCAGTTGACGCGGAACAACTCCGCCGTGAGTTTGGCGAATCTCTCGACAATATTGCGATGCAACGCGCTGCAAAAACACTGGGGCTACGCTGCCGGTCTGTTGAATGTTGGCAAGATATTGACAACACAATTCTTCCAGCGATTGCGAAACATTGTGATGGCAGTTATTTCGTATTGGCGAAACAACAGGGTGACCAGTTCCTGATACATGACATGCGTGATGCTCAACCGCGCATCATCAGTCGAATGGATCTCGATCAATGCCGTAGTGGAGAGCTGTTGTTGTTTGCACGGCGCATGAACCTTGCTGATCATCTGCAGCAGCGGTTTGATGTCCGCTGGTTTATCCCGGTATTACTCAAGTATAAAAAACTGTTTGGCGAAGTGATTATCGCCAGTTTTTTCCTGCAGCTGTTTGCGCTTGCTACCCCGCTGTTTTTTCAGGCGGTCATGGATAAAGTACTGGTACACCACAGCGTTACAACGCTGGATGTGTTGGCCAGTGGTTTTCTGATTGTGATACTGTTTGAAACATTGCTTGGTGGCATACGCAGTTATGTGTTTTCACATACCACATCCCGGGTGGATGTAGAACTTGGTGCCGCACTCTACAAACACCTGCTCGGGTTGCCGCTGGCGTATTTTCAATCACGCGCAGTGGGGCAAAGTGTGGCGCGGGTGCGGGAGCTGGATTCCATCCGCCAGTTTATTACCGGTTCTGCACTGACGCTGCTGATAGATTTATTGTTTACCCTTATCTTTATTGCGGTGATGCTGTACTACAGTATTTCGCTCAGCGTGCTGGTGCTGCTGACAATTCCTGCTTATATGTTATTGGCGCAGTGCATCAATCCCCTGCTGCGACAACGGCTGGATGAAAAATTTTGTTACAGCGCGCTGAGCCAGAGTTTTCTGGTGGAATCTGTCACCGGCATGGAAACCGTGAAAAGCCTTGCACTGGAGCCGCAGATGCAACGCCAGTGGGAAGACAAGCTTGCCAGCCATGTCAGCAGCAGCTTTTGTGCGCAGCATGTGAGCAATATCGCATCCCAGTGTGCCAGCCTGATCAACAAATGCATGACGCTCGGTATTTTGTGGTGGGGCGCACAACTGGTGATGCGCGGTGAGTTATCGGTTGGCCAGTTGGTCGCTTTCAATATGCTGGCCGGCCGTATCAGCGGGCCTATTCTAAAGCTGGTGCAACTGGCACAGGATTTCCAGCAAGCAAGAATGTCTGTTGATCGTCTGGGCGATATCCTCAACACGCCGCGTGAGGCGGGATTTAACCCGAACCGCAGCACATTGC
>DDBK01000053.1 GCA_002333095.1 Cellvibrionales bacterium UBA2034
ACCAGATCGATGCCGAAATTGCAGTGCATCGATTCGTCGCGAAGGATGTACTGGTACTGCTCGGCGGCGCCGGTCATCTTGTTCTGCCGGCCCAGCGCCAGGATCTGCGTGAAGCCGACGTAGAAGAACAGCCCCTCCATCAGGCAGGCGAAGACGATCAGGCTCTTGAGCAGGCGCTGGTCGGTCTCGGGCGTGCCGGTGTGGAAGTTGGGGTCCATGATCGCCTCGATGAAGGGGATCAGGAACTGGTCCTTGTCGCGAATCGACTGGACTTCGTTGTAGGCGTTGAAGATTTCGCCCTCATCGAGGCCAAGCGACTCCACGATGTACTGGTAGGCGTGCGTGTGGATGGCTTCTTCAAATGCTTGGCGCAACAGAAACTGGCGGCACTCTGGTGCTGTGATGTGGCGATAGGTGCCCAGCACAATGTTGTTGGCCGCAAGCGAATCGGCAGTGACGAAGAAGCCGAGATTGCGCTTGATGATGCGACGCTCATCTTCGGTCAGACCGTTCGGGTCCTTCCAGAGCGCGATGTCGCGGTTCATGTTCACTTCCTGCGGCATCCAGTGGTTGGCACATCCGTCGAGATATTTCTGCCAGGCCCATTCGTACTTGAATGGCACCAGCTGGTTGAGATCCGAGCGGCAATTGATCATGCGCTTGTCATCAACGGTCAGACGCGCAGCGCCCATTTCCAGTTCTTCAAGACCCGTCGCAACGTCCATCGTATCAACGCTGTGTTGTGCTTGTGCAATGGCAGAAGAGAGTGCGCCTTGCGTAGTATCGATGCGTGTTGTGTCTTGTGTAACGGTTTCAGCAGCATACACGACAGGCGCGGGCGCTGATGGCTTTTCATTGGCGCTTGTCATAGACAATATTGCTGGCGCTGGTGTGCTCACAGCGTCGTCATTGTATTCATCCCAGTTCAACATAATTCAGTTCCTTACCCGTTCAACAATTCGCATTGCATGTTGGTTAAATATTGCATGTTGGTTAAATATTGCATCTTGGTTAAATAAAGTATCGTTGGCGGCCGTGCGTGCACTGCGCCGCCAACGATTTCTCCCCCCAGAGAGAAACGGTAACTGACGCGTTACTGGCAAGCTTCGCAGTCAGGGTTATCAATCGAACAGGCCGATGGCACGGGGGCTGCCTGCACAACGCCAGGCGAGCCGGACGAAACTGCATTCAACGCACCGGTGTTGATGGTCGATTTTTCAGTAGTAGTGGCTGCCAGTGCGCGAAGGTAATAAGTAGTCTTGAGGCCGCGATACCATGCCATCCGGTAAGTGACATCGAGTTTTTTACCCGACGCGCCGGCGATGTACAGGTTCAGGGATTGTGCCTGGTCGATCCATTTCTGGCGACGGCTGGCAGCATCCACCAACCAGCGTGGCTCCACTTCGAAGGATGTGGCGTACAGGGCTTTCAGATCATCAGGGATGCGATCAATTTTTTGTACAGAGCCTTCGTAGTATTTGAGATCGTTGACCATCACGCTGTCCCACAGGTTGCGCGCTTTCAGGTCGTGTACCAGAAACGGATTGACGACAGTGAACTCGCCCGACAGGTTCGATTTCACATACAGGTTCTGGTAAGTCGGTTCAATCGACTGTGATACACCGCAGATATTGGAAATGGTAGCAGTCGGTGCAATCGCCATTACGTTGGAATTGCGCATGCCTTGTGTGCGTACTTTATTGCGCAGGGTAGTCCAGTCAAATGTCTGGCTGCGATCCACGTCGATAAACTCAGCGCCACGGCTTTCGATCAGATTATCGATGGAATCGATTGGCAGAATGCCTTTTGACCACAGCGAACCCTCAAATGTGGAATAACGGCCACGTTCGACGGCGAGTTCACTGGATGACTGGATTGCATAGTAGCTCACTGCTTCCATGGAGCGGTCGGCAAATTCCACTGCGGCATCAGAACCATAAGCGATACGCATTTTGTACAGTGCATCCTGGAATCCCATAATGCCGAGACCAACCGGACGATGGCGCATGTTCGATGTGCGCGCAGCCGGTACCGAGTAGTAGTTGATGTCGATCACGTTATCCAGCATGCGTACTGCAGTCTTGATTGTGCGCGCAAGTTTGTCTGTATCCAGTTTACCGTTTTCAATGTGTTGCAACAGGTTCACCGAGCCGAGGTTACACACGGCAATCTCTTCGTTGGCTTTGGTGTTCAGTGTAATTTCTGTGCACAGGTTGGAACTGTGTACAACGCCAACATGTTGTTGTGGGCTACGCAGGTTGCACACATCCTTGAAGGTAATCCATGGATGCCCTGTTTCAAACAACATGCCCAGCATTTTGCGCCAGAGGTCGGCGGCGCGCACACGCTTGAACAGGCGCATCTTGCCTTCACGCGCCAGTTGTTCGTACTGTTCGTAGCGCACTTCAAAAGGCTTGCCATACAGGTCGTGCAGATCAGGTACGTCACTTGGAGAAAACAGCGTCCATTCACCGTCAGTGAATACGCGCTTCATGAAGAGGTCAGGAACCCAGTTGGCGGTATTCATGTCGTGTGTGCGACGGCGGTCATCACCGGTGTTCTTGCGCAACTCGATAAATTCTTCAACATCAATGTGCCAGGTTTCCAGATACGCACACACAGCGCCTTTGCGTTTGCCACCCTGGTTAACTGCAACGGCAGTGTCATTGGCCACTTTGAGGAATGGTACAACGCCTTGTGAGCGACCATTGGTGCCTTTGATGTACGAACCGAGTGCGCGCACTGGCGTCCAGTCATTGCCAAGACCACCTGCCCACTTGGACAACATGGCGTTGTCCTGGATGGCGCCATAAATACCATGCAAGTCGTCAGGAATGGTAGTCAGGTAGCAAGAAGACAGTTGTGGACGCAATGTACCGGCGTTGAACAATGTGGGTGTCGATGCCATGTAATCGAACGATGATAACAACTCATAAAATTCAATGGCGCGCGCTTCACGATCTGATTCAGCAGAAGCCAGGCCCATCGCAACACGCATGAAGAAAATTTGGGGCAATTCAAAACGGATTTCATCTTCTGTATGGATGAAATAACGGTCATACAGTGTTTGCAGGCCAAGGTAGTTAAACTGCATGTCGCGTTTTGCATTCAATGCGCGACCCAGCTTTTCCATGTCATAGGTGGCCAGTTCGGGTGATACCAGTTCCAGCTCAATCGCCTTGTGAATGTAGACAGGCAGTGCACGTGGATACAGTGCTGCCATTTCGCTTTGAGTGGCCTGTTGTGTGATGCCGAGAAATGAAAGTCCCTCAGCGCGCAGTTGATCCATCAGCAGGCGTGCCGTTGCATAGGAATAGTTCGGTTCTTTTTCGACAAGTGCACGGGCGGTGATCACGAGGGACGTGTTCACATCATCCAGCGATACGCCGTCATACAGATTGCGCATTGCTTCTTCAATAATCGTGTTGGCGTCTACACCTTCCAGTTCTACGCAGGCTTCGCGCACAACAGTTTCCAGACGGCCGACATCCAGTGGCTGGCGTGAGCCATCGGGCATGGTCACATTGATGGTCGGGTGCGGTTTGCTCTCGGCCTGTGCCTTGGCGGCGCGCAGGCGGGCATGCTCTTCACGGTACAGGACATAGTCACGAGCCACTTTCTGTTCGCTGCTGCGCATCAGGGCCAGCTCGACCTGATCCTGGATATCCTCGATATGTACCGTGCCACCTGATGGCATGCGGCGGCGGAAGATCTGGTCGATCTGGCGGGTCAGGTTGGCCACAGTTTCGTGGATGCGTGAGGATGCAGCTGCCGTCCCACCTTCTACGGCCAGGAACGCTTTGGTCATGGCTACAGCTATCTTGCTGTCATCGTAAGGCACAACCGTTCCGTTACGCTTGATAACACGGAGCTGCCCCGGCGCGGTGGCAGCNNGTGCCACCCGGGCTGATCGGCGCGTTGGCAGGGTTAAGCGAAGATTCCTGTGGACTGGTGGTTTCGGTGTGCATGGGTGTTGCCTCTTCTCTTTATATACAAGGCTCTGGTCTGGCAGGGCCTGATTCCGTTTTGAGGGGTCTTGCTTATAGGCCTGAATAATAGCAAAACGCTATATCTAGGGTTTTTTTACCGTCGAGCTACAAGATAATGCGGTTTCTACGGTAAGGCAAGGGATATGTGCGAGGGAAATCTGTGGATAAAGTGTGCCGGGAGGTTGATTTGTGAACTGGTCAGCATTTTGAGCGAGGCAGTCATGAAAAGCGGGCTGGTTTTTTCCTGATTTCACTAGATATTGTGGTTGCTATCCCAAGCTGATACCCCGGGTGGTGTCTGAAAGGGTATCTAATGGCGAAATAAATCACTTTCGCAGGCTAACTCGCTCGAGGCTATGCGGAAACCCTTGATGTATCTACGTTTGCGCATTAATCACAGTTGACTTTGCTGGCTATGGTGGCAGAATCGCCAGTCCTGCCACCGGGGGACAATGTTTGCGGGTCAAGCCCGGATCATCGTTCTGTTCAGGCAAATCGCCTGCAGCCCGGTTTCATGTGCATATCCAGCACGTCTCCCGTGTTCGGCAACGGCTTTATCCAGCCTACGCCCCGGGGCTTGGGGCTATCCATTGATGCCGATAGAGTATCTACGGGATGGCTACTGATTTTAAGCCTGTGGTCGCCCTGCCGGCTCGTGTCGCAGTGGCAAGAAACAAATGGGAAATATATGACTGATCCATCAACAGAATCATTGTCTGCAACCGAGTTATTGTCTGGCGGCGATATGCTGGTTCGTGCATTACGTGACGAGGGAGTCGAATACATATTCGGTTACCCCGGTGGGGCTGCACTGCATATTTACGACGCCATTTTCAGACAGAAGGATGTGCAGCACATCCTGGTGCGTCATGAGCAGGCTGCTACGCATGCAGCGGATGGTTATGCCCGCTCAACAGGCAAAGTCGGTGTCGTGCTGGTGACATCAGGCCCTGGTGCCACGAATGCCATTACTGGCATTGCGACGGCTTACATGGATTCCATTCCAATGGTGATCATTTCCGGTCAGGTGCAAAGTCACTTGATTGGCGAGGATGCTTTCCAGGAAACAGACATGATAGGTATTTCGCGTCCTATCGTGAAGCACAGCTTCATGATCAAGGATGCTGCTGATATTCCTGAAACCATCAGAAAAGCATTTTACATTGCCAGTACAGGTCGCCCGGGTCCGGTCGTTGTCGATATTCCGAAAGACAAGACGCATCCGCATCTGAAGTTTGAGTACAAATATCCTGACAAGGTCAAGATGCGTTCGTATCAACCGCCGGGTCGTGGCCATGCCGGCCAGATCAAGAAAGCTGTACAGATGTTGCTTGAGGCGCGCCGTCCTGTGATTTATGCCGGTGGCGGTGTTGTGCAAGGTGGCGGTGCTGATTTGTTAACAGCGCTGGCGAAAAAACTTAACTATCCCGTTACCAATACATTGATGGGACTGGGTGGATATCCGGGCACTGATAAACAGTATCTCGGTATGCTGGGCATGCATGGTAATTATGAAGCCAATATGGCTATGCATCATGCAGATGTTATTTTGGCTGTGGGCGCGCGTTTTGATGATCGCGTGACAAACACGCCATCAAAATTCTGCCCGGATGCAAAAATTATTCATATTGATGTTGATCCTGCAGCTATTTCCAAAACAGTTCGTGCGGATATTCCGATTGTCGGCACAGTCGACTCTGTTCTGGGCGATATGTTGAATCTGGTAAAAGAAGGCAAGGAAAAACCGGATTCGGCAGCATTGGCAAGCTGGTGGATGCAAATTGACGAGTGGCGAAATGAATACGGTTTGTANNGCACGATGGGTTTTGGTTTGCCAGCCGCCATGGGTGTGCAGATGGCTTTCCCGGATGCAACAGTGGCTTGTGTTACGGGCGAAGGCAGCATCCAGATGTGTATCCAGGAGTTGTCTACCTGCACCCAGTACCATTTGCCGGTGAAAATTATCAACCTGAATAATCAGGCGCTCGGCATGGTCAAGCAGTGGCAAGACATGCAGTATGAAGGCCGTCACTCGCATAGTCTTTATGAAGATTCCCTGCCTGATTTTGTAAAACTGATGGAAGCGTACGGCCATGTCGGCATCAAGGTCACACGTTATGAAGATCTGGAAGCAGCGATGGAAAAATGTTTTGCCATGAAAGATCGCGTGGTCTTCATGGATATTTATGTCGACAATACAGAGCATGTGTATCCAATGCAGATCGCTCCAAATGGTTCGATGCGCGATATGCTATTGAGCAAGACGGAGCGTACCTGATGAGACGTATCATTTCTGTATTGCTGGAAAATGAGCCAGGTGCCCTGTCGCGCGTTGTGGGATTGTTTTCACAGCGAGGGTACAACATTGAAACCCTGACGGTTGCTCCTACAGAAGATGCAACTTTGTCACGCTTGACGCTGACAACAATTGGCGATGAAAAAATTATCGAGCAAATTACCAAACACTTGAATAAGTTGGTAGATGTAGTCAAGTTGGTTGATCTGACAGAAGGCAGTCATATCGAGCGGGAAATCATGCTGATCAAGGTGCGCGCTAGTGGTGCGCAACGCGCAGAAATCAAACGTTGTGTTGATATATTTCGTGGCCAGATCGTAGATGTCACCAGTACTATTTATACTGTTCAGTTGGTGGGATCCAGCGGAAAGCTGGACGCTTTTCTGGAGTCAGTCGGTGATGCAGCGATTCTTGAAGTAGTGCGTAGTGGTGTTTCTGGCATTGCGCGCGGTGAAAAAGTGTTGGGTCTGTAATTTTTATTATATTTAACTGGCTATAGCCAAAATACATGAGGTAAACCATGCAAATCTATTATGACAAAGATGCTGATCTTTCCATTATTCGCGGCAAGAAAGTAGCCATTATCGGTTTCGGTTCGCAAGGGCATGCCCATGCCGGAAACCTGAAAGATTCCGGCGTGGATGTTGTTGTCGCTTTGCGCCCTGGTTCGCCAACGGCCAAGAAAGCAGAAGCATCTGGTCTTGTTGTCAAATCAGTGCCTGATGCAGTCAAGTGGGCCGATCTTGTGATGGTTCTGACCCCGGATGAATTCCAGTCCCAATTGTATAAAAATGAAATTGAGCCGAATCTCAAGCAGGGCGCAACACTGGCGTTTGCCCATGGATTTGCTATTCATTACAACCAGGTCGTGCCACGTGCTGATCTGGATGTCATCATGATTGCTCCCAAGGCGCCCGGCCATACTGTTCGCAATGAATTTGTTAAAGGTGGTGGTATTCCTGATCTTGTCGCTATCTACCAGAATGCCTCTGGCAAAGCTAAAGATGTTGCGCTGTCTTATGCCAGTGCTATTGGTGGCGGACGTACAGGCATTATTGAAACCACTTTTAAAGATGAAACCGAAACCGATTTATTTGGTGAGCAAGCTGTTTTATGCGGCGGCTGTGTTGAGCTGGTGAAAATGGGTTTCGAAACGCTGACTGAAGCCGGTTATGCGCCTGAGATGGCTTATTTTGAGTGCCTGCATGAGTTGAAGCTGATTGTGGATCTCATGTATGAAGGCGGCATTGCCAACATGAATTATTCCATTTCAAATAATGCTGAATATGGTGAATATGTCACTGGCCCTAAAGTTATTAATGAAGAGTCGCGCAAAGCGATGCGTCAAGCGCTGAAAGATATCCAGAATGGCGAATATGCCAAGAAGTTTATTTCAGAAGGCGCTACCAACTATCCATCAATGACAGCCTATCGCCGCAACAATGCCGCGCACCCCATTGAAGTTGTGGGTGCCAAGTTGCGTTCAATGATGCCGTGGATACAAAAAATAGTGGATAAAGCCAAAAACTGATTGCCATATTGAAAGCACAGCGCGGCCTTGGCCGCGTTTTGTTTTTAGGTATGTCATTTCTTATGGGGTAGGTCATGTCAGAGCAGCAAGAAAATAAGGCAGAGATAATCGAGGATGACAACGGTGTGCTGCCTATTGGCGAGCATATTGAGGAAGTCGCTGAAGAAGATGGCCGTAAAGTCCGTCATCGCGGTATTTATTTGTTGCCTAACCTTTTTACGACCGTTGCCCTGTTTTGTGGCTACTACGCCGTCATTGCGGGTATGCAGGGGCGTTTTGATAATGCCGCCATCGCTATTTTTGTAGCCATGATTTTTGATGGGCTTGATGGGCGTGTTGCCCGTCTCACTAATACGCAGAGCGCTTTTGGTGTGCAATATGACAGCTTATCTGACATGGTCTCCTTTGGAGTGGCGCCAGGCCTTGTCATGTTTAACTGGGCTCTGGTGAATGTAGGCAAGTTTGGTTGGTCAGCTGCATTCCTTTACTGTGCTTGCGCGGCTTTGCGTCTGGCACGCTTCAACACGCAGGTCGATACAGCCGATAAGCGCTATTTTACCGGGTTGGCTAGCCCAGCTGCAGCCGCTGTTATTGCGGGTACGGTATGGCTTGGCAGTGATATCAAGATTGAGCCAGGCTTAATGCCGGTTTTATTGACAGTGCTCACCGCTGTAACGGGCTTGTTGATGGTGACCAATTTGCGTTACTACAGTTTCAAGGGAATTGATTTCAAGGGGCGCGTGCCATTCATTTATCTGCTGGCGGTGTTGCTGATTATTACGGTATTGGTCTGGCACACAGAGCTGGCGGTATTGAGCATAGCTATTCTGTATGCGTTATCAGGTCCGATTTTGCACTGGCGTACCCGACAGTCTGCAAATTAACTAGATTTGGCGCATAGACACCAAAAACATAGGTTGAAAATCTATTTTTTGTTGCAACCTTTGTGTAGTT
>DDBK01000038.1 GCA_002333095.1 Cellvibrionales bacterium UBA2034
TCGCCGCCTGGTCGAACGGTGGCATCGATATCCTGGTCAACAACGCCGGCATCCAGCACGCGGTGCCGCTGCACGAGATGCCGGTCTCGAGGTGGAACGACATCATCGCGGTCAACCTGTCGTCCGCGTTCCACACCATGCGCGCGGCGATGCCGGCGATGGCCGCGCGCGAAGTGGCGGTGAGCGCCCTGGCCACTGTTTACGCCGTGGGCGGTGACAATGTGGATGCTGCCCTGGGCGGTTTGTTGGCGCAGAGCTGGAGCTTGCCGGTGGCACTGGCGTATCTCGCGTGGTTTGTGTACGCGCCGCAATGTATCTCGACGATTGCCGTGGTGCGCCGCGAAACCAATTCCCTGGCAGCCACGGCATTCTTCACCGCTTATTTATTTGCGTTGGCGTATTTCGCGGCGTGGGTGGTGTATCGTCTTGCACTGATGTGGACGTAGACGATCATCATGTGGCAGGAACTNNTAGCAGTGGCGTTTTTATTGCGCCGCTACCTGCCGTTTGGCGAGAAAAAATCTGGCAGCTGTGGTGGTTGCACAGGCTGTGGCGATAGTAAAAAATCCTGCACAAAATAACGACCAACACCATAAAAGGGCTCTTCTGAAAACATGAAAGAGCATCGCAAGCACAAGAAAGGCTGGATACACCACATACGTCGCCACGCCGGTGGGCCGCCGCATGTTGTATCGCACCACAAGCGCGGCATTGCGCGCCAGTTTGCGCGATTCCGTGCAGCGGGTGTGGGCGGCATCACCGCGTTTCTTGCGGTACTCGGGCCGGGCTTGCTCGCCGGTTTATCAGACGATGACCCGGCCGGCATCACCACCTATTCCATACTCGGCACCGATCACGGTTACCGCCTGCTGTGGATCATTCCCGCCTCAACATTATTGTTGGTGCANNCGGTACGATTTGCGCGGAATACGCGGGCATTTCTGCAGCGGGTTCACTGGTCGGTATTCCCTCGTTTATCAGCGCGCCCATTGCCGGTGTGTTGATTACTGCTGTTGTCCTGCTCGGTTCGTTCCATCGCGTTGAACGCGTGCTGCTGTTCATTTCGTCCACGCTTGCGCTGTACATTATCGATGGCATTCTCGCCGCGCCGGATTGGTCCGAGGTGTGGCACAACTCGATTGTGCCGCACATGCCGGTGAACCAGCTCGGCTGGATTGCCATTGCTGCCACACTCGGCACCACGCTCGCGCCGTGGGGTCTGGCGTTTATCCAGTCATACGCTGTTGATAAAAAAATCACCGTGGCGGATTTGCGTTGGGAACGCGTGGACGTGGTGATCGGCTCGCTACTCACCGGTGTGATTGGTCTGGCGATTGCGGTGGCGTGTGCCGCCACGCTGAACCGTGCCGGCATCCAGATTGAAGATGCAGCAGATGTGGCAGAAGCCTTGCGTCCACTCGCCGGTTCTTTTACCACCACACTGTTTGGTGCGGGTTTGTTGGGCGCGTCATTACTCGCCGCGGCGATTGTGCCGTTGGCTACGTCTTACTCGATTGCAGAAGGCATCGGCGCACCAGCGTCACTGGATCTCGATTCCCATCACTTCCAGTATTTTTATGCAGCGTTTGTGGGGTTGACGGTGGCAGCGGTGAGTATTGTGTCACTGCCCGGTTTGCCGCTGATTCCGCTGATCTACACCAGCCAGGTGGTGAATGCGGTGATGTTGCCGCTGCATGTGATTGCGCTGCAGTGGCTGGCGCGTGACCGTTCGATCATGGGGGATGCTGCATCCGGGCACACAACGCAGATCGCCGGCTGGATCAGCATTGCGTTGATTGTGGCGTGCGTGGGTGCGTTGATGGTGAGCTGGGTCAATNNATGTTCAGGAGAAATGCCATGCATGCCAAAAACACTGTCGACCGTTATGGCGCGCTGTCTATCGGGTTTCATTGGCTCATGTTGCTGTTGATTGCGTCGGTGTACGCCTGCATCGAGTTGCGGGAGTTGTACCCCAAGGGTAGCGATCCGCGTGAGGCGCTGAAGATGTGGCACTTTATGCTGGGGATGTCGGTTTTTTTCCTCACGTTTTTGCGGTTGGCTGCCCGGTTGTGTGCGCCATCGCCACGCATTGTTCCTGATCCGCCCGCGTGGCAAAAACAATTAGCCGCGCTGATGCATATNNTTTTTCGGGATGGAATTACCGGCGTTGATCGCGCCAGACAAGGATCTCGCCGGGCTAATCAAGGAAATACACGAAACGTTTGGCACAGTCGGGTATTTTCTTATCGCCGCCCATGCAGCCGCTGCGTTGTATCACCACTATTTTTTACGTGATAACACCGTGACGCGGATGTTGCCTGGTAAGGATTAAGTTTGGCTGAATGGATTAAGATCTGGGCGCTTCTTGCTGCGCTCTGTATTAGTATGGTTAATATATAATCCATCCAGCAATTTTGGCGTCTTAAATTTGCTATAGCTCATTTAAGCTATGCATAAATCTAACAGCTCAGACGGACTACAAAGAATTATTTTTTCTTGGAATTCAGAACCTGTATAAATTTTCATTAACTTATCAAATGAGAAATCATTAAACACGTAAATAGCATCAATAAAAATATTTTGATTAATTGCCGCATAATTCCGAGCTAGCCTATCTAAGGCCAATATAGATTTTGCTCCTGGGAAAACCATTGCTGCGGAATAGTCATGCATAACAAAACGAACCTCTTGTTCGTACATATATTTAGCGCGCTTAAACTCTAACCCAGGATACCCACAACGAGGAGGATCTCTATCCCATAAATCCTGTAGACGAATTTTTTCATCGTCTAAATATCTAACATTAAAAAGATCAAGCCACATTGCAGTCCCATCTGAGACCGGCATTGAAGAAAAAACCCTTTCAATTGAAGTTGTTACAGCGCATTGGAAATCTTTCGAAGTGTACTCTTCTGCAAGTCGAATAAGATCACTACCAATAGACAATCTGTGCCAACAACTTACATAAGCCGTTGCAAGCATTGCTTCGCGAATATCAGAGGATTTTTCTTGCATTGGGCCAGCTATCTCACAGTAAAAATTAGCCCACCATTGATAATCTGCTGTAGTTAATGCGCACTCCAAACTATCGGTAAATTTTCTTGCTTGAGTTAATGAAATCGCTCCATTAACGAGAGATTTCATTTCATCTATATTACCGATAAATCGAATTAACCGTTCATTTCCTTGCAGGCCAAGTCCTCCAAGCTGGCATTTAAAAATGCATTTAATCACTGAAAAAAGCACTCATAAAAAAATCCTTCTCTAGCCTCTAACTACAGGCATTCCCTTCACCTGCGCTTTATTCAATTTCTGATACTGCTCCATAAACGCCACATCCGGTTTTCTATTGTCATGCAGCGCAGCAAGGTCTTTTTTCATCTGGATAAACAGATGCGCTGTCATGCTCGCATCCGCCAATGCGCGGTGATACTCGCCCTCTGGCTGGATATTGTGCAACTCCACCAGCGTTTGCAAGCGATGGTTATCTGCCCACGGGTACAAACGCCGCGCGATGAGCAAGGTGCAGAGAAATGAAGGCCGTTGGCGAATACGGATTCTGTCCAGCTCATGCTCCCAGAATTTTTTATCAAAACTCGCGTTATGCGCCACCAGTGTTGCACCACCCACAAACTCGGCCACTTCCGCCATCACCTGCTTGGGCGGCGGCGCATCGCGCACCATCGCCTGGGTAATGCCCGTGAGTTGCGTGATAAACGCCGGCACCGGAATGCCGGGATTCATCAGGCTCTGCCAGCTCTCGCGCACCTCGCCGTTTTCCACAATCACCGCTGCAATCTCCAGCGCCCTGTCACCCATCAAGGGAGACAGCCCGGAGGTTTCAAAATCGATCACGGCGTAACGGGTCATGGGGTTGATGTAGATGCATGATTGGCAATTCGTGGCAGAGTAACATGGCACCCGTAAACCAGCGCAATGCACACCCGGACGAGAACCTGCCCATGCCTGAACTGTTTGGCTCCGATGCCTACTCCCCCGCCGAGATCGCCGAGAAAATCGAAAACGTGGGCGTGAAAAAAGCGCGCCTGCCGCTGCTCTCCATGTGCATGCTCGGCCTGTTGGCCGGTGCGTTTATCGGCTGGGGCTCGCTGTTTTACACCCTCGTGGTATCCGACCCCACGCTCGGCTTTGCCGCCAGCCGCATAGCCGGTGGCGTGGTGTTTTCACTCGGGTTGATACTAGTGATTGTGGCGGGCGCAGAACTGTTCACCGGCAACAACCTGCTGGCGATGGCGTGGGCCGACAAACGCATCACCACCGGCGAACTGCTGCGCAACTGGGTGATTGTGTGCTGCTCCAATTTTGTGGGTGGGGCTGGCCTCGCCTTCCTGGTATTCCTTTCCGGCCACACCGACATGAACCACGGCCTCGTGGCCGAGCAATACCTGAAAATCGCCAATGCCAAATGCAGCCTGCCGTTTATGGAAGCGCTGGTGCGCGGCGCCTTGTGCAATGTGCTGGTGTGTCTTGCAGTATGGATGGCGATGGCCGGGCGCAGCGTAGTAGACAAGGCTGTGGCGATTATTTTTCCAATCTCTGCCTTTGTGGCCGCCGGTTTTGAACACAGCGTGGCCAATTTCTTTTTCATTCCACTGGCGTGGATGCTGAAAATCTCCAGCGATGCGCAAGGGTATGACGCGATCAGCCTCATGGGCTTTTTCCACAACATCGTGCCGGTGATTCTCGGCAACCTGCTCGGTGGCAGCGTGCTGGTGGGAATGGTTTATTATGTGATCTACCGCCGCCCCACCTGAATTGATAACCCATGCTGCCAGACCCCCTACCCGCCGCATCCGCCAGGGATGTGCGCAACGGTTATATTTTCGGCTTCATTACTGTGTCTTTGTGGGCAGGCTTCGTGCTGCTCTCTCGCACGGCGGAAGCCAATGGCCTGAACGGTTTTGATTTAACCGCATTGCGTTTCGGCACGGCTGCCTTGTTCCTGTTGCCGGCGTGGCTGTTCTGGCACCGCGTGGCGCTGTTCAACCTGCCGATGCTGGCGCTCGCCGCCACCGGTGGCATCGGTTACGCGGTGTGCGTTTACTCGGCCTTTCACTTTGCACCCGCTTCACATGGCGCGGTGTTGTTGTCAGGCATCCTGCCGTTTTTTGTGACACTGATGGCCTGGCTGATTCTCGGCGAACGCCCCAGCCAACACCGCTGGATGGCACTGGGTGTTATCGGGCTGGGTGTGCTGTGCCTTGGCGTATACAGCATCGGCAATTTGCACCAGAGCTGGCCGGGCGATCTGCTGTTGATCAGCTCTTCCTGTTTGTGGGGGCTGTACACGGTGCTGGTAAAACGCTGGGGCAAAACGCCGTGGGATATCACCATCGGTGTGGCACTGTTGTCTGCAATCATCTATCTGCCGTTTTACTGGCTGTTCCTGCCGAAAGGCCTGTTCACTGCGCCGTGGCACGCCATCCTGCTGCAAGCTTTTTTCCAGGGCGTGCTGGTGGTGATTGTGGCGATGCTGTGCTTCATGCAGGCCATGGCACGGCTCGGCCCCACGCGGCTTGGCGCGGTAATGGCCACGGTGCCGGCGTTTGCAGGCATCGGTGCGGTGGTGCTGCTCGGCGAACCGTTCTCGTGGTTGCTGGTGGCGGGTTTGTTGCTGACGTGCAGCGGGGCATGGCTGGGATCACGGGGGTAAATGGTGCTCGCAACACTCACATCCGCTGACTGGATTCTCACTGCACTGATCCTGTTCGCCGCCCTGCTGTATTCATCTGTCGGCCATGCGGGTGCGTCGGGTTATCTGGCAGCGATGGCGCTGCTCGGTATCGCCCCCGAGGTGATGAAACCCACTGCACTCGCGCTGAATATTCTGGTGGCGCTGATTGCCACCACGCGTTTTTATCGCGCCGGCGCTTTTTCCTGGCGCTTGTTCTGGCCGCTGGCACTGGCATCCACACCGTGCGCGTATCTCGGCGGCTTGCTCACTTTGCCGGGGCACTGGTACAAAATTCTGGTGGGCACAGTGTTGTTGTACGCCGCGTGGCGTTCATTCCAGAGCGCGGCACAACCGGCGAATGAAACACGCCCGGTAGCCATGCCCGCCTTGTTTGCAGTGGGCGCGGGATTGGGATTGTTATCCGGTTTGACTGGTGTGGGCGGTGGCATTTTTCTCAGCCCGCTGTTGTTGTTATTGCGCTGGGCAGACACACGGACGATTGCGGGCGTTTCCGCTGCATTTATTTTATTGAATTCCATCGCCGGTTTACTGGGCGTAATGACAACCTCCACTGCGTTGCCAGCGGCATTACCCTTGTGGGCTATAGCTGCGATGCTCGGTGGTTTTATCGGCGCCGGTTATGGCAGCAAGCAATTTGGCAACGCGACATTGCGGCGTTTGCTCGCGCTGGTGCTGGTGATTGCCGGCATCAAGATGATCGCCACTGCCTGATTTTTTTGGTGCATAGACGACCTTTCCTGCACCACTTCTGACTACGTAAATGATGCAGGAAGATTATATCAACCCTGCATTTTTTCTCTGTTACGATCCCCACATAGTGTTGGCTTTTTGATGGGGAAAACACAGGTGAGCGAACCGGTTTTGAGCAAATCAGCGGTGGATGAACCCCTGGAGAGTGAATCACTCGACAGCATTGTGCGCAACGTTGCCGATGCGCTCGGCGTACAGGTGTCGTCATTCTACCAATGGCGTGCTGACGACAATGTGCTGGAACTGGCTGCCACCGTCGGGCTCAACACCGAACTGGTGGGCTCACTGCGCTTGCGCCCTGACCAGGGGCTGACGGGGCTGGTGGCCGAAACGCGCAAGCCGGTATCCGTGAAACATCCTGCAAAACACCCGCGCTACATTTTTGTGCCACGCAGTTTTGAAGAGCGCTTGCAGTCTTACCTGGGTGTACCTGTGTTCCGCCCTGTGAACCAGTTTGTGGGTGTGCTGACGGTGCAAAGCGAATCCTCACGCATTTTCACACCCCGCGAAATCAGTGCTGTGATGCAAGCGGCGAGTCGTCTTGCCTGTATTGCATAAAAATGACAGCAAAATGACTGGCATTGCGTCATATACAGTATTTTTCGCGTTTAACGCGTTTTAGAAAGCACATTCCAATTTATTGCAGGATGATGCAGCCTCGCTGGATTAGCGAAGGTGTAATTTATGAAAGCTATACTTCCTGTTGTATTTTTTGCCACCGTAGGTTTGCCCGCCGGCATCGCGTTTGCCGCTGTTCTTGCCCTGATAGTGTTCTGGGCAGTGAACGAAAAAATGGGCCCTGCAGAAGAAGACGAGTAAGGACATCACAGCATTGCTCAGGCAAATGCTGTGATTTCTACCCAGCCCTGAATGCGGTCGATGTACACGAACGCTGCCTGCAATTTGCTCACGTAACGTGCATCACCGTGTTGTGGCCTGTCATATTCTTCCAATCCCTCCAGCGCAAGACTGCTGTCCATAGGCTCACGCCAGCGTAAAGCGCGGCTGCAGCTGTCCAACCCCAGTTCCTGCGCATTCCAGGTCAGGCCATCGCGCTCCACGGGCGAGGATCCGCTGTGGCTCTCCGTTACAAACACTGCCGATGTGCCGGCCATTTTCTTGTACAGACGCTGCATGGGAGTCTCCTCATGAATGTGCGGCAGCCTATTTGCGGTAACATAATGGCCAATACTAATAGCAATAAATAAAAGGCTAGTGATATGCGTCAGCTGTTTGCATCCCTGTTGGTACTTTTTGCCCTTTCTGCAGCGCAAGCCAGCGAGGTCTCTGAAGCCCTGTTTGCCAAGCACCGCACCAGCGTCTTCCAGATCCGCCTGATTGACAGCAGCGCCAACCAGAAAAAATCCCTTGGCTCCGGCTTCAAGGTGGGCGAGGCAGGGCTGGTGGCCACCAACTACCACGTGATCAGCGACAGCGTGTACGAGAAAGACCGTTACCGCATCGAGGCGGTGGATGACAAGAATGTCCATCACACCATGACATTGCGTGCGGTCGATGTGGTCCATGACCTGGCGCTGCTGGCCTTTGACAAGCCGCAGCCGGAAGTGCCGTCCCTGGCCATCAATGTGCAGGATATGCTGCAAGGTGAAAGTGTATTTTCACTGGGCAATCCACACGATATCGGCATGATGATTGTGGCCGGGGAATACAACGGGCTGGTCAAGGATTCGCGTTACAAGCGCATGATTTTTTCCGGCAACATCAATAGCGGTATGAGTGGCGGCCCTGCCATCAACCAGAACGGCGAGGTGGTGGGCATTAATGTCGCCTCCAGGGGTAATGGCATCGGGTATCTCGTGCCTGCCCGTCACCTTTCGCAATTGCTGGAAGAGTTTCCCCAACAGGCAGAACAAAAGCTGTCTGATGTGGCAGGCAAACAATTGCTGGCCGACCAGGAAAAATTCTATTCCGCAGTGACTGCCTCCAGTTGGGAAATGCAGGATTTTGCTGACCTGACGCTGCCAAGGGAATTGCATACGTCTATCAAATGCTGGGGCGATTCAGATGAAGTGAAAAAACGCCGTTACGATGCCAGCTCGATGCAATGTTCCAACAATTCAGACTACCTTTTTATTCTCGGCGGCCGGTACACCGGCTTTATTGAATACCGGTACAAATGGTCCAAACAGCTGGACCTGAACCGTTTCCAGTTGTATTCGCTGGTACAGAACAACAATACATTCGAGAGCTACGCTTTCGATGAATACGAAGAGAGCTGGAACAAGGATGAAGTGACGCCTTATTCATGCAAGACATCGTTCATCGAGAGTGGCGGTGGCCGATGGCGCACTGTCTACTGCGTGCGGGCATACAAGATTTTTCCCGGCCTGTTTGACGTAGGTTTGCTGATGACCAGCGTAGACCACAATGACCGCAACCTCAGTATAGAAATGACAGTAGCCGGCATATCTGAAACCAGCGCGTCACAGCTCACTGAAAAATTTATCCGGGGTGTCACATGGAAAAAATAGTGCTCGTCACCGGCGACCGGCACAATCCGGCCGCGCATCACATCAAGATAAACGGCACGGCACGCGTTGGCCGCGGTTATGCCTGCGATGTGATCCTGAGTGATCCCCATATCGAACCCGAACAAATGGTGTTTCATTTTGATGAAAGCGCACAGCATGGCGAAGGCGCACGCACCGTGGAAATCCTGCCGGGCATCAACCCGGTATTCCGGAATGGCGCGGTGATTGCACCCGGTGTTTATCCGTTTGTATCCGGTGATGAATGGACTTTCGGGAAAACCTGCCTCACCGCATTCGATGAACAGCAAACGGTGGAACCCACTGAAAAAATATTCCTGCAGGATTTCCATGGCGGCATGTTGTTCCAGTTCGGGTTATTTCTTCTCGGCGCTACCACGCTGATAGGATGGGTGGGGTTGCAAGGCTGGCTGTCGCGTTACGAGCCACTGGAATGGGGCAAGGATTTTGCTGAAGTGCTGTCCAATAGTGGTCAGGTCTGGTTCGTGTTGTTATGGTCCGCCGTCATGGGCATTATCGGGCGATTCAAGTCAGGGCGCGGCCAGTTCAACATCCATCTCATTACCGCAGTGTTGTTTGTCATCGCCACGTCCTGCTTTGATACGCTCACGGCCTATATCACCTACGGGTTCAACTTGCCCGCTGCATGGCATCTTATGAAGTACGCCGGCTCGGCAGTCTTGCTGGCTACGCTCCTGATCCTCTGTTTTTCTTATGCGCTGAATATCCGCGGCATGAAGTACATGGCGATTGGCCTTGCCCTGTGCTGGACGGCGCTGGATTATCTCGGTGACATGTCCAGGCAAAACCCGCTGGAGCCCACGTACAGTTCATCGGTCAAGCCACCCTTTGCTGTGATGGTCAAACCCGTTTCAGTGGAGAATTTCATGCAACAGGCCAATACCGCCTTTGCTGAAACCAAGGCAATGGAATAATCAATCCTGGAATCATCAACGCTGGAATCATTAACAATGGAATTCAAGGATTACTATGCCGTGCTGGGTGTTGAACCCACTGCAGATGACACGGCAATTAAAACTGCCTACCGGAAACTGGCCCGGGAATACCACCCGGATGTGAGCAAACATCCGGACGCTGAAAATAAATTCAAGGATGTTGCCGAAGCATACGAGGTGTTACACAACANNCGACGAGCTGCGCCAGTCGCGCAACCGCAGGCAGCACGCTGGCGGCGCACATGGCGATGGCTTTGGCAGCACTGCGCAACCGGATCAGGATTTTTCCGATTTTTTCAGCTCTGTTTTTGGTGCAGGCGGCGCAAGGAGTTTCAGGCAGGAACGCACAGCACCTTTTGCACAAAGAGGACGTGATGTCGAAATTGAATTGCCTGTGTTTCTGGAAGAGACATTCTCCGACACCACAAAACCTGTCGAATACGTGTTGTCACATTATGATGAACGCGGCCAGTTACATGACATCAAAAAATCCCTGAATGTAAAAATTCCCGCTGGCACCGGTGATGGCGAACGCATTCGCCTGAAAGGACAAGGTGCACCAGGTGTTGGCAATGCGCCCAGTGGTGATCTGTATCTGCACATCCGTCTTGTTCCGCATCCACTGTTTGATGTGGAAGGCCACAATCTCATCATCACGATTCCTCTCGCACCGTGGGAAGCGGCACTAGGTAAAAAAATTACGGTGCCGACACTGACCGGAAAAATTCAGATGACCGTGCAGCCGAACAGCCAGACGGGGCAGCGTTTGCGAATCAAGGGAAAAGGTCTGGTCGGTAAAAACGGCACCGGCGATCTGTTTGCGGTATTGAAAGTGGTGATGCCGGATCGGAGTAGCGATGAAGCAAAAGCATTGTGGTCACAGCTGGCAGAAAAAGCCGGTTTTGATCCGCGCACAGATTGGGGTTAATGGCAATGACATCATTATCGATCATGCACGTCAGCTTTGAAGAGCTGCGCCAATCCGTCAACGTGACTGAAGAATTACTGCTGGAAATGGTGGCACATGGCATCGTGACACCAGCGCAAGGAGAAATCCGGGAGGAGTGGCTGTTCAGCGTTAGCGCTGTGAATATTGCCAGCANNAGACTGACGCCGGCCAGCTTCGGGGAGCGTGCCTGATCAGCGCCTTTCACTCCATTTCATTATTTCAATAGTTCTTGTATAGTTGATGCATGGATAAACTAGCCGCTACCCTCATGTTTGAATCCCTGTCTTCCGGCATCCGGCTCGACATCTACCGCCTGCTGGTCAAAGCAGGGCCGGATGGTCTGGTGGCAGGGGATATTGCCACTGCACTGGCGCTTCCCCCGAACAACACCTCGTTCCACCTGAAGACCCTGACCCAGGCCGGGCTGCTGTCTGCCACACAGGAAGGTCGTTTCCAGCGTTACCGCGCCAATATGCGATTGATGACCGAGCTGATCGACTACCTGACAGCCGAATGCTGCACGGGCAATCCTGACCAGTGTGCTGATCTGTCACTGCCCGTCAGCAATTGTTGTGTATCCAATGAGACAACACCATGAACGTACTCTTCCTCTGCACCGGCAATTCCTGCCGCTCCATTCTCGGCGAAGCCACCTTCAACCATCTGGCGCCTACTGGCTGGCACGCCGTCAGTGCGGGCAGCAAACCGGCGGGCTATGTCCATCCGCGTTCGCTGGCGTTGCTAGCACGCGAAGGCATTGCTACCGGGGGCTATCACAGCAAATCCTGGGACGACCTTTCCGTGACACCCGATATCGTCATCACCGTCTGCGGCAGTGCAGCAGGCGAAGCGTGTCCCGCATACCTTGGCAATGTATTGCGCACACATTGGGGCGTGGAAGATCCTGCACATGCCACTGGCACGGATGCAGAAATTGACGCAGCCTTCATGTCCGCCTATTCCATTTTGCGCAAACGCATCGAAGCGTTTTTTGCATTGCCGCTGGAAGAACTGAAACAGAATCCTGAACAGCTCAAGATAGAAATGGACAAGATTGCGGAGACGGCGCGATGAGTTTTTTTGAACGTCATTTAACTGCATGGGTTTTTCTTTGCATTATTATCGGCATTGGTGTCGGTAAGCTGATGCCGGGCGTGAGTCACGCTGTTGGTTCAATGGAATATGCCAACGTCAACCTGCCGGTTGGCTTATTGATCTGGGTAATGATTATCCCGATGTTGATGAAAGTGGATTTCGGTGCGCTTGCGGAAATGCGCCAGCATGTACGTGGTATTGGCGTTACCTTGTTTGTAAACTGGCTGGTGAAGCCATTCTCAATGGCTTTTCTTGGCTGGATTTTTATACGGCATCTGTTTGCGCCTCTGTTGCCCGCTGAACAGATTGACAGTTACATCGCTGGTCTGATTTTACTCGCCGCCGCGCCGTGTACTGCGATGGTGTTCGTCTGGAGCAGGCTTACCAATGGACACCCGCTGTTTACCTTGTCACAAGTAGCCATCAACGATTCGATCATGGTGTTTGCATTCGCACCGATTGTCGCGTTCCTGCTCGGCATGTCCAGCATTACGGTACCGTGGGATACATTGCTGACTTCAGTCGTACTCTACATTGTAATCCCGGTGATCATCGCACAAGCATTGCGCAAATCACTACTCACGAAAGGCCAGGCATATTTTGACAGCGTGATGGAAAAAATTGGCCCATGGTCAATCAGCGCGTTGCTGGCAACACTGGTGCTACTGTTTGCTTTCCAGGGTGAAGCAATCATCAAACAACCGCTGGTGATTGCATTGCTAGCCGTGCCAATCCTGATCCAGGTCATTTTCAACTCCGGGCTTGCTTACCTTTTGAATCGCGCTGTAGGCGAAGCACATAACGTAGCCTGCCCGTCGGCATTGATCGGCGCATCCAACTTTTTTGAACTGGCCGTCGCTGCCGCGATTTCCATTTTCGGCTTTGAATCCGGTGCAGCGCTCGCGACCGTGGTGGGCGTGCTGATTGAAGTACCCATCATGCTGGCGGTTGTGAAAGTGGTGAATGCCAGTAAGGGTTGGTATGAATGCGGGGCGAGAGTGCAACAATGATTAGCGCAAGGAAAGCGTAGAAGAATTGATGAAGCGCGTAAACCAGAGCGCTATTTGATGGTATAAGTGTCGCAATCAACAAAGGCCTGTGACATGGAACTGGTTTTACGGTTACTGGAAAGCGGCGCCGGCAATCTGGCCGCCTATCTCGCTGCGCATGTGTTGCTGTGTTTACTGCCTGCTTTTTTTATTGCAGGCGCTATGGTGGCATTGATTCCGAAAGCCAGCATCACCCGCTGGCTCGGACGCAAC
>DDBK01000164.1 GCA_002333095.1 Cellvibrionales bacterium UBA2034
ACCCCTTCAGGAATTGTAACTGCATTCAATTGTGGCAACCGCTCACCTTCAGGCACAATAAATTTCAAGCCCATTGCCTCAATCCCAGCCACAAGGGCTTTATGATGAAAAGCATGTCTAGCCCATGCGTTTTCCAAACCTTCTTCTTTAACGAGAACCAGTGACTCATGCAATGCATACAAGGCATTGATAGGAGCTGTATGGTGGTAGGCGCGCTTCACACCTCCTCCCCAATAGCCCATCACAAGATTCATATCCAGAAACCAGCTTTGTACTTTTGTTTTACGCGTGCTGATCAATTCAACAGCGCGCTCACTAAAGCTCACAGGCGATAATCCTGGTGTGCATGAAAGGCATTTCTGAGTGCCTGAATAAATTGCATCAATACCCCAGTCATCAACCCGCAATTCACTACCGGCAAGCGAAGTGACAGCATCAACAATTGTNNATAATGCGCCAGTTGATGTTTCTGCATGGACGAATGCAACAATTTTTGCGTCTGGATTAGCCTTCAATGCATCTTCTACTTTCTGTGGATCAACAGCACGCCCCCAAGGATCCAAAACCATAACAGCCGTCGCCCCGCAGCGTTCGACATTTTCTTTCATGCGGCCGCCAAATACGCCATTCTGGCAAACGATAACTTTGTCGCCCGGCTGCACGAGATTTACAAATGCAGCCTCCATGCCGGCAGAACCCGGCGCCGACACTGGCAAAGTCAGGCGGTTTTCTGTCTTGAATGTATATTGCATCAGNNCCCATCAAAGTACGAACAGGCGGATGAAATGATTGCATGCAGGGTCTCCTAACTTTCAGCAATAGCTATGCTTAAAATAAAAACACCGGGCAAGCCCGGTGTTACACATCTATATCCGATATCACTCTTCCGAGTTATCTTCGGTATTTACTATTTCAGCTGCTTTGATTTTTTCTGGCCGATTTACCAGTTCAACATAAGCCATCGGGGCTTTATCGCCTGCGCGGAAGCCGCACTTAACAATACGAAGGTAACCACCAGGACGCGCCTCATAACGTGGACCGATTTCTGTGAACAGCTTGCCTACAACAGCCTTGCTACGTAAACGGTTAAAAGCAAGACGGCGATTAGCAACACTGTCTTTCTTGCCGAGAGTAATCAAAGGCTCAGCAACCCGGCGCAATTCTTTCGCTTTCGGCACTGTGGTTTTGATGATTTCGTGCTCAAGTAAAGACGCCGCCATGTTGCGAA
Organism: Cellvibrionales bacterium UBA2034; assembly: GCA_002333095.1. Taxonomy (GTDB): domain Bacteria; phylum Pseudomonadota; class Gammaproteobacteria; order Pseudomonadales; family UBA7239; genus UBA7239. The sequence continues at coordinate 1,229 of DDBK01000164.1, forward strand.
ACATAGCCGTTCTGTGAGAGCTTGTGCGGTTTAGCTGGCGGCCGCTTAATCTATGACGCATGGTCGTTACCTTCTAAATTACTTCTTAATATTAATATCAGGCAATTGCTCTATCATCGCCGCGAAGACTGGCAGGAGGCCAATTTTCAAGACGCATTCCGAGCGACAACCCGCGTGAAGCGAGAATATCTTTTATCTCGGTAAGAGATTTTTTACCCAGATTAGGGGTCTTCAGCAACTCGACTTCAGTGCGCTGAATCAAGTCGCCAATGTAATAAATGTTTTCAGCTTTCAAGCAGTTAGCTGAACGCACTGTCAATTCAAGATCATCTACCGGACGCAACAGAACCGGATCAACTTCATCCTGTTGCTTAGCCGGGCGCGATTCTTTCTCGCTTTCAAGGTCAACAAAAACAGCTAATTGTTGCTGAAGAATTGTCGCCGCGCGGCGAATAGCTTCTTCAGGATTTATCGTGCCATTAGTTTCCATGTCGATAATTAGCTTATCAAGATCAGTACGCTGTTCAACCCGAGCACTCTCAACAACATAAGAAATTCTAACAACAGGACTAAAAGAAGCGTCCAGCTGCAGGCGGCCAATTGTCCTGTTTTCATCTTCTGAAATCGCGCGGTTATCAACAGGCTGATAGCCCCTTCCGCGAATAACAATTAACCGCATATTAATTGCAGCTGAATTGCTATTAATGTGACAAATCACATGCTCAGGATTCTTAATTTCGATATCGCCATCAGCCTGAATGTCAGATGCTGTAACAGGTCCAGAGCCTTTTTTGTTCAATGTCAACACGGCGCGATCTTTATTGCCATGCATTACAACAGCCACACCTTTTAAGTTAAGCAGGATTTCTATCACATCTTCCTGTATACCCGTGATGGCGCTGTACTCATGAAGAACGCCGTCAATCTCAACTTCGACAATAGCGCATCCAGGCATTGATGAAAGCAAAATACGACGAAGTGCATTCCCCAATGTATGACCAAAACCACGCTCGAGGGGCTCAAGCACCACTTTGGCTCGAGTAGGAGAAACCTGTTGAACATCAATATGTCTAGGGGTCAACAATTCTGTAGCTGAACTTTGCATCTTAATTCCCCACGCCTTACTTCGAATACAGTTCGACAATTAAACTTTCGTTAATTTCAGATGAAAGATCGCTTCGATCTGGAACTCGCTTGAATTGACCTTCTAATTTCGCAGCATTCAGCTCAAGCCACTCTGATTGGCTGCGCTGAGCTGCAATCGCCATTGAAGACTGAATCCGCAATTGGTTTTTGCTTTTTTCCCGAACTGAAATGACATTTCCGGGCTGAACCTGAAATGAAGGCACATTTACAGTATTCCCATCAACGGCAATAGCCTTATGAGATACTAGCTGCCTAGCCTCAGCGCGAGTAGCACCAAAACCCATGCGATATACAACGTTATCTAGCCGGCACTCCAATAAACGCAACAGATTTTCGCCGGTATTACCTTTACGGCGAGCAGCTTCTGCATAATAACCACGAAATTGTTTCTCCAGCACACCGTAAATCCGTCGCACTTTCTGCTTTTCACGCAACTGGACACCATAATCAGAAAGCCTGCCACGGCGCAGGCCATGTTGGCCAGGTGCAGTTTCAACCTTGCACTTTGAATCAAGCGGACGAACACCGCTCTTCAACATCAAATCTGTTCCTTCACGGCGTGACAGCTTACATTTTGGTCCGATATATCTTGCCATTTTACCAAGGCCTCTTAAATTCTTTTATGTCTGATTAAACGCGACGTTTCTTAGGAGGGCGGCAGCCGTTGTGCGGTATTGGCGTCACATCCACAATATTTCCGATCTTGTATCCGCAATTGTTCAAAGCGCGCACGGCAGACTCTCTACCCGGGCCAGGACCCTTTACTTCAACATCAAGGTTTTTTAATCCATATTCCTGCGCTGCAATTCCCGCGCGCTCAGCAGCCACCTGCGCAGCAAAAGGCGTGCTTTTGCGTGAACCACGAAATCCTGATCCGCCAGAAGTTGCCCAGCTGAGAGCATTTCCCTGACGATCAGTAATGGTCACAATAGTATTGTTGAATGAGGCATAGATATGTGCCACTCCATCCACTACGGTTTTCTTGATTTTCTTACGTGTTTTTGCTGCTGCTGATGGCTTTGCCATATCTCTCTCGCCTAACTGTTACAGCCCGAATATCAGGCAGTTAATTTACTTTTTAATAGCTTTACGCGGACCTTTGCGGGTTCGGGCGTTGGTTTTTGTTCTTTGGCCACGAACAGGCAGGCCCTTACGGTGCCGCAGACCACGGTAACACCCAAGATCCATCAGCCGCTTGATGCTCATGCTGACCTCGCGCCGCAGATCACCTTCAACGGTGAACTTGCCAACTTCTGCACGTAATGCATCAATTTGGGATTCATTCAGTGTTCCGATCTTGACAGATTCAGACACGCCCACCGCAGCACATATTGCCTGCGCACGCGTACGACCCACGCCGTACACATAAGTTAAAGCGATAACGGTGTGTTTATTGTCAGGTACATTGACACCTGCGATACGAGCCATTATTCAGGAACTCCACTATATAAATCAGTAGCTTACGAAAAAACCAGAAATCAAGAACCCTAAGCCAACAAAAAGGCGCGACAGGGTACCCTTGAAATCAACTTAAATCAACCTTGACGCTGTTTGTGGCGCGGTTCAACACTGCAAATTACACGAACAACACCCTTGCGACGGACTAATTTGCAGCCGCGACACACCGTTTTTACTGACGCCCGTACTTTCATTCCAATTTCCTCTCCAAAAAACCTCAGCGCTTGGGAGCCAAGCTACTGCCACCATAATTTTTAAGATTTGCTTTCTTCAATAAAGTGTCATATTGCGCAGACATCAGGTGTGACTGCACCTGCGACATAAAATCCATCACAACCACAACCACGATCAGCAACGAGGTTCCACCTAGATAGAATGGAACATTAAACGCCATTACCAACCCTTGAGGAATCAGGCAGACAATTGCAATATAAGCCGCACCAACAACAGTGAGCCTCGTCAGTACATTGTCAATATATCTAGCTGTATACTCACCAGGCCTAATACCTGGAACATACGCCCCACTTTTCTTCAAGTTTTCTGCAACTTCTCTTGGGTTGAACATCAAGGCGGTATAAAAAAAGCAGAAGAAAACAATTAACACTGTAAATAACAAAATATTAAGGGGTTGACCTGGTCCAATCCATAAAGCTACATCCTGCAGCCACTCCATACCGGGACGCTGACCAAACATCTGAGCTACTGTTGCAGGAAACAACAATAAGCTACTGGCGAAGATGGCAGGAATAACACCTGATACATTAACTTTAAGGGGCAGGTGCGTGCTTTGCCCTTGGTACACTTTTCGCCCAACTTGCCGACGGGCATAATTAACCGTAATTCTACGTTGGCCGCGCTCAATAAATACAATGGCAAAAATGAGCGCAGGTACACCAATCGCAATGCCTATTAATAATAGAACATTCAATTCACCCTGACGCGCCTGCTCTAGAGCTTGACCTATCGCCGCAGGCAACCCCGCAACAATACCAGCAAATATAAGCATAGAAACGCCGTTACCAATACCGCGTTCAGTGATCTGTTCCCCCAGCCACATCATAAACATGGAACCGGTTACAAATGACGCTGCCGCTAAAAACTGAACACCCATACCGCTGGTGTAAAGCGCATTATTGCTGGCCAAACTGCTCACCATACCCAATGCCTGCACCGAAGCAAGAAGCACAGTTGCATAGCGAGTATATTGGCTAATTTTGCGCCTGCCCTGCTCACCCTCTTTCTTCAGTTGTTCCAGCTGGGGTACTACCGAAGTCAGCAGCTGTACAATGATGGATGCTGAGATATATGGCATTACACCCAATGCCAGCACACTCATTCTTTCTAACGAACCACCAGAAAACATATTCGCCATACCAAAGATGGTATTTTGCGTCTGGTTAAATATGTTGGCTAACTGCAAAGGGTCGATACCGGGTACCGGTATGTGGCTACCTATTCGATAGACAATAATAGCCAGAATCAAAAATTTAAGACGGCTCCACAGCTCACCCAAACCTTTTTGATTGCCTATTCCCGCTGTGGAAGGAGTTGCCACCTATTTATTCCTCAACCTTGCCACCAGCAGCCTCGATTGCTTTGCGTGCACCTTCTGTCACCCGCAACCCCTTTACTGTGACACTTTTTTTAAGCTCCCCAGAAAGAAACACCTTGGCTCTTTTGATATTTTCATTCAGCACATTTGCTGCCTTTAGTGTTTCCAATGACACAACATCACTTTCAACCTGGTTCAATTCTGCCAACCGTACCTGAGCAGTAGTTAAACTGATACGTGACACAAAACCATATTTAGGCAATCTTTTCTGCAAAGGCATCTGGCCGCCCTCAAAACCTGGACGCACATTGCCACTCTTACGCGCTTTCTGACCCTTATGGCCACGGCCACACGTTTTACCTAAACCACAACCAATGCCTCGACCGACGCGTAACTTGGCGGTTTTATGGCCTGGAGCAGGACTTAGACTATTCAGGTGCATCTCAGCTCTCCACTCTAACCATATAGTTAACTTTGTTGATCATTCCACGTACCGAAGGCGTATCTTGAACCTCTACGGTGTGTCCAATCCGACGCAACCCCAAACCGCGCACACAGCACTGATGTGCTTTTAGCCTGCCTGCTGTGCTGCGAGTTTGTGTCACTTTGATCATATTTGTCATGACTGCACCTTAAATATAACTTTATCGGCTATATTCGCTAATTAATTACGAATTTCGTCGACTGTTTTTCCGCGTTTAGCCGCAATTTCTTCAGGAGATCTCATTTCCTTCAACCCGCGAATAGTCGCTCGAACAACATTTACAGGATTTGTAGACCCATAACACTTCGCCAATACGTTCTGCACCCCCGCAAGCTCCAATACAGACCTCATCGCACCACCAGCAATGACACCGGTACCTTCAGAAGCAGGTTGCATATAGATATTTGCCGCACCGTGACGCGCTTTTACCGGGTAAAAAATAGTATTGCCGTTCAGGTCAACGCTTATCATGTTTCGTCGAGCTGCTTCCATTGCTTTCTGGATAGCAACAGGAACCTCTCTGGCCTTGCCTCGACCAAATCCTACTTTACCATTACCGTCACCAACCACTGTCAGGGCAGTAAATGAAAAAGTACGCCCCCCTTTAACAACCTTGGCAACGCGATTAACTTGAACGAGTTTTTCCATCAAGCCGTCAGAGTTCTTGTCTTTATCTTTTTGTTCCTGGAGCGCCATTTGTATGATACCTATTAGAACTCGAGACCGGCCGAGCGAGCAGCGTCAGCCAACGCCTTTACACGACCATGGTATTTGAAGCCACTACGGTCAAATGCAACCTTAGTAACACCTGCTGCTTTTGCCCGTTCCGCCACTAAAGCGCCGACACTTTCAGCAGCCTTTGTGTTTCCTGTTGCACCAGCAGACAAACTAGCATCTAACGTAGAAGCCTGTGCCACAACACGATTGTCATCCGGAGCAATGACCTGAGCATAAATATGACGCGGTGTGCGATGCACGCTTAAGCGAAATGCACCCTGCTCACGAATCTTCATTCGCGTTGACTTCGCCCTGCGTATACGACCTGCTTTTTTTGCGTTCATATGTCTATACCTTATTTCTTCTTGGCTTCTTTACGGCGGACTACTTCGTCTGAATAGCGAACGCCCTTACCTTTATAAGGCTCAGGTGCACGATAAGAGCGAATAACCGCTGCAACTTGACCTAATAGCTGCTTATCAATACTTTTCAGCAAAATTTCAGTCTGGGTAGGAGTCTCAACTGTCACACCTGCCGGCAACTCATAATCAATCGGATGAGAATAGCCCAGCGTCAAATTAAGAGTGTTTCCTGCAGCTTTTGCGCGATAGCCCACTCCAACAAGCTCCAGTTTGCGTTCAAAGCCAGAACTAACACCCTTTACCATATTCGCAACCAGTGCGCGCGTGGTGCCAGCCATCATCCAGCCGCCTTTAGCACCATTGCGGGCACTAAAGCTCAATTCATTATTACCCTGCAAGATTTCTACAGAAGCATGAACCGGCATAGACAATTCGCCCTTGCCGCCTTTAACAGTAATACGATCAGAATCCAATGCGATGTTTACACCGCCAGGTAATTCGACCGGATATTTTGCAACTCTGGACATGACTTTACCCTTAGAACACTGTACACAAAATTTCGCCGCCAATATTGGCCTTACGAGCTGCCCTGTCTGTCATTACCCCTTTACTGGTAGAGACAATAGCAACACCCAGACTATTAGCAACGTTTGGCAGTTCGTCCTTACCACGATAGTTGCGCAGGCCAGGCCTACTAACACGCTTGATCGTGTCAATCACTGACTTGCCATGATGGTATTTCAGCTCAATGGTCAACTCAGGTTTTGCACTGGCGCTCACATTAAAATCAGCGATATAACCTTCAGACTTCAATACTTCAGCAACGGACACTTTGATTTTGGATGACGGCATCGATGTTTTGGCTAGTTGAGCCATCTGCGCGTTTCTAATTCGCGTAATCATATCAGCCAACGGATCTTGCATACTCATGATATATCTCCTGTTAGCCTTACCAGCTTGCCTTAACCAAGCCAGGAACATCACCTTTCATTGCATGTTCTCTTAACTTGATGCGAGACAAACCAAATTTACGATACACCGCATGTGGGCGACCAGTCAGACGGCATCGCGTTTGCTTACGGACCGGGCTGGCGTCTCTTGGCAACTTTTGCAATTGCACTTGCGCTTCCCACTTATCTTCATCAGACGTTTTAGGATTCGCTATTATTGCCTTTAAGCGAGCACGCTTTTCAGCATACTTAGCTACGGCCTTGGCGCGTTTTTTCTCACGCTCAATCATCGAAAGCTTTGCCATTGTCTCAGCTATCCTCTATATAAATCTGTAATCAGCTTTTAAACGGGAAGCTGAACGCTTTTAGTAATGCGCGTCCTTCATCATCCGTTTTAGCTGTTGTGGTAATTGCTATATCAAGGCCACGCAATGCGTCAATCTTGTCATAGTCAATCTCTGGGAAAATAATTTGTTCTGTTACACCCATAGAAAAATTTCCACGACCATCAAACTGTTTGGGGCTGACACCCCGAAAGTCACGAATGCGAGGGATTGCAACAGTGATCAACCGGTCAAGAAATTCATACATACGATCATTCCGAAGAGTGACCTTGCAGCCAATCGGCCAACCCTCACGAACCTTGAAAGCAGCTATAGATTTGCGCGCCTTGGTTACAATGGCTTTCTGGCCAGTAATCTGCTCAAGATCACGCACAGCATTCTCTAGAACTTTTTTGTCAGCCAAGGCCTCACCTACACCCATATTAATAGTGATTTTAGTGATCTTTGGTACCTGCATAACGCTACTTACGCCGAGCTCTTCTTTCAGCTTTGGCATAATTTCGTTTTTATAAACTTCTTGAAGCCTGGCCATTACAATTCCACCTTTTCAACTTATGCGCCAATAACATCGCCACTGGACTTATACACACGCACTTTTTTACCATCTTGATCTTTAAAACCAACGCGATCAGCCTTGTTCGTCTTGGGGTTGTAGATAGCGACATTCGACACCTCTATTGATGCCTCTCTCTCTACAATGCCGCCCTGAACACCCAATTGCGGATTAGCTTTCGTGTGCTTTTTAATGACGTTCACACCCGCCACAAGCAATCGTCCGTTATCCAACACACGCTGGATAGCACCACGCTTTCCCTTGTCTTTGCCGGTGATTACAATTACCTGATCGTCTTTTTTTAGCTTGCGCATACCTTTCCCTCCTCCGGCTCAAAGCACTTCTGGTGCCAGAGAGATAATTTTCATAAATTTTTCACCACGCAATTCACGTGTCACGGGCCCAAAAATACGCGTACCAATAGGCGCCTGCTGGTTATTCAACAAAACAGCTGCATTATCATCAAACTTTATGAGAGATCCGTCTGGTCGACGAACACCCTTCTTTGTTCTCACAACAACGGCAGTCATTACCTGACCTTTTTTCACTTTGCCGCGAGGGATAGCATCTTTTACGCTAACCTTGATTACGTCACCGACGCCTGCATAGCGGCGATGGGAGCCACCAAGCACTTTGATACACATAACTCGTCGAGCGCCGCTGTTATCCGCTACGTCTAAATATGTTTGGGTCTGTATCATTTTCGTGCTCCGAAGCTTTTAACTACTCTATCGCCAACTGCTTAAACAACAGTTGCGCGCTCTTCAATTTTCACCAACGCCCATGTCTTTGACTTGGACATTGGACGAGTTTCTTTAATTGTGACCATATCACCAATACTGCACTCGTTGTTTTCATCGTGCGCTTTAAGTTTGGATGACTTAGTCAGGTACTTTCCGTACAGCTCATGTTTAACACGACGCTCAATAAGCACAGTTATAGTCTTATCCATCTTGTCGCTAACAACTCGACCTGTTTTAGTACGCGCAACACTGTTTTGCTCTGTCATGATCATTCACCAGCCTTTTCTTTCAGCAGGGTTTTAATTCTTGCAACGTCACGCCTCGCTTGCTTTAGCAAGTGGGTCTGAGTCAATTGTCCGGTAGCCATTTGCATTTTTTGCTTAAACTGGCCTTCGAGTTGTTTGTTCAACTCCTTTTCCAGCTCCTGGCCTGTCTTTTTTCGAAGATCCGCTGTTTTCATTACATGATCTGCCGTTTTACAAATGTTGTTGTCAGGGGTAGTTTTGCCGCCGCCAGTGTTAATGCTTCGCGCGCCAACTCTTCAGTTACACCTTCTACTTCATACAAAACCCTTCCAGGCTGTATCTGCGCAACCCAATATTCTACGCTACCCTTCCCTTTACCTTGCCGCACTTCAAGTGGCTTTTGAGTAATAGGTTTGTCCGGAAAAATCCTTATAAATACTCTGCCACCACGTTTCAGGCGGCGCGTAAGCGCGCGCCGGGCGGCTTCAATTTGACGTGCAGTTATACGACCACGCATTGTAGCCTTTAGACCGAACTCGCCAAAACTAACTTTACTTCCGCGCTGCGCAAGACCCCGGTTGCGGCCTTTAAACTGCTTGCGAAATTTCGTGCGCTTAGGTTGCAACATGGCGCATCTTACCCCTGATTAGATGACTTCTTTCTGCCAGTAGCGGCTTCAGCCTGCTCGGCAATATCAAGGATCTCACCTTTGAAGATCCACACTTTCACACCGATTATGCCATACGTAGTCAAGGCTTCTGCAGTGGAATAATCTATGTCCGCACGCAAGGTATGCAAAGGCACACGGCCTTCACGATACCACTCCGTTCTGGCGATTTCAGTTCCGCCCAGCCGTCCTGAAACCATAATTTTGATTCCAAGCGCACCCTGGCGCATTGCATTCTGTACCGCACGCTTCATTGCACGACGAAACATAACGCGGCGCTCTAATTGCTGCGCAACGCCCTGTGCAACCAACGCTGCATCAATATCCGGTTTACGAATTTCTTCAATATTTATATGGACAGGCACGCCAAGTATCTGGGCAACCTCATTGCGCAGCCTTTCTACATCCTCACCTTTTTTTCCTATAACAACGCCAGGACGCGCCGAGTGAATTGTAACGCGCGCAGTTTGAGATGGGCGCTCGATATCCACACGGCTAACTGAAGCACTGGCCAATTTTTTCTGAATAAATGTACGAGCCTTGATATCAGCCAATAATTTATCAGCATAGGTACTGCTATTGGCATACCAAACAGAAGTGTGCTTCTTGATGATACCCAGGCGAATACCTGTTGGATGTACTTTCTGACCCATTCGCGGTCTCCTGATCGTTTTCTTTACTGCTATTACTTGNNCGGTGATATGGCAAGTACGCTTCAAAATTCTGTCTGCGCGACCTTTGGCTCGTGGCTTTATGCGCTTCATTGGTGTTCCTTCGTCTACAAAAACGGTAGAAACATGCAATTCATCAACATCTGCACCTTCATTGTGTTCTGCATTTGCTATTGCAGATTCAAGCACTTTCTTCACAATGACAGCTGCTTTCTTGTCGCTGAATGTCAAAATATCCAAAGCCTTCTCAACGTGTTTGCCGCGAATCTGATCAACGACAAGTCGAACTTTCTGAGCCGAACTACGAGCTCCACGCAATGTAGCTGAAACTTCCATTACCCTTACCTCTTAGCGCTAGGCTTGGCTTTTTTATCAACCGCATGACCCTTATAGGTGCGGGTGACAGAAAATTCACCAAGTTTGTGACCGACCATTTCTTCTGTCACGTAGACCGGGATATGTGCTCGGCCATTGTGTACAGCAATAGTAAGCCCTACCATTTCTGGCATGATCATAGAGCGACGCGACCACGTCTTGATCGGGCGCTTATCATTCTTTTCAAGAGCCGTTTCTACCTTCTTGATAAGGTGCAAATCTATAAACGGGCCTTTCTTTAGTGAACGCGGCACAAGCCTATCCTCTCAACACTTATTTCTTGTTACGACGACGAATAATCAGACTATCCGTGCGCTTGTTTTTACGAGTTTTATAACCTTTGGTTGGCGTACCCCAAGGTGAAACAGGATGGCGACCACCAGAAGTCTTGCCCTCACCACCACCATGTGGGTGATCTACAGGATTCATAACAACACCGCGCACAGTTGGACGAACACCACGCCAGCGGCTCGCGCCTGCCTTTCCGAGTGACCGCAGATTGTGCTCACTATTGGACACTTCGCCAAGGGTGGCTCTGCAGTCCGACAATACTTTTCTCATTTCACCACTACGCAAACGCAAAGTGGCGTAAGCACCTTCCCGAGCAACCAGCTGAGCAGATGCGCCAGCAGAGCGAGCCATTTGGGCGCCTTTGCCAGGCTTCATCTCGATGCAGTGAACGTTTGCACCAATAGGAATATTACGCAATGGCAAAGTATTTCCCACAGCTATTGGAGATGCAGAACCAGACTGGATCTTGTCACCCGCTTTTAAACCCTTTGGAGCGATAATATAACGCCGCTCACCATCCGCGTAGCAAACCAAAGCAATGTTTGCGCTGCGATTCGGGTCATACTCAAGGCGCTCTACAGAAGCAATAACGCCATCTTTATTACGCTTGAAATCAATTACCCGATAATGCTGCTTATGGCCGCCACCATGATGACGCACGGTGATACGACCCATATTATTACGGCCGCCACTGCTATTCTTTTTCTCAACCAACGCCGCATGTGGAGCACCTTTATGCAGATCAGGATTCACTACACTGACTACAAAACGACGACCTGGGGAGGTGGGCTTTCTCTTAACAATTGGCATACAGGCTCACCTCTTGATTACATGCTAGCAAAGTCAATGTCATGACCTTGCTCGAGACGGACATAGGCTTTTTTCCAATCACTTCGGCGCACATCGCCAAAACGATTGCGCTTGACCTTACCCTTCATACGCAATACACGAACCTGAGCAACCTTGACGCTGAAAAGCTTCTCAATTGCGCGCTTGATTTCCAATTTATTGGCATCAAGGGCAACCTTGAAAACCACCTGATTGCTACTTTCGGCAACCATAGTAGATTTTTCAGAGATCTGCGGACCAACCAGAATTTTATAAATTCGCTCCTGATTCACGCGAGCACCTCCTCAAACTTCTTCATGGCAGGAACCGTGATCAGCACTTTATCGAAACGTACCAGACTGACAGGATCAGCACCGCTAACATCACGCACATCGACGTTTGGCAAATTCCGCGCTGACAAATACAGGTTCTCGCTTATTTCATCTGAAATAATCAGAACGCTGTCTAACTGCAAGGCATGTAATTTTTGCTGCAATAACTTTGTTTTTGGCTGATCGAGATTGATACTCTCAACGATAACCAACCTATCCTGACGCGCAAGCTCGGACAAAATACTCTGCAATGCTGCACGGTACATTTTACGGTTCAGTTTCTGACTGTGGTCTTGCGGACGGGCAGCAAATGTCACGCCACCAGTACGCCAAATAGGACTGCGGGTGCTACCCGCACGAGCACGACCAGAACCCTTTTGTTTCCACGGCTTACGACCGCCGCCGCGCACATCAGAGCGATTCTTCTGCGCACGCGAACCTTGGCGGCCACCGGATAAATAAGCAGTTACAGCCTGATGCACCAGATCTTCGTTAAAAGCGCGGCCAAACGTCGCCTCAGACACCTGAACTTTGCCTGCGTTACCGCCTTCGAGTGTTGCAATATTTAATTCCACAACCTACCCCTCTTAGGACGCTTTAACGGCAGGACGGACAAGCACATCGCCACCCGGAGCGCCAGGAACAGCACCACGAATCAGCAGCAAATTGCGCTCAGCATCAACACGAACCACTTGCAGGTTCTGCACAGTTACCTGCTCAGCACCCATGTGACCCGCCATTTTCTTGCCTTTAAATACACGGCCCGGCGATTGGTTCTGGCCAATAGAACCCGGCGCACGATGCGACAGCGAGTTACCGTGTGTTGCGTCCTGCATGCTGAAATTCCAGCGCTTGATAACACCCTGAAAACCCTTGCCGCGAGACTGGCCAGTTACATCAACCATTTGCCCATCAGCAAAAGCAGCAACTGTCAATTCAGAGCCCAACTCAGGCACATCAGCGCCACTCAATGCCAATTCCCATAGCCCACGACCAGCACCAACATTTGCTTTGGCAAAATGACCTGCAGCTGCTTTAGTGACGCGCGAAGAGCGACGAACACCCACAGTTACCTGCACGGCAGCATATCCATCATTTTCAAGCGATTTGATTTGAGTGACACGATTAGGCTCCGCCTCGACCACTGTGACCGGAATGGAAACCCCATCTTCTGTAAAAATACGCGTCATACCGCATTTGCGGCCGACTAAACCATTAACCATTTTATACCTCTCGTGTACGGGGCTGTTTACCCGCTACGGCCGCCCACTCTTGCAGGCGTTACACTAGGGAGCACGCAATGCGCGCATGTTCTAAATTCAGGCCATCGCCTGTTTACTACCACCCCACCACTAAAAACAGCGGCGGGGATGCGGCGCGCTTAACCGAGGCTAATTTGCACCTCAACGCCTGCCGCCAAATCCAACTTCATTAAAGCATCCACTGTTTTATCAGTTGGCTCTACGATATCCAACATACGTTTGTGGGTGCGAATTTCGTACTGATCACGCGCGTCTTTATTAGCATGCGGCGAAATCAAAACAGTAAACCGTTCTTTTCGTGTAGGAAGCGGGATAGGCCCACGTACCTGAGCGCCAGTTCTTTTGGCAGTCTCAACTATTTCCTGCGTTGAAGTATCGATCAGTCGATGATCAAAAGCCTTCAAGCGAATTCGAATTCTTTGGTTCTGCATTAACAGAAACTCCAGTTAAATCAGTTGCTTACTGTCTTCTTTTTGCCAATTACAACCAGCTTTTCTATGAGCCAGCAAAAAGGAGGCGCAATTCTAATGGCGACTCCAAGGCAAGTCAACTCCGATATTCATTATTTCTGGCTGAACAGCGTGGAATCAGAGCATCCGCCTGTCCCACGTCACCCCCTCCCTGACGACTGCGGCAGGGTTTCCGGCTATGGCACAGCCGGGGGAGGTGTATCGCCGCGTCACAACAGCGTGCGCCCCTACTACGCACTCCGACGGCACGATGGCTCCCTTTAGAATACATGCAGCTCGACCAACCCAGACCCTGTCACCGATTATGATGTTTCTGGCCTGATTTATTCGCTTGCCGGATTCTGCATCAAGCACCGAATGCCCATCTCCTGCGCGAAGATGAACAAATTTGGAAAACATACAGTCCCGGCCTATTTCGATGCTGGCATCTTCATCCGTCAGTAAATAGGCGTCTTCAATCGTAGTCTTGTCCCCAATGCGGATATGCTGGCCTTTGTTATATCGCAGATAGATCTTGCCTGCGTGGTACAGGCAGTCTTCTCCAATTTCAACAGTCTGATTGCTGCCATCAATGCGTATTTTGCAATTAGTCACCATGGTTCCCCGTCCAATGGACAGGGTATTGCCTGAACCCTTTATGTGGATATTGACTTTTTTCATCCTCAGGCGTTCGGCAAAACCTACCCGCATGCTGTTGCCCGGCTTAACCTTGATCCGATTACGGAATACAAAATCATGCACCAATAGCCACAAACGCTGGACGGGCAACATAACTTATCCAATACCCAGTTTGGCTTCGCCAGCCTGCAAGGTTTGTAGAATCAGGGTGTTAATTGTCATGGGGCCTACGCCACCCGGTACAGGCGTGTAAGCGCTAGCACGGCCAATAATCGACTTCAGCTCAATATCGCCTAGGCCCCCTTCGTGATACCCGGCATCGACAACCACCGCGCCATCCTTTATCCAGGAACCCGGCACAAACTCTGGCTTTCCTACTGCACCAATCACAATATCAGCCTGGCTGACAAATCCCTGCAGGTTACGCGTGCGGGAATGGCAGATCGTCACCGTGCAATCAGCATTAAGCAACATGGCAGCCATTGGTTTACCGAGGATGGGGCTGCGCCCGAGTACGACAGCATGCTTACCGGAAAGCGGAATCTTGTATGCCTCAAGCAACCTCATAATTCCCGNNGTTACACCATCAACATCCTTATCGAGCGCAATGGCATCAAAGCAAGCCCGCTCATCAATCTGAGAGGGCACAGGATGCTGTAGCAATATGCCATGGACATCAGGGTTGCGGTTCAGGTCATCTATCCTGGCCAACAATTGTGCAGTGGTGGTGGATTGGGGTAGCTCTATCGCCAATGACTCCATACCAACCCGCCTACAGGCGTTACCCTTCATGTGAACATAAGTGGCCGATGACGGGTCGTCACCGACCAGAATGGTCGNNCCAGAAAGCATTTTGAGATTTTCTACACGCAAGCGGATGTGCGCTTCTGTCTCTTCGGCAATTCTCTTGCCATCCAGAACAATGACCGGATTTTCAATGGCTGTGACCATGCGCAAATTCACCAATGCAGGGCAAAAAACAAGACTGTTATTGTGCCTGATTTAGCGCTGTCGCCATAGCGGTTCGTTTACCGCACAGGCGTCTACCGCTACAATGCGCGCCTCGAAGCTACCTTCCTGTGACCTGACATGCAGCCCATGCTGAATATTGCCTTGCGCGCTGCGCGTCAGGCTGGCGAACATATCGTACGTGCGTCCGATCGTCTGGATATCATTGCTGTATCTGAAAAAGGCAGCAATGACTATGTCACCGAGGTCGATAAAGCAGCCGAAGACATCATCATTAAATTGCTGCACAAGACTTATCCTGATCATGGCTTTCTGGCCGAAGAAAGCGGCGCACAAAACGAAGATGCAGATTACTGCTGGATTATTGACCCGCTGGATGGCACAACCAATTTTGTGCGCGGCATCCCGCACTATGCCGTCTCTATCGCTTGCCAGTACCAGGGTCGACTGGAGCATGCAGTGGTATACAACCCAGTTACGCGTGAAGAATTCACCGCCAGCCGCGGGAGAGGCGCCCAGCTTAATGGCCGCCGTATAAGGGTCTCCAGCCGGACTAATCTTGACGGCGCACTGCTCGGAACAGGCATTCCTTTCCACAGCCATCAAAGCGACAAGTTACAGGGCTACCTGCAAACACTGGGAGAACTGGCACCCCAGACAGCCGGCATCCGCAGGGCTGGGTCAGCCGCGCTTGATTTGGCTTATGTCGCTGCAGGGCGTTTCGACGCATTCTGGGAAATGGGACTACAGCCCTGGGATATTGCCGCAGGCCTGCTGTTAATTCAGGAGGCCGGTGGCCTTGTGAGCGATTTCGCCGGCGGAAACCATTACATGGAAACAGGGAATGTCGTCTGCGGGAATCCAAAATGCTTCAAGCAAGTGCTCAAGGTGGTTAACCAACACCTTGCCTGAGAAGAAATTTTGCCCGGGATAATCAGGCAAATGGATTGCCCTTGAGATGGCTGGATACATCACCTATCAGATCAATATATTCCAGGCGGTCAGCAAAAAACCATGCGCCATTTTCGCAACAAAAAGTATCGCGATAACGGCCTGCAACAATAGGCTTCAATTCCCTACCGGGAAGCCCTTGCAAGACAGTAAAGTCACTCCATAACACTGCACTGGTTTCGGTCAGCGACTCAAACCGGAGATTACTCGACAAATGCTTGGTCCACGGCTTTGATCGCACCAGCGTGGGGTCTACCGCATTCAGGTGCTTGTCATAAAAAATAGTGAACCGAAGAAACATATTGCGTACTGCATCGCTGCCTTTGTGCACAACATCCATTCCATTGATGCGTATCTGTCCTCGCTCAAACAAACCACTGACCCGAACAACATCTCCAGCATCCAGCGCCTCGGCATAAGCACAAATCAATCGTTCAATAGCCAGACGTGCATGAAAAAGCTCAACCGGAGGATTTGACATGTTTTACAGCCCTTTCTTTACGCAACTCTCTTATTTCATGAGACATTGCTATGCTACCTGTCTGGACATAGTTTTCACTATTGGTATCGATAGTAAGTGGATCATATAAGTAATTTACCATCATGCCGCAAGACTGGCGAATGCCTTTGGGAGACACATCCGCCATCCAGTTCATTTGCTGCAATGTTGCGCCATTGCTGAGATGAAAATGCGCAACACTGTCACGGGCACGCAGCTTTCCTGACTCGAGGCCAGCCAGATATTCAGCACACAGTCGCAACAAAATGGGCTGAAGCACCTGCGTGATTTGCAAGTTCTGGTGCCAGGCAGAAACGCCCAGTAATCCGCCAAGATTTTTTTCAACACCGAACTCAGATGCAACCGCCATGACAGCCTGGAGCTCAACAGCACCAAGCAAGTGCGTGCCAGGATCCTGCATTTGATTCTTCAGCCACCCCATGAATCCAGGGACAGGTGAAAGCGTAGCAAACTGATCAATTTGTGGCAGCTCACGCTTCAGGTTTGCGACGACCCGCTTGATCAGAAAGTTACCAAAACTGATACCGGACAGACCTCGCTGTGCATTGGAGATAGAATAGAAAATAGCTGTGTTGGCATGCTCGACATCAAAAATTCTTGCATGTGTATCCAATAGCGCTTGCACATTGCTGGCAAGACCATCGCATAAGGCAACCTGAACAAAAATTAATGGCTCGTCTTCCATATTAGGGTGCAGGAACGCAAACAACCGCCGATCAGGCGCAAGACGGTTTTTCAGATCAGCCCAACTGGCAATTTCGTGTACTGCCTCATATTCAATCAGTTTTTCCAACAAGGCTGCCGGAGAGTTCCAGGTGAGTTGCTGCAATTGAAGGAAGCCAATATCAAACCAGCTAGCCAACAAATGTTTGAGATCGCGCTCAACCTCACCCAACTCTTCATCCTGTTGCGCACCCATGTCCAGCAACTCACCGCGCATGTCGACAAGAAACTTGATACCTTCAGGCAATGCGTTGAACAACGTCAGCAACTGCACACGGGGAGCGACAAGCGCCTTGCTCAACTTATGGCGGAGTTTAGGTAAATTATCAGCGGGACCTGCCTGATTGTAGGCATAAATAGCTTGCTGGATAGCAATTGCATCCGCATCAAAATCAGTAGCCAGCAACCGCAAAAAACGCATGCGCCCCTGCTGATTGAGCGACATATAAGCGTGACCTATATGCGCCGCCTGTGCGCGTGCTGCAATTTCACCGCCCGGCGCAGATAAACAGGCGTGAATTAATTCTCGCAGGTGTTCAATATTATGGTCTGTCAGAGATGGATCAAATCTGTAGCGATCATTACCACGTAATGTCGTATTAAGCTCAGACCACGCCTGACGTAAGCGACGCATCGTGCGATTAATAATTGAGCGTTGCGCGACCATGGAAACCTCGATCCTGCCAGCGCGGCTATGCCGGCATTCAGGAATTACAAAACTGCTGGGCCTGGTTTAGATCCAGCGAACCTTCATAGATGGCCCGTCCGGTAATCGCCCCCAGAATGCCACGCGCAGAAACAGCTTTTAGCGCACGGATATCATCCATGTTGGTCACGCCACCAGAAGCGATAACAGGAATCCCGCAAGCCTCTGCCAATGCAACAGTTGCCTCAACGTTAACGCCTTGCATCATGCCATCGCGAGCGATGTCGGTATAAACAATAGACGAGACGCCATCACTCGCGAATTGCCTGGCGAGATCTGCCGCCGTAACCGTGCTGACTTCAGCCCATCCGTCAGTAGCTACCATGCCATCTTGCGCATCGATACCGACAATAATTTTTCCCGGGAACTGTTTACACATATCAGTAACAAACTGCGGCTCTTTCACCGCCTTGGTACCAATAATGACGTAGCTGACCCCGGCAGATAAATATGCCTCTATGATATCGGCATTCCGGATGCCCCCACCAATTTGTATCGGCAATGCAGGATTGGCACGGGCAATCGCCTTTACGGCTTCACCATTCACCGGCTCACCAGCAAATGCGCCATTCAGATCAACAAGATGCNNCCGTTCAGATCAACAAGATGCAAACGTCGCGCACCCGCGTCCACCCAGCGTTTCGCCATTGCCACCGGGTCTGAACCAAATACAGTCGAATCAGTCATTCGACCCTGCTTCAGGCGAACACATTGGCCATCTTTCAAATCAATCGCAGGAATAATCAGCACGATTAACAGCTCCCGTTCCAGTTCATAAAATTTTCAAGCAGCTGCAAGCCGGCTGTATGGCTTTTCTCAGGATGAAACTGAACAGCAAACAGGTTTTTGTCCATGAGCGCCGCATCAAAATTTACGCCATAGCGACAACTGGCAGCCAGCAGCTTACGATTCTGGGCCGTTACATAATAGCTGTGTACAAAATAGAACCGGCTATATTGCGGTATTCCATGCCACAAAGGATGGGACGCCGTTTGCTCCACTTCATTCCACCCCATGTGAGGGACTTTCAGCCGCTCACCTGTCTCACTTTGCAAATTTTCACCAAAGAACCGTACATTCCCTTCTAACAAGTTTATACAGTCCACGCCGCCATTTTCTTCACTGTGAGCCATTACTGCCTGCATGCCGACACAAATAGCCAACACTGGCTTTTGTTGCACAGCTTCCCGGACCAGCGAGTCAATGCCTAGCCGTCGAATTTCTGCCATGCAGTCACGTATAGCGCCAACCCCCGGAAACACCACCCTCTCTGCAGAGCGAATTGTTTCAGGATCACTGGTGACCGTAACAACTGCGTTCGGGGCAACATGCTCAAGCGCCTTTGCGACCGAGTGCAGGTTGCCCATCCCATAATCAATAACAGCCACTGTGTTCATGTGAAAACGGGTCACAGCGTACCTTTGGTGGATGGCATTTGTCCTGCCATACGCGCATCTGCCGTCAAGGCCATGCGAAGCGCACGGCCAAACGCCTTGAATACTGTCTCGATCTGGTGGTGTGCATTGGCTCCACGCAAATTATCAATGTGCAATGTTACATTGGCGTGATTGACGAAGCCCTGAAAGAATTCGTAAAAGAGATCCACGTCAAAATCACCGACACGTCCACGCACAAATTCCACGTGCATCTCCAGACCTGGCCGGCCAGAAAAATCAATCACCACACGAGACAATGCCTCATCAAGGGGAACGTAGGCATGCCCGTAACGGCAGATGCCTTTCTTGTCGCCTACCGCCTTTGCAAAAGCCTGGCCCAGCGTAATACCGATGTCTTCTACCGTATGGTGCGCATCAATCTGCATGTCGCCCTTGGCAGTGACATCAATATCAATCAGGCCGTGGCGGGCGATCTGATCCAGCATGTGCTCAAGAAACGGCACAGGCGTATCAAACCGGCTGACACCGGCACCATCGAGGTTAACGGTTACGCTGATCTGGGTTTCCAGCGTGTCACGCTGGATGCTGGCTTTGCGCTCGGTCATGGACACTCTCGCATGAAGAAACAGGTTTCATTATAGCGGCTTGGCTATGATTTATGGTGTCAAGACTCAGCCGGCACCCATAAAATCTAGGCCAGCAACGGCTTCAGGAAGCGCCCGGTGTGTGAGCGCGCATTTTGTGCCACATCTTCCGGTGTGCCGAGCGCAATGATCTGTCCACCACCAGAGCCGCCTTCAGGGCCGAGATCAACAATCCAGTCTGCGGTCTTGATAACGTCCAGATTGTGCTCAATGACAACAACTGTATTCCCCTGGTCACGCAACCGCATCAACACCTTGAGCAACTGGGCAATATCATGGAAATGCAGGCCTGTTGTCGGTTCATCCAGAATATAAATGGTTTGCCCTGTACTGCGCTTGGACAATTCTTTTGCGAGCTTGACGCGCTGTGCTTCACCACCCGACAGCGTGGTTGCATTCTGGCCCAGGCGTATGTATGACAATCCTACATCCAGCAATGTATGCAGCTTGTTGGCAATGGCTGGCACAGGTTTGAAAAACTCAAAGGCAGCCTCGACTGTCATATCCAGCACATCGTGGATATTTTTCCCCTTGTACAACACTTCCAGCGTCTCGCGGTTGTAGCGTTTACCATGACAAACATCACAGGAAACATACACATCGGGCAGGAAATGCATTTCTACTTTGGTAACACCATCACCTTCACATGCTTCACAACGACCACCCTTGACATTGAAACTGAATCGCCCGGGTTGATAGCCCCGTGATCGCGCTTCTTGCGTGCCGGCAAACAAATCCCGGATCGCTGTAAACATACCTGTATAGGTTGCCGGATTGGAACGTGGCGTACGTCCAATAGGGCTCTGGTCAATATCGATACACTTGTCAATATGTTCCAGACCGCGAATATTTTCATATGCTGCCGGCTTCAACGTACTGGCGCCATTCAATTGCTCGGCAAGTATCGGATACAAAGTATGATTGATGAGTGTGGATTTTCCCGATCCGGATACACCGGTGATACATGTCAGCAATCCCAGCGGGATTTCTAGCGTGACATTTTGCAGGTTGTTGCCAGACGCGCCTTCCAGCACCAGCATTTTTTGGGGATTCAGCAACAAACGCTTTTGTGGGATCGCAATACTTTTTTTGCCTGACAAATACTCGCCAGTCAGTGATTTCTTATTGCCGATAATATCTGCCAGCAGACCACTGGCAACAATTTCACCGCCATGCACGCCAGCACCAGGACCTATATCCACGATAAAATCAGCCGCTTTGATAGCATCTTCATCGTGTTCCACAACAATCACCGTGTTACCAAGATCGCGGAGCCGTATCAGTGTTGATAGCAAGCGCTCGTTATCCCTCTGATGCAAGCCAATGGAAGGCTCATCAAGAATATACATCACACCAACCAGTCCCGCACCGATTTGTGAAGCCAGTCGAATACGCTGCGCCTCACCACCCGATAACGTTTCGGCACTACGGCTCAGCGTAAGATAATTCAGGCCCACATCCACCAGAAACCGCAAGCGTTGCTGGATTTCCTTGAGAATTTTTTCAGCAATCTGCCCCTGCCGCCCTGGCAACTCCAGCTGTGTAAAATAATCTGCCGCACTGCCTACTGGCAGTTCAGTCAATTCCGCCAAAGTATGATTATCAATAAATACATGGCGCGATTCACGCTTCAGGCGTGAGCCAGCACAATCCGGGCAAGGCTGACTACTGATGTACTTGACCAGTTCATCCCGCACGCTATTGGATTCTGTTTCACGATAGCGGCGCTCCATGTTATGGACTACACCTTCAAACGGGTGTTCGCGCTGGGTAATATCGCCGCGGTCGTTGGCGTATTGGAACAGGATGTCTTCATCGCCCGAACCATATAACAGCACCTCGCGATGCGATTTCTTTAACTTCTGCCACGGAGTGTCTACATCAAAACCATAATGCTGGGCAAGCGATGTGAGCATCTGGTAGTAGTAAAAGTTTCGTCTGTCCCAACCTCGAATAGCGCCTTCACTGATCGATGCCTCGGGAAACTGCACGATCCGGCCAGGATCAAAAAATTGCTTCACGCCAAGACCATCACAGCCCGGACAAGCGCCAGCCGGGTTATTGAACGAGAACATACGCGGTTCCAGCTCATTGATGCTGTATTCACAAACCGGGCACGCAAATTTTGCAGAAAATAACTGCTCTGGTTGTTTCGCATCATCGAGATACGCAATCACAGCAATGCCTTCTGATAATTTAAGCGCCGCTTCAAAAGACTCCGCTAACCGTAACTGCAGTTCAGTGCGAACACTGAATCGATCCACCACTACTTCAATGGTGTGTTTGATATTCTTGGCCAGTTTCGGTGCATCGTCGAGATCNNTACGGTCACGCACCACAGGCGCCAGCAACATCAACCTGGTGTTTTCAGGCATCGCCAGCACAGCATCTACCATCTGGCTCACCGTTTGCGCGGCGAGTGGTTTGTCATGATCAGGACAACGCGGTTCACCCGCGCGCGCAAACAACAGTCGCAGGTAATCATAAATCTCTGTGATGGTGCCAACGGTAGAGCGTGGATTGTGCGATGTGGACTTCTGCTCGATCGAGATGGCTGGCGACAAGCCCTCGATATGATCAACATCCGGCTTTTCCATCATCGACAGGAACTGGCGTGCATATGTGGATAAAGACTCCACATACCGGCGCTGCCCTTCGGCATATAACGTATCAAATGCCAGCGAGGATTTGCCGGAACCGGATAAGCCTGTGAAGACCACAAGCTTGTCGCGCGGGATATCGAGATTAATATTTTTCAGGTTGTGGGTGCGGGCACCGCGGATCTGGATACTTTTCATCAACTGCTGCTCGAATGTCGATCGGCCATTATACTGCCTGCTGTCATCAACACACCCCCGGATATTCCATGGTTCCTGACGCACTGTTGCCAGACGCCCCTCTCTGGCGCCGTATTGCCGCACTGGTGTATGACAGCTTCCTGCTGTTTGGCCTGCTGATGCTGTTTGGCTACACCGCTATCGGGCTCGAAAGCTGGATGTTTGGCGCAGGGTATGTAGAAAAGTCACCGACTGCCGGTGGCAATCCACTGGTTTTTGTCGGGATGCTGGTGGTGATCTGTGCGTTTTACTGCGTGTTCTGGCTGCGCAACAAACAGACACTGGGCATGCAGGCCTGGCGATTGCAGATTGAAACAGTGGATGGCTCACCCCTGACAATCCAGCATTGCATCAAACGGTGGCTAGCCGGTGTACTGTCATTTGCTTGCGCGGGCGCAGGATTTTTATGGTGTTTGCTGCCAGCTCACAATACATGGCACGACAGCTTGTCCGGCACGCGCATTGTAGTGCATGAAAAACGCTAGATCTAAATAAAGATTTCTGGGCTGTTAACGCGTTCGCAACAGCAATAACAACCCCAGTAGCCAGCACACGGCAATGGGTGCTGCCACCGCCAATAGCGGAACAAAGCCATAAACAATACTGGTGGGGCCGAGCAGATCCTGACTGAACCGGAATACGATACCCAACATGACACCCGTAAATAAGCGGTAGCCCATTGTGGTATCTCTCAGCGGACCAAAAATAAATGAAATGGCCACCAGCACCAGCCCGATCATGGCGAGCGGCTGCAAGACTTTCTGCCAGAAAACCAATTCAAAGGCGCGACTATCCTGACTCTGGCCAACCAGATAATGGATGTAGTATCGCAATTCACGCAGGCTCATGCTTTCCGGCTCTGTCGCAACGACATTGAGCAGCCCGGGATCCAGTTCTGACTTCCAATGATCATCGCCCGCCTGCAATCCAGTGCTGATTGCGTTTTCACCAAATCGGGTCATCCGGATTTTTTTCAGTGTCCAACCGGGTGAGATACCTTCTGCAGAATATTCAGCGCGCGATGCATATTGGGCGTACAGCAACTCGCCATGCTCATCAAAAGCCAGCCGCGCAAACCCGGTGATATCCCCATTAGCACTGACATGATTGAAATGCAGGAAGTCATTCTCCTGTCTCATCCACAAACCACTATCGTTGTCTTTTATCATGTCAAATATGAATTCCTGCTCTTTTTCTTCTGAACGCAAGAAACCCGCATAACGATCAACAACAGGCACAACATATTCGCCCAGTAAGCTCACAAGCAGTATCACGGCCAGCATCGGCCTCAATACCATCCACACGATTCGCATCACAGAAACACCGCTTGCACGCATGACAGTCAATTCGCTCTGGCTGGCTAATACGCCCAGACCGAGTAGACACCCTATCAACATGGCAAACCCGGCATTTGCCACCACCATGCCAGGCACACGCATCGCAACATACAAGGCAAGATTAAAAATATTGTAGTGATCAGGCGCATCACCCAGCTCATCGGCAAACAGCACGACGGCAAACAATCCGGTCAGAGCGACTATCACCAGCATCACTGCGCTCAGCACATGCTTTGCTATGTGTGCATTCAGATGTTTCATACAGCACGCCTCCATCTGCGCAGCTGCTCGCCATACAAGAACATCAGGGCAATACCCAGAAACAATAAATGAGCTACCAGCAATCCGGGCATTACTGGCCAATCGCCCTCTGTAATTTTATGACGCGATACATCAAGCGCCGTCATATAGGCAAAGTACAACAGCATGGCAGGCAGCAATTTTACATAGCGTCCTTGCCTCGGCGTGGTGCGACTCATCGCCACTGCCAGCATGGCCACCAGCGGTACAAGAATAATCAGGGACAAACGCCATTGGAGCGTTGCCATATGGCCAGGCTTCTCGATATCCGCCACAAGGGAAGTGGTCGACAATGTATCTTCTTTCAATTTTCGCGGATCAAATGCATCAGGCGGCTGCATGCGCTGGTGCAAGCTGGAAAACCGCAACCGCTCCCCGGCTGCCTGCCCGGGCATGAGCGTAAACCGTGCGCCGTTCTGTAGCGTCATGAAGCGGGCATCCTCCGCACTTTCATAGTGCTGGTATCCACTGGCTGCACGCAACACAGTCCACTCGCCATCAATATGTTGCTGGACAATAAATACATCTTTCATGGTCTGGCGCTCTGCGCCAATTTCACCCGTGTAGATGATGCCCCGACGAGCCCGTAACTGCAGAAACTTGCCCGCTTCCACCAGCTCCAGCTCACTGCGCTTTTTTTCATGGTTCAGCATGCGCTCAACCTTCTGGAATCCGGCAGGGCTGACATATAGCGTTAAAATACCCGTCGCAATTGCAATGGGCACAATCGCCAGCCCACTGGCCCATAACAATTTTGGCGCACTAACACCCGCCGCCTGCAATGCAGTAATTTCGTTCTCGACATACATGCGCCCAAACACCAGCAGTATTCCAAGAAACAGCCCCAATGGCAGGACGCGCTCAAGGATATTGGGGACGCGATACAACAAAAGCGTGAGAATAATATCGGCCGAGATCTTGCCGGTGGCGGCATCGGTCAGGTATCTGGCAAACCGGCCAGATAAAAAAATCAGCAGCAGGATTAACGTCACGGCCAGTGTGGTTTGCAGGATTTCACGCGCAAAATAGCGAGCCAGGATCAGGCGGGATGGCATCACGTCACAAGCTACCAATAAAAATATTCATTGCAGACCAGACAAATCAGAGGTTGAAGGCATTTCGACAGGGGGTAGACTATACCAGTCTTTTATCCAGCCCAGAAACCGCTCACGCCTTGGAGTCATTCATTATGCTGACCATCAGCAGCCAGTCCGCCAATGCCATTACCTGCAAAACCGCCTGCCTTGTGCTGCCCGTCTTCAGCAAAAAGCAGGTGTCTGGCCATGCGTCGGGCGAACTGGGCAAGCTGGTCAACCACCTTCAAAAGCGGGGAGATATTGCGGGCAAGCCGGGTGACAGCCTGCTGCTGCCACATACCGATGCCATCGCCGCTGATCGCCTGTTACTGGTTGGCGCAGGAGACGGCACAGCGCTCACACGTGGCCAGTATCTGGCAATGCTGAATAATATTGCGGATCACCTGCACAAGATGCGCGCCAGAGATGCTGTGCTGATGCTGGATGAAATCCGTGTTCAGGAACGTGATGCCTCATGGTGCGCCGAAATCGCCAGCCGCCAGCTCAGCAACAGCGGCTACCATTTTGACACCCTGAAAAAAGACAAGAAACCAGTGACCCTGCAAAAACTGGTCTGGCACACCGATAGCAAGAAGCAGAAACCCATAGCGCAGGCCCTGGCAAGAGGGCTTGCCATTGCATCTGGCATGGCGCTCGCCCGCGAACTGGGCAACTTGCCGGGCAATGTTTGCACGCCCGGCTATCTGGCAACACAGGCACAACAACTGGCACGCGGCAAGAAAAAACTGTCTGTGACTGTGCTCGATGAAAAACAGATGCGGGCACTCAAGATGGGATCGCTGCTATCCGTATCGGCAGGCAGTGATGAACCCGCAAAACTGGTGATTATGGATTATCAAGGCGGCGCAAAGAACGCAAAGCCCATCGTGCTCGTCGGCAAAGGCATTACGTTCGACACCGGTGGCATCAGCCTGAAGCCTGGCGCGGGCATGGAAGAAATGAAGTTCGACATGTGTGGTGCAGCCAGCGTGATGGGAGTGATGCAATCCATTGCCGAGTTACAGCTACCACTGAATGTGATTGGCATGCTGGTTTGCGCAGAAAACATGCCGAGTGGCCGCGCTACCAAACCGGGTGACATTGTCACCAGCATGAGCGGTAAAACCATTGAAGTGATCAATACCGACGCGGAAGGCAGGCTGGTGCTGTGCGATGCACTGACCTACGCTGAGCGCTTCAAACCAGCGGCAGTGATTGATATTGCCACACTCACCGGCGCGTGCGTTATCGCTTTGGGCAACCATGCCAGCGGTTTGTATAGCAACCGCGACGAACTTGGCGAGCAATTATTCAAAGCAGGGATACAAGCAGAAGACAAAGCCTGGCGCATGCCACTGTGGGAAGAATACCAGCAGCAACTCAAAAGCCCTTATGCAGATGTCGCCAATGTGGGGGGACGTAATGCAGGCTCCGTCACTGCTGCCTGTTTCCTTGCGCGCTTCACTGAAAATTATCCGTGGGCACACCTTGATATCGCAGGCACCGCGTGGAACAGTGGCGGCCACAAAGGTGCAACAGGACGCCCTGTTCCATTACTGGTGAAATTCCTGCTGGATTACGCGCATGCTGATTAGAGAGTTGTTTACCCGCTGCTATCGTATTGCCATGTGTGATGCACAATGACACGCGTTGATTTTTACATCCTTCCCCAGCCAGATGATGATGCCCGCTGGCAGTTTGCTTGCCGGCTGGTTGATAAAGCCTGGCGATTGGGTAATCGTTTGCTCGTGCATACTGCAAACGGCACTATCGGACAAAAACTGGATGAACTGCTCTGGTCATATCGGCCCGACAGTTTTCTGCCACACGCCATACTGCCAGCCAGCCAGCTTTCCCCTGTGCATATCGGATGGGGTGACAACAGCGGCAGCCACCATGATTTACTGATCAATCTTGGCGACAGCATCCCTGGATTTTTCAGCCGTTTTGAGCGTGTTGCTGAAATTGTCTGCCAACAACCTGAGCAGCTGGCTACCAGCCGTGAGCGTTACCGTTTTTATCGTGAACGCGGCTACGAATTGCAAATACACGACATGAAAAAAACATGAGATGAAAAAAATCACATGACACCCGCCAGCAAAGAACGACGCGAAGCACTACTCAGCGAGCTTGAATCCATACGCAGCATGCTGGGAGAAGATTCGCACGGCGACAATATCCCGGTGCTGACACCGGAAGACCATGGTATCGCGCCCGACCATATTCCCGTGTTGTCCGTTATTGCTGGCGAAACAGTAGCAGCTCCCGTTGCTGATCCTTTACAGGCTATTCGGCAAGCCGCTGCTAAAGTAGTAGCCAACACCGGGCGTCATCGCAGCCGCGCTATTCCAGAACACATACCAGCACCCCAGTCATCCGTCCCGGTTGCAAGCACCATTGTGCTGAATGATCGGGAAAAGCTGGTGGACGATATAGTACGAGGCGCCATGCCAAGACTGGAAGCGCTGTTGCGTGAACTGGTGCAGGAAGCACTGTTACAAGAAAAATTGCGGGGCGGAAAACGCTGAAAATTATTCACTCTGGTTTTTTTCAATCTGCATTTTTATGTGTGTCGCCACCAACGCATTACCCTGTGCCGTTGCATGCCCATCATGAAACAATAAATCAGGGCAAGAAGCTGGCCCCTCATTACAACGCGCAACAAATAATGGCGTGATATCGATCAACGGAACATGCTGCTCTCCGGCAACCTCTGTCAGCCATTTATTTGCGCCAGGATAAAATCCCCAGTTGGACGGGTAAGTGAGCAAGTATACTTTGGCATCCCGCGCACGAATCACGCTGATCATCGCAGCCAGATTTTCTGACAGGGCATTGCGGTTACGTGATGGCTCTCCCTGCAATGTGCCAAGATAAAAAGCATCACCGTCCATGCGAACCAGATGCTGTTCAATATTGTTGACATCCACAGGGCTGCCATCGCGCTTCGAACCGAACGTCATGTCTTTCTGCGTGATGCGACTGCGCGATGCAATCAGATACAAACGGAACAGCCGGCTGTGGTTTTTAATCCACTCCACTACACTTTCACTGCGACCGGAATAGGCTGGTTCTGACGGCGTCCAGAAATCATTGAAACCGACCATGATCAAGACAATATCCGGCGATAATTTGTCCAGCAGACCGGGCAAGCTATCCCTCACCCGGAAGGAATTAGTGCCGGGGTATCCCAGATTTAATACCTCAACCGGTCTACCGGGGTTGGCAGCATTCCACTGTTGTTCCAGTTGCGCCGGCCACGCTGCCTGCTCCTCCAGATAGAGGCCATAAGTATTGGAATCACCCAAGGCCAGGACACGGGTGTTACCGGTTAGCCATTGCGCCGGCACCAGGCGAGCCTGCCCCTTGACTGCCCAGGCACCCGCTTGCAGCAGCAGTTCCAGTAACAGTATCAAGCCGAACAGGTAAACAGGTATCCGTGCTACAGGATGTAATCGACGCGCCATGCCATTCCTTCTACAATTCATGAGCCGATTGTAAGTGCGGCGACAAATGCTGCTGGCCAAACTACGACATTTGTCTAATAATAAGCCCTTGGCATCACGGACAGACGGACATTACCAATGAAGCAGTTAGGCGTACTTGATTCAGCATTTATAAACCTTGAACACCCGAATACACCGCAGCACATCGGCGGTCTGGGTATTTACGACCAGTCTACCGCACCCGGTGGCACTGTTCGCTTCAAGGAAGTCATCGCCAGTTTCGAACGCAAGCTGAAGAAGCTACCTCTATTCCGCACCCGGATGGTACAGGTACCGGGCGGCTATGACCGGCCGTACTGGATCAAGGATGACAAGTTCGATATGGAATTTCATCTGCGCCATATCGCCCTGCCCAAACCGGGCGACTGGCGACAGTTGTGCATCCTGATTGCACGTTTACATGCGCGCCCACTCGATATGTCTCGTCCGCTGTGGGAAGCCTATATTATTGAAGGGCTGGATAATATCCCGCACCTGCCTAAAAACTGCTTTGCCGTATACACCAAAATGCATCATTCACTGGTGGATGGCGCCGGCGGCTCGTCGTTCATGGCTGCACTGCATGATCTTGAACCCATTCCATCCGGCAGCGATGAAGAAGATGGCATGACCTATCTGGGTGAAACGCCGCCCAGTGCATTCAACATGCTGACGCGCGGCACCTTCAACACGGCGCGCAACAGTGTGGATCTGGTGAAAGGTTTGTTCAAAACCGGCATCGAGATCGGCAAGAATGTCATTGACGTGTCTCGCGGCAATGTCCCCATGCCTGATATCCGTGCGCCCAAAACCCGGTTTAATAATCCGGTCGGGCCCTATCGTATTTTTGAAGCGGCGCTCTTTGAGCTGGAAGATTTCAAAGCCATCAAAAATGCGACAGATGCCAAAGTGAATGATGTTGCACTGGCGATCATTTCAGGTGGTATCCGCCACTATCTGCAACATCACAATGAGCTGCCCCTCGATTCCCTGTCGGCCATTATGCCGGTGAATATGCGCACTCGACGCGGCGATAACGAAGAAAACAACCAGATCGGTTCTATCTTTGCCAATATCCATACCGACATTGAAGATCCTGTAGAACGTATGCATGCCATTCACAAGAGCACTGATGAGGCGAAAGAGTTCGGCGAACAGACACCTCTGGTGGATGCACTCAAACTGGCAGGTGTATTCTCGCCGCGCCTCACAAAAAGCCTTGTGCATTTCTATATCGATAACAAGTTAACAGAACACTTGCCGATAAATATCAGCTCGGTTATCTCCAACGTACCAGGACCTCCGTTCCCGCTGTATTGTTCAGGCGCAAAACTGGTGCAATACCACGGTGTTGGCCTCCTGACACCGGGAGTAGGGCTTTTCCATCTCGTCATGAGCTACTGCGGAACTGTTACCGTCAGCATCGTTGCAGACCGTAACATCATGCCTGATCCGGGGTTTTATCGTGAATGTCTCGAAAAATCGTTTGACGAGCTCAAAGCAGCGGCGCTGAAAACAGGCAAAGTAGTGAAGCACAAAACCAAAGCAGAAATGACAGCCATCCGGAAAGAAGCTGCCGGTATAAAAGCCGCAAAAAGCAAGCCGGGAGAAGAACAAGCTTCTGCCTGAACCTCAACCTGAAGAGCCGCTGTTTTTTGCAGCGGCTTTTTTGTTTATGTGGGCTGATGGCTTCCGTGTGATCCGCAGCCATAAGTAATTGCCACTTCGCATACAGCGCTGGGGCGCGTTAGAATCACGCACAATCCTAGGTGGGAATTTCTAAAGCTTTACTTCATAACTGCCCCACTGAATAACAACCATTTTTACGCTTAACAGAGGTAGTTTTCTCGTGGATTACAAAGCCTTTCGTCAGGATATCCGCGCATGGCTGGAAGCCAACTGCCCGGCTTCAATGCGAACCCCCGCCAAGCAAGAAGAGCAGGTGTGGGGTGGCAGAAATATCAAATTTCCTAGCCCGGATGCGAAACTCTGGTTTGAACGCTGCGTAGAGAAAGGCTACTGCGTACCGGATTGGCCAGTAGAGTATGGCGGTGCCGGATTCGATACCGAACAAACCCGTATTTTTAAATCTGAAATGCGCAAGCTGGGTTGCAGGGCGCCACAGGTAAACCTCGGCATCTGGATGTCGGGGCCCGCTATTCTCGAATTCGGCACAGAAGAACAGAAACGGGAGCACCTGCCTAAAATTGCTCGTGGCGAAATTCGCTGGTGTCAGGGATATTCCGAGCCTGGTGCGGGATCTGATCTGGCGGGCCTGCAGACACGTGCGGTAGCAGATGGTGATGACTTTATCATCAACGGTTCCAAGATCTGGACATCCTACGCCGACGAATCAGACTGGATTTACTGTCTGGTGCGCACTGATCCTGACGCTCCGAAGCGAGACGGCATCACATTCCTGCTGTTTGACATGGCATCTGCGGGCGTTGAAGCAAAACCTATAGAGTTGATCACAGGTGAACGCCACTTCTGCCAGACATTTTTCGACAACGTGCGTGTACCGCAAAAAAATGCCCTTGGCGTGATTAACCAAGGCTGGACTGTTGCAAAACGGGTGCTCGAGTTCGAGCGGAATATGATGTCCGACCTCGGTAGCGAGACAGGCAGCAATGTAGAACCACGCGAAGCAGCACTGCATTATATTGGCAAAGACAATAACGGCGCGATTTCTGATGTGATTCTACGTGACGCAATTGCTCGCCACGAAATCCAGAAGCGCGCGTTTGATGTTACCCAGCAGCGAATGATTGATGAATTCACGAATGGCGCAGGCAATATGAATACTGCGCTGATTTTTAAATATTGCGGCACTGAAGAAGAAAAACGCAAGTTTGAGCTTCTGCTGAAAATCATGGGTGAGCAAGGATTGGGCTGGCGGGATCATCAGCACTTTACTGAATCTGAACTGAATACCACTATCGAATGGATGGGAGCCAAAACCCATACCATTGCAGGCGGCACATCAGAAATTCAATTAAACATTATCGCCAAACGCGCGCTGGGTTTGCCTGGCGTGCTGAGTTGAGCCGCTGCACGTTGAGGAAGAACCCATGACTCTCGCATTCAATGAAGAACAGCGTACGCTGAAAGACACTGCACGCGAATTTGCCAGGAACCAGTCACCTGTTGAATCATTTCGCCAGCTACGTGGCGGCGCCGTGACAGAAGGATTTTCTACTGACATCTGGCAATCCATGATTGAACTGGGCTGGACCGGCATGACATTTCCTGAAGCATACGGCGGGTTTGACTTCGGTTACATGGGACTTGCCGGCTGCATGGAGGAGCTAGGCCATACGTTGGTAGCTTCTCCTTTACTGTCATCTGTCGTGTTATCAGGCTCGGCTATTTTGTTTGCAGGTACAGAAGAGCAGAAACAGACTCTGTTGCCGCAAATTGTCAGCGGGGAAAAACGCATAGCATTGGCTTGCGATGAAGGATTCCACCACCAGCCCACTGCAATCAGCGCAACAGCTGTCAAGGAAGGTGACACGTTTTTGCTCAATGGCAGCAAAGCCCGCGTGATTGATGGATTGTCTGCAGACCTTTTTATTGTTGCTGTGCGCACAACTGGCAATGCGGGCGATACAAA
Source organism: Cellvibrionales bacterium UBA2034 (assembly GCA_002333095.1). Lineage (GTDB taxonomy): Bacteria > Pseudomonadota > Gammaproteobacteria > Pseudomonadales > UBA7239 > UBA7239. Next base: position 33,855 of record DDBK01000164.1, read on the forward strand.
TGGCATCAGTTTGCTGCTGCTGGATGCCTCCACGCCTGGTATCAGCATTGAAAAAACCTCACTGGTAGATTCCCGCAACTATGCGCGTCTTACATTCAATAACGTCTGCATTCCCGCCTCCCATTTGCTGGGCGAAATGCATAATGGATTTGCGGCTCTTGATAAGGCGCTGGATCGTGGACGCATCTGTCTGGCAGCAGAAATGTTTGGCGGGATACAGGAAATATTTGATCGCACTGTCCAATACCTGAAAGAGCGCAAACAATTTGGCGTGCTGATTGGCACTTTTCAGGCCCTGCAACACCGTGCAGCGCATATGTACACCGAAATAGAGATGTGCAAATCCATTCTCATGCTGGCTCTGGATGCTGTGGAAAAAGACTCTGGCAATGCTCCGCAGTTAATCAGCGCCGCCAAAGCCAAGATCAGCGAGACATATGAACTCGTCAGCAACGAAGCGACGCAAATGCATGGCGGCATAGGCGTAACGGATGAGTTGGATATAGGCTTGTTCCTGAAGCGCGCACGCATGTCTGCAGAATTACTCGGCAGCGCTCGCTTTCATTTCAGTCGCTATGCAACGCTGGAAGGCTTCTGAGGCAATCACGCCGCCACAATGTTTTTCAGCGCTCTAACCAAGGCATCATTCTGCGAACCAGACCCAACAGTTATACGCAGAAAGTTATCTATGCGCGGCAAATTGAAATGCCTGACTATCACTGATTGCTCACGCAAAGCCTTTGAAAGAGCATCTGCACGATAGTCGGGATGTTGCACAAAAATAAAATTAGCCGCTGACGGCAACACAACAAATCCAAGCGCAGCCAACTGCACACATAGCTCTTCGCGACCACTGATCACAGCCTTGGTGGTTTCCAGAAAATAGTCAACATCGTCAAAAGCCGCGGCGGCACCAACAATCGCCATGCGACCCAACGGGTAAGAATTAAAACTGTTTTTAATGCGCTCTAATGCATCAATGAGATCCGGATGCCCGATTGCCAACCCAACCCGCAAGCCAGCCAATGACCGCGACTTGGAAAGTGTCTGCACCACCAGAAGATTCGGGTATTGACTGGTCAATGGAACGGCTGACTTGCCCCCAAAATCAATATACGCCTCATCTACCACCACTACCGAATCACTATTCTTCTGCAACAGCGTTTCTATTTGCTCAAGTGATGTCAGTACGCCGGTAGGTGCATTGGGATTAGGAAATATAATGCCTCCATTAGGCCGGCAATAATCCCCAACATTTATTTCAAAACTTTCTGTAAGCGGGACTGTTTCATACGCAATGCCATATAAACCACAGTAGACCGGATAAAAGCTGTAGGTAATGTCTGGAAAGAGAATCGGCTCTTCATGCTTGAGCAACGCATGAAAAATATGGGCCAGCACTTCATCCGAACCATTGCCCACAAATACTGTCGATGCATCGACTGCATAATATCGAGCAACCGCTTCTTTTAAAAATCCCGCATCAGGATCGGGATATAACCGCAAATCATCATTAAGCGTTGCTTGCATTGCTGCCAATGCCTTAGGCGATGGGCCAAACGGGTTTTCATTTGTATTCAGTTTGACAAGATTATTTATTTTCGGCTGTTCACCCGGAACATAAGGCACCAGTGTATGAACAAGCGAACTCCAGAATCTGCTCATTACAATACCTCAGTTGATTCTGTATTCCGCTGAGCGGGCATGCGCAGTCAGCTGTTCACTACGCGCTAATACAGATGCAATTTTTCCCAGCGACTCAGCCCCCGCTCTGGAAGCATGAATGATCGAGCTGCGCTTCTGGAAATCATATACCCCTAGCGGAGAGGAAAATCGTGCAGTGCCGGATGTAGGTAAAACATGGTTGGGGCCAGCGCAGTAATCCCCAAGCGCTTCCGGCGTATAGCGCCCCATGAAAATAGCGCCTGCATGGCGAACGCTTTCTGAAAAATTTTCCGGACTATCCATCGACAATTCCAGATGTTCCGGTGCAATGTGGTTGCAAAGACTAGCCGCCTGATCAAGATTTTCTACAAGAATAAATGCAGCCCGATTTTCCATTGCTGTTTTTACAATAGCAGCCCGCTCAAGAGTCGGTAACAGTTTCTTGCAGCTGGCCTGCACAGCATCAAGAAAAGCCGCATCGGGCGAAACTAGAATAGCCTGCGCCTGCTCATCATGTTCAGCTTGAGAAAATAAATCCATCGCTATCCAGTCAGGATTGGTCTTGCCGTCACATACAATCAGGATTTCAGATGGCCCTGCAATCATATCGAGCCCGACCTGTCCAAAAACTGCGCGCTTGGCTGTTGCTACATAGATGTTGCCGGGGCCAACAATCTTGTCTACTTTCGGCACAGTTTCTGTTCCAAATGCCAGAGCAGCGATAGCCTGTGCGCCGCCAACAGTAAAAATGCAATCGACACCGGCGATGGCTGCAGCAGCCAGCACCATATCGCTCAACTCGTTATCCGGCGCAGGCACCACCATAATAATTTCCGGAACACCCGCTACTTTGGCTGGAATGGCATTCATGAGCACAGATGACGGATAAGAAGCCTTGCCTCCCGGAACATAAATGCCGACACGATCAAGAGGGGTAATCCGCTGCCCCAATACCGTGCCATCTGCCTCGCTGTATTGCCAGGATTCTGCACGCTGCCTTTCATGGAAGCTGTGTATGCGCGCAGCTGCCTGTTCCAACGCATCACGCTGTGCAGTGCTGATTTTTTCCAATGAGCTCCGCAACTGTTCCGCTGTAATCTGCAGCTCTGCAATAGATTGGACTGAGCGACGATCAAACCGGTTGCTAAAATCTATCAACGCAGCATCGCCGCGTGTACGCACTGCCAGAATGATGTCATTAACAGCCGCAGCAACATCCTGATCCGATACAGACTCCCACGCCAACAGCTGCGCAAGGCGCTCTGCAAAATCAGCATCTTTGATATCCAGCTGCCGGATGTTCATGTGCTCTTTCTTCGCTTCTCAATAGCCACAGCCAGCTGTTTGATAATGGGCTGCATAATATCGTGCTTGGTTTTCATCGCCGCTTTATTGACAATCAATCTTGATGTCACAGGCGCGATGACTTCCCTCGCCTCCAGGCCATTGGCACGCAGCGTGTTGCCGGTATCAACAATATCGACGATTTCATCGGCCAATCCCATCATTGGCGCCAACTCCATTGCACCATACAGTTTAACTACATCAACTTGCCGCCCCTGCTCTGCATAATATCGGCGTGCAATATTGATAAATTTGGTGGCTACACGGATACGGCCGGATTTAAGCGGCGCATCCTTCATGCCTGCGGTCATTAAACGGCAACGGGCGATACCCAGATCCAGCGGCTCATAAAACCCTTCACCACCATGTTCCAGAATCACATCCTTGCCCGACACACCCATATCTGCCGTACCAAACTGCACATATGTGGGCACATCTGAACCACGCAATACAACCAACTGCACGTGCTCATGCGTTGTGGCAAAAACCAGCTTTCTGGTGCTCTCCAGATTTTCCAGCGGCGCAATGCCAATTTCCGCCAACAGCGGCAAGGTTTCCTGCAACACACGGCCTTTGGTCAAGGCTAACGTGATAATAGTTTTCATAGGGTTTAATCCGGAACGCGGCGAATATCGGCCCCAAGTTGCATCAGCTTTTCTTCGATGCACTCGTAACCACGATCAATGTGATAGATGCGATCAATGATAGTCTGACCTTCTGCTACCAGCCCGGCAATCACAAGACTGGCAGATGCGCGAAGATCAGTCGCCATAACCGGCGCACCTTTCAAATGGTCTACGCCGGTAACAACAGCATGATTTCCGTCAATAACAATTTTCGCCCCCATGCGATTCATTTCATGCGCCTGAATCAACCTGTTTTCAAAAATAGTTTCCACGATGGTGCCTACGCCATCCGCTACCGCATTCATTGCTGTAATTTGCGCTTGCATATCAGTTGGGAACGCAGGGTAAGGTGCCGTGCGTACACTCACAGCTTTCGGACGCTTGCCATGCATATCCAGTTCAATGAAGTTATCGCCGATAGTGATGTCTGCGCCTGCTTCACGTAACTTTGCAATAACAGAATCCAGCGAATCTGCCTGTGTATTTTTCAACTTTACATGTCCGCGTGTTGCCGCTGCAGCTGCAAGATATGTACCTGTTTCAATACGGTCCGCCATCACATCGTAAGAACAACCATGCAGTTTATCTACGCCATTGATAATGATCGTATCTGTGCCGTGCCCCTTAACATCTGCACCCATTGCATTGAGGCACTCTGCAAGATCGACAATTTCAGGCTCTAGCGCAGCGTTTTGTATAACCGTCTGACCTTCAGCCAGAACAGCAGCCATCATGATATTTTCCGTTCCGCCCACTGTTACTGTTTCCAGAAAAATGGTGGCGCCTTTTAATCGACCATTGCTGGTTGCATTGATATAGCCGCCTTCCACTTCAATCACCGCACCTAACGCCTCCATGCCACGCAAGTGCAGATCAACCGGGCGTGACCCAATGGCACAACCACCAGGAAACGACACCTGAGCGCGGCCAAAACGGCCAAGCATTGGGCCCAGAACCAGAATCGACGCACGCATGGTTTTAACCAGATCATACGGGGCAGTAAAACTACCCATTTCCCTGGCATCTACTTCGACGCGCATTTTTTCATCAACTACAACGCGTACGCCCATACAGCCGAGCAGTTCAATCATGGTGGTGATGTCGTGCAAATGTGGCAGGTTACCGAGCACAACAGGCTCATCACACAGTAATGTTGCCGCCAGAATTGGCAGTGCAGAATTTTTAGACCCGGAAATATAAATTTCGCCGGACAACGGTTTGCCGCCGGTGATAATCAGCTTATCCATTAAAAAAACCTTATCAAAGAAATTATGTAAAAACTGTTATGCCCAGACTTGTTATTGCTGGGCTTGCCATTCAGTTGGCGTCAATGTCTTCATCATCACCGCGTGGATGGTTCCGTCAGCGATTTTTTCATTCAGGGCAGCATATACCAACTGCTGCTTTTTGACCGGTCGCTGGCCTTCAAAATGCGTGCTGACCACCGTAATTTCAAAATGTCGTCCATCGCCCCCTACCAGCACTTGCTCAGCCGCCAATGCGTCCGTCAGTACCTGCTCAATCCAACTGTTGATATGCCCGCTCATTCCGCCGCACTCTCTTTTAACCATGACTTTTCAGGGCAGTCACTATACCATTTGCGCGCACCATGCTGAATGAAAGCCCCATCAGGAGTCACAAGCACCAAGCCATGAACGCGCCGTATACCAAACATGATTTCATCGCCTCAGGCCTCCGCACGGTTCAACTGGAGGGTGCTGCGGTTAGCCGCCTGCAGCAAGCGGTCAATGGCGACTTCAGTCGGGCTTGCGAGTTACTGCTAGGCTGCGATGGCCGCATTATCGTTACCGGCATGGGCAAATCCGGCCACATTGGTAGAAAAATCGCAGCGACGCTGGCCAGTACGGGCAGCCCGGCTTTTTTTGTGCATCCCGGCGAGGCCAGCCACGGCGATCTTGGCATGATCACCCCCAAAGACGTGGTGATTGCACTATCCAATTCAGGCTCCACCGCCGAGGTGGTCACTGTTCTCCCACTCATAAAGCGTATGGGCGTGCCGCTGATCAGCATGACGGGGAACGGCCAGTCGACCCTGGCGCTGGCTGCGGATGTACACCTGGATGTCAGTGTGGAGGCAGAAGCCTGCCCGCTGGATCTTGCCCCTACAGCCAGCACCACTGTTGCTCTGGTGATGGGAGACGCGCTGGCCATTGCTTTGCTGGAAGCAAGGGGCTTCACGGCAGAGGATTTTGCCTTTTCCCATCCCGGTGGCGCGCTGGGTCGCAAATTGCTACTGAAAGTTGAAGACATTATGCATACCGGTGACCGTATTCCAGCCGTTACCGCAGGCACTGCGCTGATCGACGCCCTGTTAGTCATGAATAACAAAGGGCTTGGGCTGACAACTATCTGCGACGGGCAAAACCATCTGTTAGGCGTCTTTACTGATGGGGATCTTCGCCGGGCCCTGCACAGCGACATCGTTGACCTGCGCCACACACCTATCGATAGCGTGATGACACGCAACGGCAAAACCGTCAATCGCCACATGCTAGCGGCTGAAGCGCTCGCCATCATGGAACACATGCATATCACTGCGCTGGTGGTAGCCGATGGTGAGCAACGGGTTGAAGGCATTGTGCACTTGCACGAAATACTCAAGGCGGGGGTTGCCTGATGACTTCCTCCCTGCAGAATGCGGCCATGTTGTCCATTCCAGTCAAACTGCTATTGCTTGATGTTGATGGCGTGCTCACAGATGGCCGGATTACGTACAACAGTGATCAGCAGGAGCTTAAAAGCTTCCATATACACGATGGCCTAGGCATTAAATTGCTACAAGGCAATGATATTCAGGTCGGCATTATTACTGGACGTAATAGCTTGATGGTTGAGCGCCGCGCCCAGGAATTGGGAATCAGCCTGCTGATACAAGGCAGGGAAGACAAATGGGCCGCTATGCAGGCGGTACAGGAACAGTTAGGCCTCTCCAGCCAACAGATAGCCTACATGGGGGATGACTTGCCCGACCTTGCTGCCATTCGCCATGCCGGACTGGGTATTGCACCTGCTAATGCCGTTGCCATTGTCCGTCAACACGCTGACGTGGTCACTGCCTGTTCAGGTGGCAATGGAGCAGTACGTGAAGCCGCTGAGTTCATTCTTGGCGCCCGGGGTCTGTTGGACAGCGTCCACCAACGCTATCTGGGAGGTAATTAATGGATCCTGAAGCCATTGCAGATGATGCTCCCCGATACCGTCTGGGCAGCGCCCGCCAGTTAGGATTGATAGCCGCGACCCTGTTCCTCGCTATTGCAGGACTCAACTATCGCTGGGAGGCCGGCAGTACAACCGCAGAAAATCAATCCCCAGCTGATCGCATGCTTCCAGACGCTGTAGTAGAAGACCCATTACTGGATGTATTTGACTCAACTGGCAAAAAAGTCCGCCAGCTGAACGGACAAAAACTGGATTATTACGATTCAGACAAACACAGTGTGATTCTTGCTCCGCGGATTAAATTCGAACAACGAAGCGGCGATACCCCACCAACACCATGGCAAATGACAGCAGACACTGCCACCACCTACCAATCAAACAACCGTGTTGATCTGGAAGGGAATATACGTCTCTGGAGCGATGCCACACGCGGCGGACGTACTGAAATCCTGACTGAAAAACTACTTGTCGACACAAGCAGGCAATTCGCCGAAACAGACAAAGCTGTTACCATACGCACGGGCAACAGCGAAGCCAAAGCACTTGGCATCAGGGCTGATCTGGCCAACGAACGCATGCTGCTGCCATCGCGTGTTAAGGAGATTCATGAAGTCCGCCGCTAGACTCATTATTATCGCAACTGCATTCACCGCCGGTTGGGCTCACGCACTCCCCGATGACCGCAGCAAGCCCATCGAGATTCAGGCGAATAGCGCGGAGCGCGATGCCAAGACCGGCGTTACAACCTATACCGGCAATGTAGACATTCAGCAAGGCAGCATTCACATTTCTGCCAACACAGTCGTACTGGATAGCAAAAATAATGAACTCACCCAGATTAATGCGACGGGCAACCCGGCAACATACAGGCAGCAACTCACTGGCCCTGATGACATTGTAGATGCCGCTGCCAACAAAATTCATTTTGATGTCGCTAAAGACCTTATTACTCTGCTTGGCAATGGTAGCCTGAAACAACAGAGCGGCAATATCAGCGGTGAGCGCATCGAATACGATATCAAATCTGAGCGGGTAAGGGCACAAGCTGCCGAAGCTGGCAGCGCCGACAACAGCAAGCGCATTACTGTGATCATCCCCCCTAGTAAAAAGACATCCTCTAATACAACCTCATCGACAAAAGAGAAAAAGTAGCCGTGACGGTTAGCACTCTCAACGCACGACATCTAGCCAAGGCATATAAGAAGCGCCCGGTCATTGAAGATGTTTCATTGCATGTCTCAAGCGGTGAGATTGTAGGACTGCTTGGGCCCAATGGTGCGGGAAAAACCACATGCTTTTATATGATGGTGGGGTTAGTACCTGCAGACAAAGGCACTATTTCACTCAATAACGAAGACATTACACATCTACCCATACATAACCGAGCACAACGCGGGCTGGGTTATTTACCGCAAGAAGCATCTGTATTCCGCAAGCTCAGTGCGCGGAATAATATCCTGGCGATTCTTGAAACACGCAAAGACCTGACACATCAGCAAAGACTGGCTCGCGCAGATGAATTGATGCAAGAGCTGCACATCACGCATATTGCTGACACGCTAGGTATGAGCTTGTCTGGCGGAGAGAGACGACGCGTGGAAATTGCACGAGCCCTGGCTAGCGAGCCTCAATTTATTCTTCTCGATGAACCTTTCGCTGGTGTTGACCCCATTTCTGTTGCCGATATCAAGCAAATCATTTATCACCTGCAATCAAAAAATATCGGCATCCTGATCACTGATCACAATGTACGTGAAACGCTATCAATTTGTCAGCGCGCCTATATTGTTGGTGAAGGCCATATCATTGCCGAAGGAACAGCAGACGAAATCCTGCACAATGCAAAAGTCCGCAAAGTATATCTGGGTCAGGACTTTTCTCTCTGATAAAAATAGAAAACCTATTTCACAAGATATAAAAAAGCCCGGCAATGCCGGGCTTTTTTATTAGTGCCTGAAGTGAATAAACCAATTAACTTGCACTGGTTTTCAACGCTTCTGTCAAAGCAGCTTCAACATCCTGTGCTGATGCACCACCAAACTCGGCACGCTGGGCTTCTTGTAAGCGTTTACGACGACGCTCGCTGTGATAAGCCAAGCCAGTACCCGCAGGAATGAGACGCCCTACAACTACGTTCTCTTTCAAACCACGCAACGGATCATGCTTGCCGGTTACAGCAGCTTCAGTAAGAACGCGCGTAGTTTCCTGGAAGGAGGCCGCAGAGATAAACGACTCCGTAGCCAACGACGCCTTGGTAATACCCAACAACATACGCTCGTACTTCGCAGCTGTTTTGTTGGCTGCTTCCAGTTGCTCGTTAATTTCCTGAATATTACTGAACTCTGCTTGCTCTCCTTTTACGTAAGAGGAATCACCCATTTCATGGATTTCCACTTTACGTAGCATCTGTCGAACAATAACTTCAATATGCTTATCGTTAATTTTTACACCCTGGAGACGATATACCTCCTGAATCTCGTTAACAATATAACGCGCCAGCTCCTCGATACCTTTCAGGCGAAGAATGTCGTGTGGATTCGGCGGGCCTTCAGAAATAACTTCACCACGTTCTACATTTTCACCTTCAAAAACTGACATGTGGCGATGTTTATGGATAAGCAATTCCCAATTCGGGCTGCCATCAGCCAACGGCTTACCATCGGCTGGCGTGATAATCAGACGCCGCTTGCCTTTTGTTTCCTTGCCAAAACTTACGATGCCAGAAACTTCAGCAAGAATGGCTGGTTCTTTCGGCTTGCGCGCTTCAAACAAGTCAGCAACACGCGGCAGGCCGCCTGTAATATCACGTGTTTTTGAACCTTCCTGAGGAATACGCGCTACCACATCTCCGATGCCAGCCATGCTGCCATCAGTCAGTGCCACAATGGCGTTCGGCGGCAGCATGTAATGTGCTGGCACAGTTGAGTTTGGCAAACACATTTCTTTGCCTTTGGCATCCAGCAGCGCTACAGCAGGCCGCAAATCCTTACCGGCAGCTGGCCTTTCATTTGGATCAATAATCTGAATATTTGACAAACCTGTCAGTTCATCTGTCTGGCGACGGATGCTGAGGTTATCTTCCATGCCAGAAAAACGCACCTTACCAGCCACTTCAGTGATAATCGGGTGAGTATGCGGTTCCCATTTGGCCACTACTGCACCAGCTTCAACCGTTGCGCCATCTTTGACCGATATTACTGCTCCGTATGGAAGTTTGTAGCGTTCACGCTCACGTCCATTTTCATCTGCCACTGCCAACTGACCAGAACGCGATACTGCCACCAGCTCACCTGAAGAGCGCTCCACAACCTTGATATTGTGCAGACGAACAACGCCACCTTTTTTCACTTGTACGCTGTCTTGTGCAGATGCCCTGGATGCAGCACCACCAATGTGGAAGGTACGCATCGTCAGCTGGGTGCCGGGTTCACCGATAGATTGGGCAGCCATAACGCCAGCTGCCTCGCCAACATTAACCAGATGTCCTCGTGCCAGATCGCGGCCATAGCATGTTGAACAAATTCCAAATCGTGTTTTGCATGTAATCGGTGAACGTACCAATACTTCGTCTATGCCCATGCGTTCAATTTCAAGCACGAGTTTTTCATCAATCATGGTTCCAGCAGCAATCGCCGTTTCATTTGTTCCAGGCTTCAAAACATCAATCGCTACAACGCGACCAAGAATACGGTCGCCCAATGATTCAATGATATCGCCACCTTCAATAACCGGCGTCATCGTCAAACCTTCATCGGTACCACAATCCACTTCAGTAACAACCAGATCCTGGGCAACGTCTACTAAACGACGAGTCAAGTATCCAGAGTTTGCTGTCTTCAATGCAGTATCAGCCAAACCTTTTCGGGCACCGTGCGTAGATATAAAGTACTGCAGTACACTCAAGCCTTCTCGAAAGTTAGCTGTAATCGGTGTTTCAATAATGGAGCCATCAGGACGCGCCATCAAACCACGCATACCGGCCAGCTGGCGAATCTGGGCAGCAGAGCCCCTCGCGCCAGAATCAGCCATAATGTATACGGAGTTAAAAGAATCCTGCTGCACTTGCTCGCCTTGGCGATTAGTAACAGATTCTTTTGATAAATTTTCCATCATGCATTTGGCTACGTGATCATTAGCACGCGACCATATATCAATCACCTTGTTGTATTTCTCACCATGAGTTACAAGACCGGACGCAAACTGCTGTTCGATTTCTATTACTTCCGCTTCCGCTTTATCAATAATTTCGGTCTTCTCTTTTGGAATCACGAAATCATTTACACCAATGGACGCGCCAGATTTTGTTGAGAAGTCATATCCCGTGTACATCAGCTTATCCGCGAAAATAACGGTAGCCTTCAACCCTACCCTACGGTAGCACTGGTTAATGACACGAGAAATAGCTTTCTTCACCATTGGCTGGTTGACTACTTCAAAGGGTAATCCCTCAGGCACAACTTCCCACAACAATGCACGCCCAGTAGTGGTGTCATAAAGCTTGACCGTTTCACTGCGCACGCCTGTTTCTTCATCAAAAAGCACTTCGCGAATGCGCACCTTGATCTTGGCTTGCAGATCAATCTGCTTGCCATAGTACGCACGGCTTACTTCCTTGATATCAGAAAATGCCATCCCTTCACCTTTGGCATTAACACGCTCACGGGTCATCCAGTACAAGCCCAATACAACGTCCTGTGATGGCACAATGATTGGCTCACCGTTAGCAGGTGACAGTATGTTGTTGGTAGACATCATCAGAGCTCGCGCTTCAAGCTGGGCTTCCAGCGTCAGCGGAACGTGAACAGCCATCTGGTCACCATCAAAGTCGGCGTTGAACGCAGAACATACAAGAGGGTGTAACTGAATAGCTTTTCCTTCAATTAATTTTGGTTGGAATGCCTGAATAGATAAACGGTGCAGTGTTGGTGCACGGTTAAGCATTACAGGATGTCCTTTCAAAATATTTTCGAGAATATCCCAAATAACAGGTTCTTTGCGATCAACTAATTTCTTAGCCGATTTTACTGTTTTTACAATACCTCTTTCGATGAGTTTACGAATAATAAATGGCTTAAATAATTCGGCAGCCATATCTTTTGGTAAACCACACTCATGTAATTTTAATTCAGGACCTACCACGATAACCGAACGACCGGAATAGTCNNAAACGACCTTGTTTACCTTTAAGCACATCGCTTAATGATTTTAATGCACGACCACCTTCTGCTTTAACTGCATTTGATTTACGTGAATTATCAAACAATGAGTCAACAGCTTCCTGTAACATCCTTTTTTCATTTCGAAGGATTACTTCAGGTGCTTTGATTTCAATTAATCGTTTCAAACGATTGTTACGGTTAATCACACGACGATATAAATCGTTCAAATCTGAACTCGCAAAACGGCCGCCATCAAGAGGCACCAATGGGCGTAATTCAGGAGGTATTACCGGTAAATATTGAACAACCATCCATTCAGGACGATTTTCGTAACGGCCAATTGCTTCGCGGAACATTTCAACAACGCTCAAACGTTTTAACGCCTCAGCTTTACGTTGTTGTGAAGTTTCGGTATTTGCCTGATGACGAAGTGCTGCAGATAAATCATCTAAATTAATTCGCGACAACATAGTGAACACAGCTGGTGCTCCCATATCGGCGATAAATTTATTTGGATCGCTGTCATCTAACATCTGATTTTCTTTCGGTAAAGTTTCCAATACCTCAAGATATTCTTCTTCTGTTATCAGGTCGTGCGTTTTATAACTTTTTAAATCGCCGTTAATCATGATTCCTTCAGTCAGTGGACCTGGCTGAATTACACAAAAACGTTCGTAATAAACGATTGATTCCAGTTTTTTAGAACTCATTCCTAATAAATAACCAATCTTATTAGGTAATGATTTAAAATACCAGATATGCACAACAGGAACAACTAATTTAATATGTCCCATGCGTTCGCGGCGCACTTTCTTTTCTGTAACTTCCACACCGCAGCGATCGCATACGATGCCTTTATAACGGATACGTTTATACTTGCCGCATGCACNNTAGCGAATACGTTTATATTTTCCGCAATAACATTCATAGTCTTTAATTGGACCAAAAATGCGCTCACAGAATAAACCGTCGCGTTCAGGTTTGTACGTTCTGTAGTTAATCGTTTCAGGTTTCAGCACTTCACCGTATGAGCGTTCCAGAATTGAATCGGGCGATGCCAATCCAATGCTGATTCTGGTGAAGTCTGGTTTGATCTTGATATCCTTTTTGAAAGGCATATGCTGATTTATTTTAACTATGAAATGAAATTATTCAAATTTTAAATCGAGTGCTAAGCCGCGTAACTCGTGAACCAATACGTTAAA
>DDBK01000163.1:0-7943 GCA_002333095.1 Cellvibrionales bacterium UBA2034
CAGTGACCTGTTGTACATCATTCATCAGTTGGTCATCGACAACGGCATACCCGAAACCACGCTTTTCGTTGCGCTCCACCACCAGTAACCCTGTCGTGCAGCCACTCTCGTCGGCCGCTGACGACAGGTATTCACGTAATGTGCTGTCTGAATCAAGAATTTGTTTCATGCGTGGGGTGGATGTAAACACAGCGCCGAGCACAGCGGAAGTGTCGCGCCCTTCTTTGGACGCGGGTACAGCCGGAGGCAATGCATCTACCATTGCAATTACATGTTCGATGGCATGGATAACTGGTTCGCGCAAGGTTTTTGCATAACCGGGCAAGATGCGCATGCGTGGATCCGTGCCATCCAGTGCGCGCTCAATGGCTGCCTTGAGCAGGGATTCAGGGATGGCAGTGCCCTGTTCTTTGTCAGGTAAACCAAAAATACTGGAGAAGAGTTTAAACATTGGTGCGCGCTTTATATGGTGTTGTTAATACATGTATTGTTAATTCATGTATTGTTATTTCATCGGCCTTGTGTAACGAATTTCATAAATAGCATCATTGGCATCAACCGGTGTCAGGAATATCCGGTATTGGGATTTGGGTTGAAACAGATTCATGTTGTCCAGATCAAATTCGATTTTGAACCTGCGGAATGTGGAGTCGCCGGGTGTAATGGTGACAACTTGATAAATATCCCTTGTCTCCCAGTCCTTTGCTTTCTCTGTTAATCCGGTCAGCCGTATCTTGTGCTGGCCAGGCGGGAGCTCTACAGACAAGTAGCGGTTGTATTCGATGACCCCGACGCTCCGGTCATCCACCAGCACTTCCGGATAACTGAAGCGCAAGGGTTTGGCTACCCCGGGTGTGGATGCCTCCGGGCGATAGATATACAGCATGCCATTGCTGCTGGATTGCAGCGGTGTTGGCCTGAATACGTTGGTGTTGGGCAGTGCATTGTCGTTGCCTGCGCAGCCGGCTAAACCTGCACACAGCACCGCAACCGATACCAGTATCTGGCGGATATTTCCCATCTGGATGCTCCACTATTACGAAATGCCAGTATGCATTATTCTGTCGGCAATTGAATCTACCCTGAGTTGCCCATGAGTATAGTCACGAAGAGCAGGCATCCATTACTGTCTTTTATATACAAGAAAAAAGCAGTTTTTTTATTCCTGCTGGCGATACTGATTGGTTGTACGCCGGTCATCATGCACCAGCTGGATGAGCGGTTCGGTACGGCAGACCCTTCACGGTACAACACGCCCACTGCGCCTCAAAACGGTGCGCCGGAATACTGGCATGACGTGCGTCCACTGCTGGAGCAGCGTTGCACAGTGTGTCATGGTTGCTACGATGCGCCGTGCCAGCAAAATCTCACTTCATGGGACGGCATTGCCCGTGGTGCCAATGCGGAACTGGTGTATAGCAATCGCTTGCGTGCAGCCGAACCCAGCCGCCTCTTTGTTGATGCGCACACCCCGGAAGAGTGGAGAAAAAAAGATTTTCACCCGGTGTTGAATGAGCGTGACAATTCACGCGAAGCAAATTTGCAAGGCAGTGTGTTGTACAGGTTGCTTGACCTGAAACGGAAACATCCTCTGCCAGAACAGCCTGTGCTTGATCCTGGCGTATTTACTTTTTCGCTGGACAGGGAGCAGAGCTGCCCTGCAATAGAGAAAATGGATGCATTTGAAAAAGACCATCCAGCCTGGGGTATGCCGTATGGATTACCTGGATTATCAGACAGTGAATTCGCCATCATGGAAGAATGGCTGGCAGCAGGATCGCCGGTAGCCGCCACACCGGCGTTGCCCGCAACTGTCAAAAAACAGGTTGCGTTATGGGAAACTTTTTTTAATGGTGCTTCTTTAAAGCAAAAATTGGCCAGTAGATACATCTACGAACATTTGTACCTGTCGCACCTGTATTTTGATGAAGCAATAACTATCAAGGCAAATAGCCGATATTTTTTTCGTCTGGTACGTTCTTCTACGCCACCCGGCGAACCTATTGAGNNTATTGAGGAAATTCCCACACGCAGGCCGTATGACGATCCGGGTTTATCCGAATTCTGGTACCGGATCCGTTTTGATGAAGGAACGGCAGTCGAAAAAACACATATGCCTTATGCGCTCAATGCAGCGCGTATGCAAAAGTGGACCGCCTGGTTTGTGAATGCAGATTACGACGTGAGTGTATTGCCATCATATGCCCCCGATGTGGCTGGTAACCCTTTCGTGGCATTTTCTGACTTGCCCGTCGATTCACGCTATCGCTTCCTGCTTGATGAGGCGCAGTTCATTGTTGATACCTTTATCAAGGGGCCTGTGTGTCGTGGACAAGTGGCGCTGGGTGTCATTGAAGACCATTTCTGGGTGTTCTTTGTGAATCCGGATGAAATTTCCTCAAAAGATAACAACGAATTCCTTGTAAAAGAGAGCAAGAACCTGCGCTTGCCAGGAGAAGACCAGAGCAACGCCGGTGTGCTGGACTGGTTGAAATATTCCAAGCTGCAGAAAAACTACCTCAAGGCAAAAGCGCAGTACATGGAAAAGAATCTGGCGGAATCACACAAGGCAACAGTGGATTTTGTCTGGAATGGTGGAAGCGGTAACGACAACGCAGCACTGACTATTTTTCGCCATTCCGACAGCGCTTCAGTAGTTAAAGGCCTGGTAGGCCCTCCGCCGGAAACAGCATGGCTGGTCAGCTATGCGCTTCTTGAACGTATTTATTACTTGCTGGTAGCGGGCTTTGATGTCTATGGCAGCCTGGGGCATCAGCTCAACACCCGTCTGTATATGGATTTCCTTCGCATGGAAGGGGAGTCAAACTTCCTCTCCTTGCTACCGGTTGCATCACGCAAGCCGATTGTGGATTTCTGGTATCGCGGCGCGCGCGACGATGTGAAGGAATATCTGTTCGGGGATCATTTTGATTACCTGGCAGAAGCCGATATCCGTTTCCGTACCAATAATCCGCAGCAAGAATTGTATGATCTTCTGGCGGCGCATATTGGCAAGAATGTATCGCAGGATTTCAGCCTGCAACAGGTGGATGATAAGAAAATCCGCCAGTACATTGCACGTTTGCAGAAAGTGAATGGCGCAGGGTTGTCTGAATTCCCTGAAGTCAGCATTCTGCGGGTTGATGCTGCTGCAGGAAAATGGCGGTATTTCACTATCCTGCACAACAAGAGCTACAGCAATATTTCCCAGCTGCTGGACAATGCCGAGCGTCGCCGGCCTGCTGAAGATAATCTCACGGTTGTCCCGGGCATCATCGGCGCTTACCCGAACGCGTTTTTCAGGACAACTACAGCGTCGCTAGGCACATTTGTTGATCAGGTAGCAGGCATGCAGGGCGAGGCAGGTTACACCGCGCTGCTCAATGATTTTGGCGTCCGGCGTACCAGCCCCGATTTCTGGGCATTCAGCGATGCATTGCAGAGGGATTATGTGCAGCAAGAGCCAGTAACCGGTGCTATTCTTGATTACAACCGTTTTGAGAACCGTTAAAAACCTGTCCATTACCAAAGGAGTATGTATGAAAAAGTTGCCTCACACCCGTTACGCCATGTCAGCCATCTTGCTGTCTACTGCTTTAATATCAGGCTGCTCTTTCAGCGCCAGCAGCCGTAGCAGTAGCAGCAGTAGCAGCGATGATGACGAAACAACAACAGTTGTACAGCAAGCGCCAAACTATCCTGAGCAGTTGTTGCAGCTCAATGAAGCGCATGAGAAGAAATTGATTTCTGACTCAGACTATCAGGCGCAGCTGAAGAAAATTAACAAGGCGATGAATAAATAAGTCAGGAGTACGCCATGCACAGCCAGGACGATATGGGTACGATGCAGGCGCTGCTCGAGCGCTTTACGAAAGAGCGGTTGCCGCGCGCACTGGAAATCAAGGAGCGTGTTGACAAAGGCGAATGCCTGACAGACTTCGATATAGAATTCCTAGAACGCGTATTCAAGGACAGTGTCGAGAATCGTCAGTATGCAGCCAAGTTTCCCGAGTACATGGATATTGTCAGCAAGTCTGTGCACATTTACGAAGACATCATGGCCAAGGCGTTAGAAAACGAACAGAAGCGTGTCAAATAGAAGATCAGCAGTAGATATAGAAGNNAGGCGACCTTCGAAGGTCGCCTCTTTGTATGCCATAAATATTTCTTTCACAAGTTGCTGGATCATCCATGATTAACAACCAACGTTACAAAATATATCCACTGATGGCTGTGCTGTCGCTGGTTGTACTGGCAAGCTGCGGCAAAGCGCCGGAGAAAGCAGCAGTGGTTCCCGACGTGGTAGTGGTGACGCCTGTCCAGCGTGATGTCCCTGTGTATCTGGAACTGGTGGGGCAGGCGCAAGGCAAGCAGGATGTGGAGATCCGTGCCCGTGTGGAAGGGTATCTGCAATCCGTCAACTTCACGGACGGTGCATTCGTTAAAAAAGATGCGCCGCTGTACCAGATTGACCCGAAATCCTTGCAGGCAGACCTGGCGACTGTGCAGGCGCGGTTGACCAAGGCCACCACGGACGTAAACCGTTTGCGCCCGCTGGCCGCCAAGCAGGCGGTCAGCCGTCAGGAACTGGACAATGCATTGGCTGCATTTGACGCTGCCAAAGCGCAGGTGGAGCTCGCCACCCTCAATCTCGGCTACACCACGATTACGTCGCCTATTGATGGCATTGTCGGCATCACGCAGGTGAAGGCTGGCAACCTGGTGGGGCGTGGTGAAAGCACGCTGCTGACTACCGTATCGCAAGTAGACCCCATCGTGTTTCGTGTAGGTATCAGTGAAGCGGAATACCTCAAACTGGCGAAGCGTGGGCCGCGTCCGGCTGATCAGGAATCTGACATCGAGCTCCAACTGGCAGACGGTTCTGTCTATCCGCATAAAGGCACGTTTGATGCTGTGGAGCGCGCGGTGGATACACAGACCGGCACGCTGGCGCTGCAATTTAACTTTGCCAACCCCGACCGGTTGATCCGGCCGGGCCAGTACGGCCGCGTGCGTCTCCTGGTTGAAAAAATACCGTCAGCCCTGTTAGTCCCGCAACGTGCCGTCAATGAAATACAGGGATTTTTTCAGGTGGCCGTTGTGGGGACGGATAACAAGGTATCGCTGCGCAGTGTGAAAGTCGGGCCGCGCATTGATAATCTCTGGGTGATCGCAGAAGGTCTTCAGCCCGGTGAACAGATTGTGGCGGAGGGTTTGCAGCGCGTGCGTGATGGTGTGACGGTGAATCCATCGCTCACCACTATCGATGCATTATCGGCAACATCGTCTGCCAAACAATAAACTGCGGAGATTGCAGACATGATGGCCCGCTTCTTCGTTAATCGCCCGATTGTGGCGATCGTCCTGTCCATTGTCATGGTGATACTGGGCCTTGTTGCGCTGAGTGGATTACCAATGGCGCAGTACCCCGATATTGTGCCGCCACAAGTGTTGGTCACCACTACATTTGTTGGCGCATCGGCGACCGACGTTGAAGCGTCTGTTGCCACGCCAATCGAACAAAAAATCAACGGCGTTGATAATTCCATCTACATGAAATCCACCAATGCCAATGACGGCACACTCAAACTGGCCGTGTCATTCGAGGTGGGTACAGATCTCGACATGAGCAACGTGTTGACACAAAACCGTTTGTCGCAAGCGATGCCGTCACTGCCACAATCGGTAAAAGAATACGGTGTGTCGGTCAAGAAATCCCTGTCATTTCCACTGGTGCTGGTGTCGTTGAGTTCACCCAATGGCACGTACGATAAAAATTTCCTTTCCAATTACGCGGCGATCAATATCAATGACGCATTGGCGCGCACCCGTGGCGTGGGCGATGTCACGCTGTTTGGCGGCAGTGATTACGCGATGCGTATCTGGGTGAACCCAGACCGTATTGCCAAACTGGGTTTGACAGTACCGGATCTCGTGAATGCAGTAAAAGCGCAGAACCAGTTGTCGCCGGCTGGGCAAATTGGTGGGCCGCCAGCGGCAGCGGGAACCGAGTTTACGTATACCGTACGCACACAAGGGCGTTTGCTTAAAGCAGAAGACTTTGAAAACATTGTAGTGCGTTCCAATGCCGACGGTTCACAGGTGCTGCTGAAAGATGTCGCACGGGTAGATCTGGGTGTGCAGTTATACAACCAGATGAGTCGACTCAATGGCAAACCGGCTGCGACGATTGTGGTGTACCAGATGCCGGGCACAAACGCATTGGCAACGGTTGAAAATATCCGCAAGGTCATGGAAGACGCCAAGCGGCGTTTTCCTGCAGACCTCGAATACCAGATCACGCTGGATACGTCGCTGCCCATCAGCGCTGGCATTGAAGAAATTTTGCATACGTTAGTCGAAGCTATTGTGCTCGTGTTGATTGTTGTATTCGTTTTTCTGCAAAACTGGCGCGCCACGTTGATTCCCTTGCTCACAGTACCTGTGTCGTTGATTGGCACATTCATGATATTTCCCCTGCTGGGTTTTTCTGTCAACGTGCTCTCGTTGCTCGGCCTGGTACTGGCCATCGGGATTGTGGTGGATGATGCGATTGTCGTGGTGGAAGCGGTCATGCATCACATCGAGAAAGGCATGTCGCCGAAAGACGCGACAGTCAAGGCGATGGAAGAAGTGTCTGGCCCTGTGGTGGCGATTGCACTGGTGTTGACGGCGGTGTTTGTGCCGGTGGCTTTTATCAGCGGCATCACCGGCCTGTTGTACCAGCAGTTTGCCATCACCATCGCCATTTCGGTTCTGTTTTCCGCGCTTAATGCGTTAACGCTGAGCCCTGCACTGGCGGCGATGCTGTTGAAACCGGCAGATGGCAAGCGGCATTTTCTCACGCCGTTTTATGAAGGCTTCAATCGTTATTTTGATCGTTTCACCGGCGGCTATGTTGGCTTTGTTTCTATCCTGATTCGAAAATCCATGCGCAGTATGATTTTTATAGGCATTGTTGTTGGATTGACTGTGTTGCTGGCTAACCGGATTCCCGGTGGCTTCGTGCCGGAAGAAGACCAGGGGTTTATCCTGCTGAATGTGCAGTTGCCGGATGCATCGTCACTCGAGCGTACAGATCGCGTCGCGCAAAAAATAGAAGGAATTCTGGCGGCCAATCCGCATATTGATACCTTTACTACCGTAACGGGGTTTTCGCTGCTCACAGGGTCGACTGCATCAAACACGGCGTTCTTTTTTGTTTCGCTAAAACCGTGGGGTGAACGCGATACCCCAGCATCCCACGCCAGTGGTGTGGTGGCGGCTATCAACGGCGCCATGGCAAAAGAAGTACCAGGCGCGATGGCAATGGCATTTGGTCCGCCGCCTATTCCCGGCCTTGGTACAGGTGCAGGTTTTACGATGATGCTGCAAGACCGTTCAGGCAATGCGCCGGAATATTTGTCGCAACAGGCGCGGCTGTTTATCCAGGCTGCGCAGAAGCGTCCTGAAATCGGACGCATCTACACGCTATTCAGTAGTAATGTGCCACAGATTTATGTCGACATTGATCGCGAGAAAGCATTGAAGCTGGGTGTCGCGCTGGAAGATGTCAACACCACACTCGGGTCATTGCTGGGTAGCTCCTACATTAATGACTTCAACCGTTTCGGGCGTGTGTACAAGGTGTACGCGCAAGCTGAGCCGGAATTCAGGCGCAATATCAGTGACCTATCACTGTTTTTTGTGCGCAGTAAAACCACCGGCGACATGGTGCCGCTCGACACGCTGGTGAAAAGCAAACCGATTTCCGGCCCGGAATACACAAACCGGTTCAATCTGTTCCGTTCTGCCGAGCTGGGGGGCGTGCCCGCACCGGGTTACAGTTCTGCTGATGCACTCAAGGCATTGGAAGAAGTGGCAGCAGATGTGTTGCCGCCCGATATGGCGTATGAATGGGCGGATACATCGTTTCAGGAAAAACGTGCAGAAGGCACGGCGGG
>DDBK01000163.1:7999-27144 GCA_002333095.1 Cellvibrionales bacterium UBA2034
CGGCGGGTATTGTATTTGTGTTTGCGATGTTGATGGTGTTCCTGATTCTTGCTGCGCAATACGAAAGTTGGGCATTGCCATTTTCGGTGATTCTCGGCACGCCATTTGCGGCATTCGGCGCATTCCTTGGATTGTGGCTCGCGCGACATTTCAGCACCAGTTACGTNNTTTGCAAAAATGAAACGCGAAGAGGGGATGGACATTATTCCTGCCGCACTGGAAGGTGCGAAGTTGCGTTTGCGGCCGATACTGATGACAGCGTTTGCTTTTATCCTGGGTGTGGTGCCATTGCTAACGGCGAGCGGTGCTGGTGCTGAAGCACGCAAGGTGATGGGCATGACGGTATTTGCCGGTATGTCAGTGGCCACTGTGCTCGGGATTTGTCTGGTGCCGGTATTGTTTGTGGTTATCGAGAAGCTGGTGTCGCGTAGCAACAGCAAGGGAGATCACTGACGATGATGCGCCAACCAGGAAAATTATTGTCGCTCAAGTGTCTGGCAATGGCTGTCACAATAAGCGTTGCCGGTTGCACAGTAGGGCCGGACTACCAACGTCCGACGCTGGATATTCCCGATCTGTTTCGTGGAGAAAAACCAGATCCAGTATCAACAGTTTCACTGGCCGATACTGCATGGTGGCAAGTATTCAAGGATCCCGTCCTGATACAGCTAATCAATGACGGGCTTGCCAATAATCACGATCTGCGTATTGCGGCTGCGCGTGTTGACCAGTATCGCGCGCTGGCTGGTGTAACGCGTGGTGCCATGTTTCCACAAGTCGGCGCTGGTATCGGCTACAACGCTAACAATGCATCGAAGTTATCGGATCCCGCCAATACCGCATCAGATGATACATTTCGCAATTGGGATGCGGGTTTACAGATTTCCTGGGAGCTGGATCTGTTTGGCCGTTTGCGCCGCAATGATGAAGCAGCGCTCGCCCGCTGGTTGGCCACTGAAGAAGGGCGACGCGGTGTCACCGTGACACTGGTTAGTGATATTGCCAGTGCATATTTCAAACTGCGCCAATATGATCTGGAACTGGACATTGCAAAACGCACGTTGGTAGCCAATACAAAGCAAGTTGACCTTTATCGTGAGCGACTGGATGGTGGCAGTTCTAACCGGCTGGAAGTGGATCAGGCTGAGGCCAACCGGGCATTCACCGCATCGCGCATCCCGGAATTTGAACGCCGTATTGCCGTACAGGAAAACCGTATCAATTTGTTACTCGGACGTAATCCCGGCCCGGTCAAACGTGGGCAGACATTGACCGCGCAATCCATGCCGCCTTTGTTGCCTGTAGGCTTACCATTACAGCTGCTGGATCGTCGTCCGGATATATTGCAAGCAGAACAGGACATGGTGGCAGCGAATGCCGATGTGGGCGCAGCGAAGGCGTTGTTTTTTCCTTCGATCGGCATCACTGGCACGACAGGCGGTTTGAGCCGTGATTTCAATGACCTGGGTCGCGGTGATGCGGCTATATGGTCAGCAGGCGGCAATTTGTTGCAACCGCTGTTCAAAGGAGGCGCGATCCGTTTCAACTATGAAGCTGCGCAGGCCCAATTCCAGCAAGCGTTGGCGCAATACCAGAAGGCGGTACAAAACAGTTTTCGTGAAACGGCTGATGCCATCGTCGCGATTGAAAAATTTCGTGCAGCACGGGAAGAAATTGAAAAGATGGTAGTGGCATTGCAGGATGCATCAGATCTGGCGCGCGCGCGGTATGACGGCGGGTTATCCAGTTATCTGGATATCCTGATAGTGGATCAGCGGCTCTTTGATGCAGAATTGCAGTTGGCAGAGTTGCGTGGTGCTGAATTCACTGCCATGGCAGATTTGTACCGTACGCTTGGCGGCGGATGGTCAACCCAATTGAAACCGCCTGTTGCAGAATGATTTACCAGAACCTGACATTGATCGCTGGTTTCCTGCTGCTGTACAGCATTTTTGCCGGCCGGTTTGAGTCACGTCTTGTTAACGGTCCATTGATGTTTCTTTCCGTTGGTGTGCTATTGGGGCCTGCGGTACTGGATGTATTGCATTTGTCGGTCGATGGTCCTGGTTTGCGCTTGCTGGCTGAATTGACATTGGCGATTGTGCTGTTTACGGATGCAGCGAAAGCCAATATGGCTGTGCTGCGTGCCAACAACGGGTTGCCACTGCGTTTGCTGCTCATAGGCTTACCGTTGTGCCTGTTATCGGGCTGGGTATTCGCCCTGCTACTGTTTGGCGATATGCCCTGGCTGGAAGCCGCTATTCTTGCCACTATGCTGGCGCCCACCGATGCAGCACTGGGCAAAGCTGTTGTCAGCAACCCCGTTATTCCTGCATCGATTCGCGAGAGCCTGAATGTAGAAAGTGGCCTCAATGACGGCATCTGTGTGCCCGTATTGTTTCTGCTGCTGGCGCTTCTGGTGCCAGAAGAATTGCATCAGGGGACATTGGCGCTGGCCCTGACTTTGATCGCTGAAGAAATCGGTATAGGGCTGTTGGCTGGCGTGTGCCTTGCACTTACAACTGCTGTGTTGGTACGTTTTGCCATTCGCCATGAATGGAATTTGCCATTGTGGAAACCGTTGATTATGCCGGGCCTGGCTGTGCTCAGTTTTTCGCTGGCGCAATGGATTGGCGGCAGCGGATTTATCGCGGCATTTGTGTGTGGCCTGGTCTCGGGACACCTGCTGGGAAAACACAAACACGCTTACCTGCAAAGCAATGAAAATTACGGCGATCTTTTATCCGTGATGGTCTGGCTGGTATTTGGTGCGGTGGTTATTGCAAAAGCATGGCCTTACTTCACGTGGCAGTCATGGGCATATGCAATCGCCAGTCTCACCTTCCTGCGCATGATTCCTGTCTGGATCAGCCTTATCGGTTCTGGCATGCCGATCGAGACACGTCTGTTTATTGGCTGGTTCGGGCCTCGCGGGCTTGCCAGTATTGTGTTTGTTGTGATTGTTTTGCAGCATACGCTGATAGTCAGGGAGCAGCTTGCTGCAACGGTGATCTGCACTATTCTGCTGAGTGTTGTCCTGCACGGTATGACTGCCAATCCATGGGCCAGACGTTTCAGCTTGGGTGAAACGAATCCGGAGAGTATACGGTGAACAGTTTTTTGCCATCAAACACGGTGACTGCCGCCAGTCTGGGTTTTGGTTTGTGCAAGGCCTGCCACTTGTTGCAACCGTGCCCTGCGTTGCATGGTGTGCATTGCAGGCGGTGTGGTGCAGCCGTGCATATTCGCAAACCCTATAGTCTGGCTATCAGCTGGTTTTTCCTTGTGCTGGCTATGCTGTTGCTGATTCCGGCCAACATGTTGCCGATGATGAACATCCTGTTGTTCAACCGGGGTGAGCCGTCAACGATTATCGGTGGTGTGGCGTTGCTGGTGCATCACGGTATCTATGCGATTGCAGCGGTGGTGTTTATCGCCAGTTTTGTGGTGCCGCTTGGTAAAATTGCCTGCATCATTATCCTGCTGCTGTCTGTGCAGTTTCGCTGGAAGATGAGTACGCGTCGGCGCACGGTCATGTTTCGTATTGTCGAGTTTCTCGGGCGCTGGTCCATGCTGGATGTGTTTGTGGTAACGGTGATGGTAGGGCTGGTGCGCCTCGGGCAAACAGCGTCCGTTGAGCCGGGCATGGGCATCGTTGCCTTTGGCGCTGCCGTTATTTTAACGATGCTGTCCTCGATGAGTTTTGATCCACGGCTCATCTGGGATGTGGCTGACCAGGATGCCTGAGCCAGAAATATCAAGCTTTTCCAATGCGTATCGGTAGAATGCCACCTACGATCCATTTCACTCACCAGGAAAATGTTAATGAAGCCATTGATCGCCTTACTGTGTGCCGCCAGCATGATGATAGCCTTGGGTGGCTGTGCCGCTATCGATAAAATGCTTGGCAAAGACAGCGACACAGATGTGCAGGCAACTGCTGTAAAAGAGACAGCAAAAAAACCGGATGCGACCAAACCGCCGCCATACTCAGGTTATTTTGCAAAATACGACGATATGAAAGAAACCCGCACGCCAACGGGCGGTACTAGCCTGCGTTGGATCAGCCCGGATCTGAAGAAAGGGAAATACCACTCCATCATTATCGATCCAGTAGGGTTTTATCCAAGACCGCCATTGCTGGCAAAAGTGTCCAAGGGTCGTATGCTGGAAGTGGTGCAATATCTGGCGAAGCAGGCAAAACAGGAAGTAGGCCGTGAATTGAAAATTGTGGAGCAGCCTGGACCGGGTGTCTTGCGTTGGGATGCCGCCATCACCGGTGTAAAAGGCACCAGTGACAGTGCTTCGGCCACAAAAAATTTACCCGTGGCGATGATTTTTACCGATGCATCACCAGCCACTATTCCACCTGAGCACGGTTTTATTGTGTATCTGGAGTCACGCCTGCTGGATAGCCAGAGCAAGAAAGTGATGGCCAAGTCTGTTCGCTCAGGCATGGGCGGCATGGTGGCTGATCCAAAGACCAGGGTGACCGTTGAAGAGATGAAACCCGTGCTGAATAACTGGGTGCAGGATGCCTGTATTTTTGTTCGTGAATACATCAAATAAATTTAATTGCTGCGATGGTGGCTCGCCATGAATGATATTCCCGTGTCTCGCCCGACAGTGTCACAGAAACGGCACATTGCCCCCATCTGGGTGCTGCCATTTATCGCTTTGCTGGTCGGGGTATGGCTGGTGTGGCGCAGCCTGTTGGACATGGGGCCGGAAATCACTATCGAGTTCGAGAGCGCGGAAGGCATTGTGCCGAACCAGACGCAGGTGCAGTACAAAGGCATGGTGCTGGGCGTTGTAAAAAGCACGAGAGGCAAGGACGATCTTTCTGGTGTGATTGTCACCGTGCAGATCGATAAACGGATATACAACCGGTTTGAAGGCATCCCCAAGGAAACCGAGTTCTGGCTTGTGCAGCCGCAGGTAACCCTGGGAGGCATAACCGGTTTAAACACACTGCTGTCTGGTAACTATATCGGCGTCCAGTTACCCGGCAAAAAAATGAGTGGTGAATATGCCGAGCACTTTGTGGCGCTTGATACGCCTCCCCCATTGCCGATGTATGTGCCGGGCTTGCATATCACATTCAAGACAGACCGCCTCGGTTCTGTGGGTGTGGGAACGCAGATCTCGTATCGCCAGATCAAGGTGGGAACTGTGCAATCTGCGGCAATGGCAGAAGATGGCAGTGGCGTTGTCATCGGTGTGCATATCCTGCCGGAATATGCGCATCTGGTTCGCAAGAATACGCGGTTCTGGAATGCCAGTGGCGTCCGGCTGGAAGCCGGTCTCGGTGGGATAAAGCTGGAGACGGATTCGCTGGCGAGCCTGATGGTAGGCGGTGTCAGTATGGGTGAGCCTGATACATCGGCACCAGCGAGCGAAAACAGCGACACTTTTTATCTGTATGAAGATTTTGAAGCAGCTGAAACCAGTGTATTTGTAAACGTCCGGTTTCCTTCTGCAGATGGCCTGACCAAAGGCATCACCAAGGTGTTGTACAAGAATATTGCCGTCGGCAAGTTGCGCGATGTCTGGTATGACAAGACACAGGATGCTGTTTATGGGCGTTTCGGTATTGATCCACGCTTTGAATCATTCATCACCGACAAGACGCGCTTCTGGTTGGTAAAA
The DNA here is from genome assembly GCA_002333095.1 of Cellvibrionales bacterium UBA2034. Taxonomy (GTDB): domain Bacteria; phylum Pseudomonadota; class Gammaproteobacteria; order Pseudomonadales; family UBA7239; genus UBA7239. The sequence goes on from DDBK01000163.1 coordinate 13,649, forward strand.
CCGGAACTGTCAGCGGCAGGAATTACCGGGCTGGATGCGCTGGTATCCGGAAGTTACCTGGCTTTTGCAGCGAATGATCAGGGCAACACGGTTCACGACCACAATTTTGTGGCGGCCAACGGCCCGGATCCACTGGACTACAGTGCGCCGGGCTTGCACCTGAAATTGACATCCCCCACCGCTGCAGTCCCGATTGGTGCGCCTGTCTACTTTAATGATTTTGTTGTTGGCACGGTGGAAAACCGGTTGCTGGAAAAAAATGGTATCGCCACCCATATATTGATTAGACCGGAATATCGCCATCTGGTGAACGACAGCAGCCGTTTCTGGAATGTCAGTGGATTGCGTGTTGATGCAAGCCTGCGTAAAGGTATCCAGATGCAAAGCGCGCCCCTGACTGCGCTGATAGCAGGCGGAATCGCTTTTGATTCACCAGCCATCAAAGGAAAAAAAGAATTGCACGATGGTGACGTATTTGCACTGCAGGCCAGCGAAAGTATTGCGAAAACTGTTGAGTCCCGTGGTTTGCCTGGCACTTACCTGACGTTGGAAGCGCCGGAAGCGGGTGGAATTCAGGTGGGTGCGCCTGTTTTGCATAAAGATTTGCAAGTGGGCAGCGTGCAGGAATTGAGTTATAGCGATAACGGAAAACTGGTGCAGATCCTTGTCAATATTGAAGAAGGGCATAGTCAATTACTCGATGCTTCCACACGTTTCTGGCGCAGCGGTGCGGTGGATATCAAAGTAGGTGGTGGCGGCGTCAACATGCGAGTTGGTTCGCTGGCGCAAATGGTGGATGGCGGGATTGCCTTTGACAGTTTTGCAGACAAAAACCAGCAGGCAGGCAAGACCGCTGTACGCAGGGGTGATCGCTTTCTGTTGTTCAGCAGCAAAGATGAAGCCAGTAACGCAGGTGTAACAGTACGACTGCTGTTAGCCAATGCGGAAGCCTTGAGTACCGGCAGTGAGATTCGTTATCGCGGCTTGCCGCTGGGTGAAATTACGCGCTTGCAATTGAGTGAAGACCTGAAAAGTGTGAATGCTGAAGCAGCACTTAAAAATGATGCGCTGCCGTTACTGAATAGTGGCAGCCGTTTCTGGAAAGTGACGCCTGCATTGGGGTTGGCACGCACAGCACATCTGGATACGTTGCTGGGCAGTTATCTGGAACTGCGTCCAGGCAAGGGCAACCCGGTGCGCGAGTTTACGGTCACCGAACAGGAGCCGGTTGTCACTGCACGCGATACTGGCCTGAATGTATTGTTAACCACGCCGCAACTCGGTTCATTGAAAACGGGCGATCCGGTTTTGTATCGCCAGGTGAAAGTGGGCGAAGTGTTGGGTAGCGAATTGTCCGCAGATGGCAAAGCCGTGCAGGTGTATATCAACATCTGGCCACAGCACGTGCAGCTGGTGCGCGATAACAGCCATTTCTGGAATGCCAGCGGTATACAGGTGGAAGCCGGATTATTTTCCGGTGTGGATATCAATACAGAAAGTGTTGAAAGCATCCTGTCTGGCGGTGTTGCATTCAGTACACCAGACAATGCGGGTGACCCTGCAAAAGAAGGGCAGCATTTCAAGTTGGCAGATAATCCATAGCAGCAGTATTTCAATCCAGTGGAAAAGGATTTCCATGTTATTCACGCCGTCATTGCGTTCATTTTTTGATTCACGTGTGCCATCCAGTTGCCTGTTGTGTCACGGCGCTGTGCGTGGCCTGAAACCACTGTGCAGCGGTTGCGAACAGGATTTACCGTGGAATACCTGTGCCTGCCTTCGCTGTGCAATACCCATGCACACTGCCGGATATTTTTGCGGAGAGTGTTTGCAAGCACCACCCGTTTTCAAGCACGCACTGTGCGCTTTTCGGTATGAAGAACCGGTGGCGGGATTGCTGAACCGCTACAAGCACAGCGGCAAACTGGCTTGTGGCCATTGGCTGGCGCAAGGCCTTGCTGATGCTATTGCCCGCCACTACGGGAAAAGACAGATGGCCTTGCCTGACTGTGTGATGCCTGTGCCATTGCACTGGCGCCGGTTGCGCAGTCGGGGCTTTGACCAGGGTGGCGAAATCGGCAAGGTGCTGGCACGGCGGTTGGCGTTACCGGTATCGTCCGCCTTACGTCGCCAGCGATACACTTCCAGCCAGCAGGCTCTCAACAGGGAGCAGCGGCAGCACAATCTGGCAGGTGCGTTTGCCCTGCAAGCGCCTTTGCCGTATCGCAGTGTGGCGCTGGTGGATGATGTGCTGACCACTGGCAGCACCGCCCACGAAATCACGGCATTGTTGCAGTCGGGTGGTGTGGAGGAGGTGCATATCTGGGCGATTGCCCGCACGCCGTGACCTTTCTCTCCCGACTTGCTTATAATGCGCGCGGATTTTTCCTTTCCCCGACATTCGAGAGCATTTTATGGAACCCATTTCCTCTGTACTGGTTTTCTTTGGTGCGGCCACGCTGCTGGTCAGCTGGGTGTACATGATCATTATTTCCTTCAAGGCGGACTATGCCTGGGGCTTCATGAGCGTATTCCTGCCGCCGCTGTCATACCTTTACGGCCTGTTTAACCTCGGCAAGACGTGGGAAGTGCTGGCGCTGGCGTTTGTTGGCAGTGTGCTGTTACTGACCGGGCTGTTTTAATTTCCCGTGGCGCGCATACCGCTGCCAGAAGGCGACCTGCCCGAGCGTTACAGGGTGTTCGGTTTACACCCTGCGCTGGGTAAGGCGCTCGCCGGCTTGTCTGAAGCTATTTATGAAAAATCGAATCTGGACAAGCGTGTACGTGAAGCCGTCCGCATGCGCATTGCCTTGATCAATGAATGCCGGATTTGTCTTGGATACCGCTTTCCTGAATTGCAGGCGCTCGGTATTGATGAGGCATTTTATGAGGCAGTCAGGGATTGGCGAAGCAGTGACAGGTTCAGTGAAAAAGAAAAAATGGCCATCGAATACGCCGAAAGGTTTTTGCTGGACCATACAAAAATTGATGATGAGTTCTTCCGGCGCCTGGAGAAACATTTCTCCAGTGCTGAAATATTTGATCTGAGCGCAGTAATTGCGGGGCTTCTGGCCAATGGACGTTTACTGCAAGTCTTGCAAGTGGAGCAGCCCTGCGCCTTGCATGCATCGGATCAGTAACCTGCTTTATTTGCCCAGATCATCCAGTAAACCCTGCAAGTAAGCCATGACCTGTCTGCGGCTGGTCTTGTGCATATCGATATCCACCACAAAACCATCATGGCGCGCTGAAATGACTGCAGCACGGTTTTGCATGTTTTCCTGCAGGTCCAGCACCTGATAGGTCTGTATCGGTCGCGTAATCCCTTTGACAGTGATTTCACCTTTTTCTGCGCAGGCGATCACGTCTTTTACCAATGCATAGGTTTCATGTGAAATCAGTATCTGGTCAGGATCAGCGCTGGATTCCAGTCGGCTGGCCAGATTCACTTGCCCCCCGACAATGGTGTAATCCATACGGCTCTCGCAACCGAAATTCCCGACAGTGCAATAACCGGTGTTAATGCCACAGCGGATGCGCAAGGGTTTATATATACCTTCGTTTTTCCATTTCTCGCGTAGCATGACCATCCGGTCGCGCATATCCAGCGCCATTCGCACGCAGGCAATGGCATCTTCCTTTTCGCCGCAGGTCTCCGGATCGCCAAAAAACACCATCACCGCATCGCCAATAAACTTGTCGATAGTGCCACCGTGCCGGAGTGCAATTTGTGCCATTTCATCAAGATAATTATTCAACAGGCCGCTCAACACTTCCGATTCAAGGTTGTCGGTCATCTCGGTGAAACCCTTGATGTCGGAAAAAAAGATAGTGAGCTTCTTGCGTCGGGTTTCAACGCGCACATCGTTTTGCCCGCTGAATATGGAGCTGTAAACCTGCGGTGAAAGGTATTTGGCCAGTTTGGCGGTCAGGCCTTCAAGGGCATGCGTGCGTTCCCGCACCTTGTCTTCCAGTTGCGCGTTGGATTTTTTCTGGATTTGCAAAGCTTCTTCGTGTGCGGCAAGGCTTTCTTTTTTCAGCTGCGCAATTTTTGCTGCCAGACCCAATGACTGCAGGATAGCTTCAAGCACAGAGCCGATCTGGATTGCATTGCCAGTCAGGTGGTTGTGTGGCAGGAAGCCCAGAATGGTTAATACATAGATAAGCGCACCGACCAGCAGCATCGACCAGGAAATCATGAAATAACGAGCCAGGAGATTGCCCTTGAAAAGCAGGTATGTGCCCACTGCCAGCACCAGTGTGCAGACAATGCTGGCCAGAATGGTGTGAAAAATATCAAAACCATGTACGCCAATAAAAAAAGGAATGGGGATGGTGACAAGGCAGATAGCGGCAGTTCGCTTGATCCATTGATAAAGTCGTGGGTACAGTTTGGGTATATCGAGAAAATGCGATGAGTACAGGCAAAGAAAAAACAACATCAAATGATTCAAGGCATAGAGAATCAGTAATGCATGGCGCGTAACCCATGCGCCATGGTTTTCCATGATTACGCCTTCTATGCAGGCCATCGCGCTGATAAAGCAGGCCAGATAAAAAACATAATACAAATGGGATTTTTCCCTGACGATAAAGAACATCAGGAAGTTATAGATGCCAACAGCTGCCAGCATGCCGTAGTAAAAACCGGTGATATATTGGTCGACATGATCATTTTTCGCGAATGCATCTTTTTTCCATATGGATAGCGGGAAAACAAGATTTGATGCAGTAATGCGATATACAACGGTTTTTGACTGCCATGGCTGCAGGCTGATAGAGAAATTGGGATAACGGTGCCGCAGGCTATTTCCGGTATTGGCTTTGTCAAGGCCGGATGATTTTTTCTGCCACGATCCATCGGCTTGTTGTTCGTATAGCTCAATATCAAGCAGTAAAGGCTGGGCAATTACCATCAACATGTCTTGTGTAAAGGCAGTGTCGTTATGCAGGTTCAGTTTTGTCCATAGCGCGGCTGTAGTGAAACTGAGGTTGATGGTATCACTGTTGCTGGTTTGCCATGCGTCACTGTTTTCCAACACTTCATCCAGTGTCTTGTTGGCATCTGTATCAACAAAGTATTGCAGGATATTGGAGAGTAAATAATGGTCAGTACGGTTATTGATATTCAGGACAGGTTCTGCATACAAGTATGGTGACAGGAGGAAAAGCAGAAAAGTGGCGACTGCAATAATTCCGGCTTTTCTGCGCTGCATGGGTTTTCTGCCTTAATTCCAGTCAATGATGTCAGACAATAATTTGTTGCCAAAACGATTTTTCATGTCTTGCAGATCAACGCCACCTGCGGCAGCTATAGTTTCCAGCTGTGATTTGAATGCAGGAATAACCTCGACATACGCAGTATCGCGCAAATATTCTTTCACCGGACTGTTGTGTACAGTCAGGCCTTCCCACTCTTTTGCCCAGTGCGGCCTGGCATTCAGTAAGTTTCCTTCTACATCGCGATATGCAGTCCATGCGTCCAGTATTTTTTGTTTGAACGCCTGCCATTCCGCAGTGGGTGTATTGCAGTGTGTCAGCACTTCAATGGAGCACGTGCCGAGAGTATTGCCATATTGCGGAGCCATCAGGATGGAAGAACCTCCCATCACCCGCATTTCAAGCGTCAGGCGCATCGGTGTGTCATCGCTTCCCTTGGCGCTCTCATAGACCAGTCGGATCGCATCCCACCATGCGCGTTGACAAACAGACCAGTCCGGTTTGGTTTCATCGTCTTCGCGTGCCGGTATCGGGATTTCCAGTTCAATATCCAGCACGCGCATATTCTGTACACCACGGCGGAAATGCAGCGCGTCTATCAGCGGTGTGACAATTTTCTCCTCGCTGGGTAGCACTGCCATCGCTGCTTTGGCAAGCATTTTTGCCTGTACATCGCCGGGCAATAATTCAAACAAATCAAAATCCAGCACCAGCTGACCAACGTAATTCTGCATTTCCTGGAACCAGGTTTCTGCAGGCGAAGGGTAGTCGATGGCTTGTTCACGGCTGCCGTTGTTTTTCCAGCAGTTGATCCAGCCTTGTTCTTCAAATACAAACCAGAACCATTCGGCGTAATAGCCTTGCTCGCACTGGCGTTCAAATTCACGCTGCGCTTGCTGCAGATCCACATCGCTGATGCCTTCCATGTTCACTTCTGCCGGCACATCGTCGCGCGACAGCGGCGGCACACAAAGAGCAACCGGTTTCTTTTTCGGCTGCATCACTGCGTAGCTCATAGGATCCAGTTTCAGTGTAATCGACGTAACAATGCCCAATAAGCCGAAGCAGCCAGCAGCAGCTTTCAATTGTTGCGGATCATTGACAATTTGCAGTTCACCATTGGCATTTACAAATTCAATTTCAGTGACCAGATCTGACAGGGTTTCATTTTTCCAGCCAGCGCCATGGCAGATCGGTGCATTGCTGCCGCCATACGTAATCTCAACCATGATCACATTAAGTGGAACGGTCCATTGCCAGTTGCCGCCCTGCTGATCAAGACACCAGCGCCTGAATTGTTCATTCGATGTGCTGGCGCCAATTTTACAGAGCCCTTTTGTCTTGCCATTTTCATTCAGGGTGCCGACTATTTTTATTCCCTGCAAATCGTTGGCTGGGTCAATATCCGGGTGCAATGCGGGCAACTGTTCTGCCACATCCAGTGGCAGCATGGAAACAGTTACCTCGCCATTAGCGCCATACAAGGAAGTCCAGGTGTGTCGATAACCGGCAGCGCGCACCCGTTTGTTGTTGGACTTTGCCCAGCGCACAATATTCATCACGCCCTGTTTGCTGCGCGGTACAAAAGTGTAGGCGGGCGTATGGTCGACAGTGCCTCCCCAATTGCGAAAACGCAGTTGTCGATGTACTTCTACTGGTTTGCCGTCGGATTCAGTCACACCTTTAACGGCATTTTTTGAGAGTTGTAACTGCAAGCGGCTGGATAATTTTTTGAACGCCCGTTTATACCAGCCAGGATTCAGGAGCCGGTGCCGTAATCCCCGCAGGATACGTTTCCTTTCTGCCTGGCTTGCCTGCTTCAGGTGTTCGTTGATGCGCTCGTCACGCTGCAGCATTTGCAAGAGCAAGCGCACAGCGCGCCAGGTGGGTAAACGCCCGCTGGCGTAGAGTTGCNNCGACGGCTGCCAGCAGGCTTTTTTCCCACTGCGGGATATCGCTGGTAGCGCGTTCGGCATCTTCACGTGTTTCACAATGGCTCATCAAGGATCCCTCTTGGCTGGGCGGTGCGATTGTTCTCGCAGCATACTAGCATAACTGTCTGTTTATTAAAGGTTTTATGAAGAAGATTGCGGCAGTTTGCATTGACAGTGGCCCCTTCCGGAACGTAGTATCACGCCGCTTTCCGGAACGGCCATTTGCCTTCCATTTCCTGTCATCCGATCAAAAGGTAGCAAACGATGAATAAAGTCATGACGGCGGCTGATGTAGTCAGCCAGCTGCGCGATGGCATGACCATCGGCATTGGCGGTTGGGGTCCACGCCGCAAACCGATGGCGCTGGTGCGTGAAATCCTCCGCTCGAATCTGAAAGACCTCACTGTCGTCGCTTATGGCGGTGCGGATGTGGGCATGTTGTGTGCTGCAGGCAAAGTGAAGAAAGTGATTTTCGCTTTCGTGTCGCTGGATTTTATTCCGCTGGAACCGTATTTCCGTCAGGCGCGCCAGCAGGGCGCGATTGAAACGATGGAAATCGATGAGGGTATGTTCCTGCTCGGTTTGAAAGCAGCAGGGATGCGTGTGCCGTTTATCCCGACCCGTATTGGCCTCGGCACGGACGTGTTGAAACACAATCCTGACATCAAACTGATCCAGTCACCTTATGCCGATGGAAAAGAATGGGTGGCGATGCCTGCCATCAAACTGGATGCCGCGTTGTTGCATGTTGATCGTGCAGATGCACGCGGTGTATGCCAGATCAAAGGACCGGATCATTACATGGACGACCTGTTCGCTCGCGCATCAGAAAAAACTTTTGTGACCTGCGACGAACTGGTCGACACCAGTGTGCTGAATAGTGCTGATGAAGCGCGCTTTGTATTCTGGGAACGCAGTGAAACGACAGGCGTTGTGCATATTGCTGGTGGCGCGCATCCGACATCTTGCGCGCCGATGTACGGCTTCGATGCCAAACATTTCAAAGAGTACAACGGCTCCGTAAAAGAAGAAGGCGGCTGGCAAGCGTATTTTGATAAATACATTGCGTGCAGCGAAAAAGAATATCTCGAAAAAGTGGGCGGCCTTGATGCAATCAAGAAACTGCCACTTCCAGTATTTTAATCAGGAGAGCAAACATGACAGATCACAGTTTGGTAGACCTGATTATCTGTGCAGCTGCACAGGCGTGGAAAGATGACGGCGAAGTGTTGGCGACTGGCATCGGTGTGGTGCCGCGCCTTGCTGCATCGCTGTGCATGAAAAGCATCAACCCCGACATCATGATGACGGATTCTGAAGCTTGGATTGTCTCTGAACCGGTGCCGGTTGGTCCGCGCGGTGATTACAGGCCAAAGTTTGAATCGTGGATGGGCTTCTCGCGTATTTTTGACAATGTGTGGGGCGGCAAGCGCCACGCCATGGTTGGCCCAACGCAGGTGGATCGTTACGGCCAGGCCAATATTTCCATGATCGGTTCCGACTACAAGAAGCCGAAGGCACAAATGCTTGGCGTGCGCGGTTTCCCCGGCAACTCCATCAACCATGCCAATTCTTTCTTCGTACCGAACCACAACAAGAAAGTGTTTGTGGAAGGTGAGTGTGACATGGTGGCTTCTGTCGGATACAACCCGGCGCGTTTGGCAAAAGGCTGGAAGCTGGAAGAAGTCGCGGATATCCGCTGGATCATTACCAACCTGTGCATCCTGGATTTTACCGGTCCGGATCATCAGGTCAGTATCCGTTCGCTGCATCCTGGCGTGACAGTTGAACAAGTACAGGAAAATACCGGTTTTCCATTGTATGTGCCTGCCAACATCCCGACCACTGCTTTGCCCACGGCAGAACAACTGGCACTGTTGAATCAGGTAGATCCACACAACATTCGCGCGACAGCGCTGGGTTGACAACTAAAGGTAAATTGCATGACTGGCAAAACAATTGTTCCCGCCCTTGAAGGCTGGTTCACGATGGATGCGGAAAAACCGCATCTCATCGGCACGCAATGCAAAAGCTGCAACACGTATTATTTCCCGAAGCAGTCCTTGTTCTGCAAGAATCCTGCGTGTAACAGTGATGCGTTCGATGAAGTGCAATTGTCGCGCACCGGAAAAATCTGGTCATTCACCAATGCCTGTTACCAGCCACCAGAGCCGTACGTTGCCGCTGATCCTTATGTGCCTTACGCAATTATTGCGGTGGAACTGGAAAAGGAAAAAATGATTGTGCTCGGCCAAGCTGTGGAAGGTGTAGATGTGTCGCAACTGAAAGCCGGCATGGATGTTGAATTGGTGCTCGAAAAACTGTTTGAAGATGAACAATCAGTCAAGATGACATGGAAGTGGAAGCCGGTGGGAGTGTCTGCATGAGCAACGATATTGCGATTCTTGGCGTTGGCATGCATCCATGGGGAAAGTGGGGCAAGAACTTTGTTGAATATGGTGTAGTAGCTGCACGTGCTGCATTGAAAGATGCGGGCATTGACTGGCGCGATGTTCAGTTTGTTTCCGGTGCGGCGACGATGCGTTGTGGGTATCCCGGTTATGTTGCCGGTGCAACGTTTGCACAGGCGCTCGGTTGGCAAGGTGCGGAAGTGAATACGTCTTACGCGGCGTGTGCATCCGGTTCGCAAGCGCTGGCGGCGGCTCGCGCAAAAATTCTTTCTGGCCAGTGCGAAGTGGCATTGGTCATTGGTTCCGATACTACGCCAAAAGGGTTTCTGAAACCGGCACCCGGTGACAGGCCTGAAGATCCGGATTGGGTTCGTTTCCGTCTGGGCATAACCAACCCAAGCTATTTTGCGTTGTATGCGCGTCGCCGCATGGAAATTTACGGGGATACGCTGGCAGATTTCGCGCAGGTGAAAGTAAAAAATGCCGAGCACGGTTTTACCAATCCATATGCGCGCTACAAAAAGAAATTTACTGCAGAAGATGTCGCTGCATCAGCAATGGTGGCTGACCCACTGCGCTTGATGGATATTTGCGCAACGTCTGATGGTGCTGCAGCTATTATTGTCTGCTCTGAAGCCTATGCCAAAAAACTGGGCCGTAGTGATGCAGTAAAAGTCGCAGCGATTTCTACCGTCACGCCAACATTTGCTTCTGCTGTAATCGAAATGCCGGATATCGCCACCGATTCTGCTGTAGCAATGGAAGCGCATTCATTTCGCGCAGCGCTGCCGATGAAAGCGTATGCTGAAGCAGGCATCGGTCCGGAAGATGTTTCTGTTGCGGAAGTCTATGACTTGTCGACTGCGTTGGAACTGGACTGGTATGAAGATCTGCAGCTGTGCGCGCGTGGCGATGCGGCGAAACTGGTGCGCGATGGTGTGACAAAACTCGGCGGCCGTTTGCCGGTGAATCCATCGGGTGGCCTGGCCTGTTTTGGTGAAGCAGTGCCTGCACAAGCACTTGCACAAATCTGCGAATTAACCTGGCAGTTGCGCGGTACAGCGGGTGAGCGTCAGGTGCCAAATGCAAAAGTCGGTATCACAGCCAATCAGGGGCTGTTCGGTCACGGTTCATCAGTCATTCTTAAAAAGTGATCCGGCGTACATCCTCAAATAGTCGCTTTGCTATTTGCGTTTGTGTGCCATGATCAACAACTGGCATTACATAACCCGGTAACGCCTCGTTCAATTTGAAAAGATTGTGCAAGGTTTTTGCCGGGATGTTATTCAGATCTGGTAGCCAGCGCTTGATATACGTGCAATCCGGGTCAAATTTCTGTTGCTGCGTCCACGGGTTGAAAATACGGAAATAGGGTTGCGCGTCGCAGCCCGTAGATGCTGCCCACTGCCAGTTGCCGTTGTTGATGCATGGATCGTAATCAACCAACTGATCTGCAAAATGTTTTTCACCAATGCGCCAGTTGCAATGTAAATCCTTCACTAGAAACGATGCGACGATCATCCGCACACGGTTGTGCATGAAGCCCGTTTCTTGCAGTTCCCGCAGCCCTGCATCGACTATCGGGAATCCCGTCTGGCTGTTTTGCCATGCGGCAATAAATTGCTGTTTATCAGGCCAGGTGATGCGATTGTACTGCTGGTTGAAACAGCCGCTGAAAACGCGCGGAAAATACAGGCCGATAGAAAAAAAGAAATCCCGCCAGTAGAGCTGCCGCAATAGTGGATGTTCATTGCCCAATACTTGCGCAATAGCCCACCACGCTTCACGCGATGAAATCACGCCAAAGCGCAACAATGCAGACAATCGACTGGTGCCTGCCAATGATGGAATGTCACGCGTTTGCTCATAGGCTTGTAATTGGCCAATATTTTTTAGTGCAGCTTTTGCATCATTTGCCGGGGATGTTCTGCTGGTGTTTGCTAGTCCGGATGCAGCGAGCGCCTGCTGCAGTGAAAAATCCCCATTGATATTTTTTGCCAAATTTTCTGGGGAGGTTTTTTGTGGCCTTGGCACAGGTAACAAAAAGGCTCGCCGGAAAAACGGCGTGAACACAGTGTAGGGTGTTCCGTCTGGTTTCAGTGTCTGCTCAGGCGGATGCAGCGTGACATCATCGATGACATGACACGGTGTAGCGGATTGCCCACAGTATGCTTGCAATGCAGCATCACGACGTGTGGCATACGGGCTGACATCCCGATGGAAATATACCGCCTCCGCTTTGATTGTGTGCTGAAGGCGTGACAACCCCTGAACGGGATGGTCATACACTACGTACAATTGTGAGCCGAGTTCACGTAGCGTGGCATCCAGTTCTTGCAGGGCGCACAGCATGTACTGGATGCGTGGCAGATCGCCATCCAGCTGGTCCAGCAACGTCTTGTCCAGAATGAAACAGGGGTATACCTGCCCGGATTGGCGCAGTGCCGCATTCAGCGCGCTGTTGTCATGCAACCGCAAGTCGCGGCGGAGCAGGACGATACTGTTTGGGTGGATAACGGGGGCTGCGTTCACAATACTGCTCGTGATATGGCTTTTCTGGCATGCTACCTCAATTGACAGGGTGCGGTAGCGGCTCTTAGCATGCCGCACCTTTAATGCACTGCTGGTAACCACTGCTATGACTGTTTCCCTGAATACACGTATCACCGATCTACTTGGTTGCCAGTACCCGATCATCCAGACTGCGATGGGTTGGGTGGCCGATCCGCGCCTCGTGGCCGGCACCTGCAACGCCGGAGGTTTCGGTTTCCTGGCCGGCGCAACCATTCCACCTGAGCAGATGGAAGCGGCGATCATAAAAACCAAAGAGCTGACCGACAAACCCTTTGGCGTGAACTTTCATATGTACCAGCCGAACGCCCCACAAATTGTCGACATGGTGGTGAAGTACGGTGTGCGCGCTGTGAGCTACTCGCGCTCACCCGGCAAGGACATGGTCAAGAAGTTGAAGGATGCCGGTGTGATCTGCATGCCGACGATAGGCCTGCCCAAGCACGCAGCCAAGGCTATCGAGATGGGCGCGGATGCGGTGACGATCCAGGGCGGCGAAGGCGGCGGGCATACCGGTGCTGTTCCAACCACTTTATTGGTGCCACAAGTGATAGACGCAGTAGCTGGCAAGGTGCCGGTACTGGCAGCGGGTGGCTTCAAGGATGGCCGTGGTCTGGTGGCGGCAATGGCATGGGGTGCCGATGGTATCGCCATGGGTACACGCTTTTTGTTGACGCAGGAGAGTCCGGTGCCAGAAGCGACCAAGCAGCGATACTTGGCGTGCAAGAACCCTGCCGAGATCATTGTTTCCACCGCGCTGGATGGCATGCCACAGCGCATGATTCTCAACGAATTCCTCAGCGGCATTGAAAAAGCATCTTCCCTGCGTAAGTTAGTGCTTGCTGCGCAGAATGGCCTGAAGTATCGCGCCCTGACCGGTGCGAGCTTCCTGTCCCTGTTCCAGTCGGCGATTGCGATGGCCAAAGAGGATGACATGACGCTGTCGCAGGCCATCTTTTCCGCCAACGCCCCGATGATCATCCAGAAAGCGATGGTGGACGGTTTGCCCGCTGAAGGCGTGCTGCCATCCGGTCAGGTGGCGGGCACAATCGATGATTTGCCGACCTGTGCCGACTTGATCGCGCGCATCGTCAGCGAGGCCGAAGCCAGCCTGACGACGCTGGCCAGCCGGGTCAGTTGAGCTAAAGCCCTACTTTATTTGGGTGGATACTGGGAGCATCATCGGGTAGCATTCGGCCTTTCCGGATAAACACCGGACGCGGTAGAGAGGCTTTTGCATGATTTTATTACCAGGATTCAACCGGGATTCCCAGGCAGAGACGACTGACGTCGCCTGCCAACAACGTCGTCTTTTACTGAAAGGTCTGGCTGGCGGAGCGGCATTAATGGCAGCTCCCGG
>DDBK01000163.1:27163-60073 GCA_002333095.1 Cellvibrionales bacterium UBA2034
ACGCGTTTGAAATCATTTCGGCTTACCGCTCGCCGAAAACCAACAGCATGTTACGTAGTCGTTCGGTGAGCACTGGTGTGGCAAAAAACAGCATGCACCTCACAGGGCAAGCTATTGATATTCGCCTGCCCGGTTCCTCGTTGTCGGATGTGCGCGATGCTGCACTGGAATTGAAACGCGGTGGTGTCGGTTATTACGCCAGTTCTGACTTCGTGCACCTGGATACCGGCCGCGTCCGGCACTGGTAACGTCCGGGATTTATTTCCGCCGACGCGTCAGCGCCGCCGTCAGTTTTGCGTCACGTGCGTAGATGTCCGGTAAAAACAGCGCATTGCCTTCTGCGTCCACATTGGCTGTGAAGTAGAGCAACAGCACCGGCATCTTTTCGGCTAGTGCCAGGTGCTGGTCTTTGCTGGCGGAAATTTTTGCCTGTAGCAGCTGCTCATCCCATTCTCCCTGGGTTTTCAGGGCAAACAGTGCCAGCGCGGTGGGGTTGCCTAGCCTCACACAGCCATGGCTGAAGTCTCGCCGTTCTCGCGCAAACAATTTTTTGGACGGCGTATCGTGCATATAAATCGCATCGTCATTCGGGAAAACAAACTTGAGTTGCCCCAGCGCATTTTTCTCGCCGGATCGCTGGCGGATACGGTATTCGCCTAACACAATGCCACTGAGTTCCGATTCCCCGACTTCGCTGCCATGGGCCCTGCCGCTGGTGTCAACCAGCTCCATGTTCTCGTGTTCGAGATAATAGGGATTTTCATACAGTTTAGGCAAAAGCTCTTTGGTGGCGATACTGTATGGCACATTCCAGAAAGGGTTGAATACCAGTGAACTTAATGTCTTGTTCATCACGGGCGTTTCATGTTTGCCCGCTTTGCCTACAACGACGGGCATTTGCAATATCACTTTTGCCCCGGTTGCATCGGGTTCATAAGCCCACAAGGTAAATTGCGGAATATTGATCAGGATGAAACGGCGGCGCGGGATGCTGTCATCAAGCCAGCGCAGGCGTTCCATGGCCAATTCGATCTGCCTTACTCGCTCAGGTAATGGAACCAGCAAGTTCTGGTAAGTCTGTTTGCCGATAATGCCGTCAGGTGTCAGGCCGTGGCGCAGCTGGAAGTGCTTCACGCCTTCCGCTGTCGCGCCGTCGTAATGCATCAGAGGTGGTTGGGCGGTATTCGCGGCGGCAGGCATATCACCCAGGATTACCAGCCAGTCTGCCAGTTGATGTACGCCATCCCATGCCGTACCCGGTTCCAGTTTTTTGGCAGGCAACGGAGGCAGGGCAGGCGCTTGTGGATATTGCGCGGCGAGCGCACGGTACTGGACAAGCAATTGGCGCAGGGCGTGGTAGGGAGGGAGAGCGGGGCGTGCAGCGGCGACCGCTGCTGGTAGATTGTCGCTGGTCAGTATCTGCTGCAAGCGAGCGGGCAAATCAACCTGCCGCGAAGCGACATCGGTTTTTGCGCCGGGCTCCAGAGGCGCTATACGGCCGACACTCAGGTCTTCTACAAATGCAGCGAGCGTGAGACTCAAGGCAAGGTCAAAATCTGCCTGCTGGCGATCATCGCCGGGTTGTTGCAGCATGGTTTCCAGCTGTTGCCGGAGTGCCGGTAGATCGTAATCCGAAGTGTCCAGACCATCATCGGCAGCCTGGCTGATCACTGTGATGGCCTCACTGGCGCGAGCAGACGGCTTGCCATTATCCAGCCACAATGGCGCAAACTGGCGGGCTTCGTAAATGGCGTACAGCGGTGGTTGCACGCTGGCTGCGATATCTGCAGCAGGTGCAGCTATGGCAAGGGAGGTGTGCAGGCATAGCAGCATCACCAGAGTGACAAACATCAGTCGCAACACGAGCCCACATCCCTAGCGTGAATAATTGTAAGTAGAAAAACAGCAGGCCAAGCATAGCGCAACTTGCGTGTGGATTGGTCTGGTCACTGCCAGACTGTTAATATCACTGCCTGTCTAACGAGGAGTCAATATGAGCAAGCCATTCACTACCAGCATCGACAGCCAGGGTATCGCCGAACTGGTTTTCAACAAACCTCCCGTCAACGCTTTTTCGTCACAGGGTTGGGCGGACATTGCAGCTGAAATCGAGGCGCTGGGGCACAACGACAAAGTGCGCGTCATCATTATTGCTGCTGAAGGCCGTGGCTTTTGCGCCGGTGTGGATATCAAGGAGCTGGCTTCCGATGGCAGCCTGATAACCAAAGTGAACAAGGGAAATTACGATACATTCAAGGCTATCCATCGCAATCCCAAACCAGTCATTGTTGCTGTGCATGGTTTTGTGCTGGGCGGTGGCATCGGCATTTCCGGTGCGGCCGATATTATTGTTGCTTCCGAGTGCGCGACGTTTGCAGTGCCGGAAGTGGATCGCGGGGCAATGGGTGGCGGCGCACATCTGCAGCGCATGTTCCCCGTGCAGAAAGTGCGTTATATGTATTTCACGGGTGATGCGATTACTGCACAGGAAGCGTACCGCTTGGGTGCAGTTGAACGTGTTGTGCCGAAAGAACAGTTGCGCGAAGTGGCGCGCGAGATTGCAGCCAAGATCGCTGCAAAAAGCCCGCTGATGATTGCACTGGCCAAAGAAGCCCTGACGGGTATTGAAGATGGCAATCTGGAAGACAAATACCGCTGGGAGCAGGGATTTACCTTGCAGGCATACAGCGACAAGGATTCACAGGAAGCGCGTGATGCATTTGTCGAGAAGCGCGAAGCGCGATTCTAGGATCAAAAGATTCTGAAACAAGGAGAATAGTGCATGAGCAAGCGTGTGGCGGTGGTGTTATCCGGTTGCGGGGTGTATGACGGTTCTGAAATCTATGAATCAACGCTGACACTTCTGCACTTGTCGCAAGCTGGCGCACAGGTGCAGTGTTTTGCACCGGACATCCCCCAGATGCACGTAGTCAATCATTTGACTGGCGAAGTGGTTTCCGGTGAAGCGCGTAATGTATTGGTAGAAGCGGCTCGTCTGGCGCGCGGTAACATCAAGCCGGTCACCGAAGCGCAAGCAAAAGATTTTGATGCGTTGATTGTGCCGGGTGGATTTGGTGCCGCAAAAAACCTGTGTGACTTTGCGGTCAGCGGCGCTGCACTGGCAGTGCAGGAAGATTTTCTGGCGTTCGCCCGCGCAATGCACGCATCAGGAAAACCGGTAGGCCTGATCTGTATTGCGCCAACAATGGCTGCAGCCATTTGTGGCGCGGGCGTCATGACAACGATCGGCAATGATGTGGATACGGCAGCTGCCATCAACGCCACTGGTGCGAAGCATTGTGAATGCACTGTGCAGGACGTTTGTATTGACCGGGACAGGAAGTTGGTGACTACGCCGGCCTATATGCTGGCGCAGTCAATTGCCGAGGCAGATGTAGGGATCGGCAAACTGGTTGACGGGGTGTTGGCGCTGGCCTGATATGCGCCTCAGCCGGGAAGGCATATCACCGCTGCCCGAATGGGGTAGCGAACAAATCTATTTTTCTGCCACGCAGTGGTTTTCTGGCCTGCAGCATGACATTGATGCTGCAAAGCATTCCATTTACCTGCAAACCTATATTTTCGAGATCGATTCTGTTGGCGAATCCTTGTTAAAGGCGCTGTGCAATGCCAGCCAGCGCGGTGTAGATGTGCGCGTGATTGTTGATGGTGTTGGCTCTGCCAGCGCCACTGATTTCCTGCAACAGGTATTGCACGGCAATCACGCGACACTGCATGTCTATCATCCCTTGCCATGGAACTGGATAACCAATCGTTTGGAGCAAGACGATTGGCTGGCGCGTTTCTTCGAACGCATAATGCGGATGAATAATCGCCAGCACAGCAAGTTGTGTTTGATTGACAATTCTGTTGCCTGGACGGGCAGCTTCAATATTACCTATGATCATATAGAGAATAACGGCCGCGGTCTGGACTGGAAAGATTGCGGTGTTCGTGTGTCTGGTGATAGATGTATTTTATTTAATGAGTTTTTTAATGCTGTATGGAATCATGATATTAATCTTTTGTCCCCGTATTTTCTTTTCCATCCCATAACCAATTTCAGCCCTTCTTTGCGAAAAAGGCGGTTGAGGACATTGCTGCAGGATATACATGGCGCACGTCAGCGCATATGGATTGTCAGCGCCTATTTTTCCCCCATACAGCGCATCATTAATGCGTTGAAAAAAGCCAGCTTGCGCGGTGTGGATGTGAGGATTATGGTGCCAGCGCATTCAGATGTCGGGTTCTTTCCTGCTCTGGCAAGTACATATTATGCAGATTTGCTGCGCGCAGGAATCCACATTCATGAATATGAAAACGGTATTTTGCACAGCAAACATATGCTGATCGATAAAACAGTCATAGTCGGAAGCAGCAATATGAATCATCGCAGTACGTTACATGATGTTGAGTTGGATATTGAACTGTTTTCAGAAGAATCAAGATTGATTATGGAAAAAAGCTTTTTACATGATCTGGTTGGTTGCCGGGAAATAACGCTGGAAAACCTCAGTCGATTCTATGCCTGGCTGCTGGCTTTTGGGCGGATTCCACGTTTCCTGCGTTATTGGCTGTGACTGCCTGATGCGTATACTTTCTTACAATATCCACAAAGGTTTTACAGTCGGCAATCGCGCATTGGTGCTGGAAGAGATCCGTCATGCTATACGTGCTACAGAGGCTGATCTGGTGTGTCTGCAGGAGGTGGTAGGGGAAAATACAAGGCATGCAGCGGTTTTTGATAAATGGGCAGATATCCAGTTTGAATTTCTTGCTGATCAAGTCTGGGATTATCGCGCCTACGGAAAAAATGCCGTGTACGATCATGGGCATCACGGCAATGCAATACTGAGCAAAGTGCCATTTTCGTATTACAGTAATCACGATATCAGTGTGCTGCCATTTTCACAGCGCGGTATTTTACATGCCGTCACGGAGGATGGCCTGCATGTGTTGTGCGCGCATTTTGGTCTTCTGGCCTGGGAGCGTCGACACCAGATCAGGCGTTTGCTGCAACTGTTGAAAGATATTCCTGATACGGCCCCGGTGGTGCTGGCTGGAGATTTTAATGACTGGAATGAAAAATCCCATCTGGCGTTAATCCATGCGGGTTTGCGCGAAGTGATGCAAGACAGCGCTGGCTGCGTGCAAAAAACTTTTCCAGCGCGGTGGCCGCTGTTGAAGATGGACCGGATTTATTACCGCAATCTTGCGTTGAAGTCTGCAAAACGGCTGGATGGCCGGGCCTGGAGACGCTTGTCTGATCATAGTCCGTTGTTTGCCGAATTTGCGGGCGCTACCTAGTGCCAATACTGCAGTACGCAGCTACATTGAAACGATAAATTTGCAGGGTGTTTCATTATGTCGGCTACTCCGGTAAAGCCTGTGACCGCAAAACCTTTTGAGATGTTTGCCAATCCGGATTACGGCAATGGCATGTATCGCCGCCGTGTGCGTTTGCAGAATATAGACAAGCGTACGGTGCTGGCAGAAATGGAAGATGACCAGCACGGCTTCCGGATTGTGCTCAACCATGACGGGCAAGCCATTGACGCTATCCGTGTCGAGAGTCTGCGCATCCCAATGACCACCTGTGGCGGCGCGAGTGAAGTATTGGCGCAACTGGCAGGTGTGCCGTTATCCGATTCGCCACGTTCACTGGCGGCACACAGCAATCCTCGCTCGCACTGTACGCACCAGTTTGATTTGCTGGGCCTGGCCGTCACCCATGCCCTGCGCGATGACGCTACGCGCCAATACGACATCGCCATCCATGACGCGGTTGATGGTGTGCAGCGTGTGGTGGGCGAGATTGATGGCGTGACGGTGTTTGACTGGCAGCTGCGCGGCCATACGATCGAGACCGACGGGATATGGCAAAACATCAGCGTGCAGAAAGGCTTTGCGCAATGGGCTGAGCAGCATTTGCCACAGGCGCAGCTGGAGCTGGCGCTGGTCGTCCAGCGCGGCATGCTGGTGTCCACGACCCGCCGGGTGTTGACCGAGCCGATGGAGGGCATGGGTTTGCTGGACGACCCCATGACGAAGGGCGTGTGCTATAGCTACTCGGAGCCGGTGATCCGGAATGCTATACGTTACGGCAGCAATAACCGCAATTTCACGGATGCACCGGAACAATTATTGCGTTTTGTATGAGGGGGTCGTGTCGCGCTGCAGGGGGGGTTCGCTATTGTGGCCACAGCCCGCTTTGCGTAAACTGTCAGACCGATTTGATACCAGCGGTTCCGTTCTGGCGCCGCACACCGTAAAGGCTGAATCATGGCACGTATCACTGTAGAAGATTGTCTGGATCATGTAGAAAACCGCTTTGAACTCGTCATGGTGAGCACCAAGCGTGCGCGCCAGCTGGCTACCAAGGGTCGTGAGCCTATGGTGCCATGGGAAAATGACAAACCTACTGTAGTTGCCCTGCGCGAGATCGAACTCGGTCTGGTCACGCCTGAAGTCCTCGAAGAGCAGCCGGAAGATCGTTTCAAGCACCTGGCAGAGAAAGCCTTTGAAAACGTCAACGCACCGGATGACGACGCCGATTGATCTGCCTATGAGGACGGCCTGATTGCAAGCCATAGACGCTTTTTGTCACCAGCTGTCCTCCTACCTTCCCCAGGCCCAGATCCAGCAGGTTCGACGCGCCTACTTTTACGCCGAACAGGCGCACGATGGCCCGAAGCGACGGAGTGGTGAAGCGTATGTCACCCACCCGCTGGCTGTAGCCCGCATTCTGGCTGATCACACACTCGACTATCACAGCCTGATTGCAGCCCTGCTGCACGATGTTATCGAAGACACCGGTATCAGCAAAAACACACTCTCTGAGCAATTCGGGGAGACGGTTGCCGACCTGGTGGATGGAGTCAGCAAGTTGACCCAGATCGAATTCAATTCCAAAGCAGAAGCTCAGGCAGAAAACTTCCAGAAAATGGCCATGGCCATGGCGAAGGACATCCGCGTCATTCTCGTCAAACTGGCGGATCGCTTGCACAACATGCGCACGCTAGGCGTGTTGAAGCCGGAGAAGCGACGACGAATTGCACGTGAGACCCTAGAAATATACGCGCCTATTGCCAATCGTCTCGGTATGAACAGTTTGCGTGTCGAGTTCCAGGATCTTGGTTTTCAAGCGCTGTATCCCATGCGTGCCAGACGCATCGCGGCGGCTGTCCGTGCAGCACGCGGCCACCGCAAGGAAGTGGTGAGCAAGATTGAAGACAGTATCAAGCGATGCCTTGAGCAGGAAGGCCATATTGCTGAGGTAAGTGGGCGGGAAAAACATCTTTACAGTATTTACCTGAAGATGCGCAGCAAGAAAAAATCTTTTTCTGACATTATGGATGTTTACGCGTTCCGGATTGTTGTGGACAGTGTTGACAGTTGTTACCGCGTACTCGGCGCTGTCCACAGTCTCTATAAACCGGTTCATGGCGAGTTCCGTGATTACATTGCCATTCCCAAAGCCAATGGTTACCAGTCGTTGCATACGGTATTGATTGGCATGCACGGCCTGCCGATTGAAGTACAGATCCGCACGCGAGAAATGGATGTGGTAGCCGAAAGCGGCATTGCCTCGCATTGGTTATACAAAAGCGATGATGACAACAAGCCGCCAGCCAGTGCAGTGCGTGCACGGGAATGGATAAAAAGTTTACTGGAATTGCAACAACGCGCCGGCAACTCCCTGGAATTTATTGAGCATGTCAAAGTCGACCTGTTTCCGGATGAGGTATATATCTTCACTCCGACAGGTGAAATTATCGAATTGCCTGTGGGTGCAACTGCTGTTGATTTTGCCTATGCCGTGCATACCGATGTGGGTAACAATTGTGTCGCGTGTCGCATCAATCGTCAGCTGGCGCCGTTGTCACAAACTTTACAAAGCGGCCAGACTGTATCGATAGTGACGGCTCCCGGCGCGCAACCGAATCCTGCCTGGCTGAACTTTGTCACAACAGGAAAAGCACGCAGCGCAATCCGCCACTTCCTGAAAACGCAACGGCATGCAGAGTCAACAGAGCTGGGTCGCCGGTTGCTGGAAAAGGCACTGCTGGGTATGAACCAGACACTCGACAATATTCCTACAGAAAGAATTGACGAATTGTTGCGCCAGGCAGGCGTTGAACATCTTGATGACATTCTTGAAGGCATTGGGTTGGGAAACCGGGTTGCGTATGTTGTCGCCAAACGATTGTCGCCGGACGAAGAACAGCAACCTGCCAGTGGCAAGACTGCGCGGCGTGCCCAGGCTCCCCTGATGATCGATGTTGCAGATGGCACAGTCATCAGTTTTGCAAGATGTTGCCGGCCAATACCGGGTGACCCGATTATTGCGCATATCAGTGCGGGGCGGGGTTTGGTTGTTCACACGGACAATTGTAAAAATATTGCGGAGATGCGTGAGAACCCGGAAAAGTGCCTGATCGTGAACTGGTCGCCGGATGTGCGTGGTGAGTTTATTGTTGATATCCGTGTAGAAGTAAATAATGAACGTGGCATCATCGCGCAACTTGCGACAAAAATTACTGAAATGGAAGCCAATATCGACAAGATAACGCTGGATGAAAAAGATGCCGGATTCAATGTGATCACATTATCCATTTCCGTGCGTAATCGTCTCCATCTTGCCAATATCATGCGACGTATCCGTACCATGAGACCTGTAATCCGCACGATGCGTGTAAAAAACTAGCCGACAACGGAAAAAATATGACTAACAAAGCGACTATCCAGACTGAAAAAGCCCCTGCAGCCATAGGAACATATTCACAGGCCATCAAGGTGAACAATACCGTGTACCTGTCGGGCCAGATCCCGCTAGACCCGGTTACCATGCAAATGGAAGAGGGCGATATGAGGGCGCAGGTTGTACAGGTGTTCGACAATCTCTCTGCGGTGTGCGAGGCATCAGGCGGCAGTTTGAAAGATATCGTCAAGCTGAATATTTTCCTGACTGATCTTGCGCATTTCTCTCTGGTCAATGAAGTGATGGCGACATATTTCACCCAGCCCTATCCCGCACGTGCAGCGGTAGGTGTTGCCAGTTTGCCTCGAGGTGCGCAAGTGGAAATGGATGGCGTGATGGTGATTTGATGAATGCATCCAGCCCACAGGGCGAATTGTCATCATTTGAGAAATTTCCGGCACTGGGCCTCTTGTCGTTGATATGCATTTCTATAGCAACTCTGGGTATTTATACGTGGTGGTGGATGTATTCACGCAGCGTAATCCTTAATAACGCACTGCCGCCCGAACAGCGTATAAGCCTTCATTTCATGCATCTATGCCTGGGCGGTTTTGTTGTCACAATGGTACTGGCTATTGCGCTTGGATTTCAGCCGGACAATATGTCGATGGAGCAGACAGTGAACATATTATCGATGGTGCTCAATATTATGGTCATCATCTGGGTGTTGCACTTCCGGCGTGGCGTGAATTACTTGTTAGGCCAGATTAAAACTCCCTATCACATGAATATTATCCTGACGCTGCTGTTCCAGGTTTTTTACATGCAATACAAACTGAACCTGATTCGTGCGCACAGCCAGATTGGTGTGATGTAGTGGGGAAATGACATGCAGCCGCCGCCGGTAATAGCAACCTCATTGCATGAAGCGATTGAACGGGTGATGGACAAAACCGGTCCGGACATCCGGTTGGCTATGCCCTTGGGAATCGGAAAGCCCAACCTGTTTGCGAATGCGCTGTACCAACATGTAAAAAAACATCCAGAACTCAAGCTAGAAATTTTTACTGCCCTCAGCCTGCTGAAACCCCAGGCTTCCAGCGATCTTGAAAGACGATTTCTTGAGCCGCTCACCACGCGATTATATGGAAATTATCCTGATCTCGATTATGCGTTGGATATGCAGCAATCTTCGCTGCCGCCTAATGTTTGTGTGCATGAGTTTTTCCTGAAATCGGGCGATTGGCTTACTAATAGCCATGCGCAACAAAACTACATCAGCAGTAATTACACACATATTGCCCGCGACATTGCCACCCGCTNNACCAACAATCCTGGCGCAAGCTGTGGCTGTCAGGGAAGAAAATGGCAGGCTGCGGTTGTCGCTATCCTGTAATCCGGAAGTGACGCTGGATCTTGCAAACTCTATGCGGGCCCAGCGTAATAGCGGCGAAAAAAACTGTCTGGTGGCGGTCATTAACCGGGCGCTGCCTTTTATGCCGGGAAGCGCGGAAGTGTCGCCAGACTTCTTCGACATGGTGATTGATGATCCCATTTGCACCCACACACTGTTTTGTACGCCTAATATGCGGGTCAGCGCAACAGACTATGCCATTGGCTTGCATGCCAGTAGCCTGGTGAGAGATGGCGGCACCCTGCAAATAGGTATTGGTTCACTGGGGGACGCCATTGCACACAGCTTGATCGTGCGGCATAACAACAACACCGGTTACCGTGCATTGTTAGGCGCGTTGAATAACGATAATTTCCCGCATCATATATATGCCGGGGAATTCATCGAAGGGCTGTACGGTTGTTCGGAAATGTTTGTTAACGGTTTGTTGGAGCTGATCAAGGCAGGCATCATCAAACGTGAAGTGATTGATCCTGTCACGCAGAAAAAAACTATTTTGCATGGCGGTTTTTTTATTGGCCCTCCTGCTTTTTATCAGGCGCTTCGTGAGATGCCAGATAAGCTGCTGGAAAAAATTGATATGAGTAGCATCACGTTTATAAACCATCTTTATGGCGATGCATTCGCTGATGAAGTGACAAAGCGTGCACAGCGCACCAAAGCAGCTTTTATCAATACCTGCATGATGGTAACGCTGTCTGGCGCTGCGGTTTCCGATGCGCTGGATGATGGGCGTGTGGTGAGCGGTGTGGGGGGGCAATACAATTTTGTTGCGATGGCGCATGAATTGCCGGATGCCCGCTCTGTGCTGATGTTGCGCAGCTGGCGTATGCGTGACGGCAATCCGCAATCCAATATTGTGACACATTATGCGCATTGCACTATTCCGCGCCACTTGCGGGATATTGTGGTAACGGAATATGGCGTGGCAGATTTGAGGGGAAAAAGCGATTCTGCGGTGATTGCTGCGTTAATCAGTATTGCTGATTCGCGCTTTCAGCAAGCATTGTGTGATTGGGCGAAATTACACGGTAAGTTAGCTGTAGATTATGAAATTCCCGAGCGATTCAGGAACAATACACCGGAAAATATACATACAGCACTCAGGCAATTTCGCGATCAACTGCCCGATTTTCCTTTTGGCCACGATTTTACCGATGATGAGCTGGTGATTGTCAAAGCATTACAGAAATTGAAGTCAGTGAGCAGCAGCCCGCTGGATTTGCTGAAAACAGTCATAACATCTATCTTTGCCGACAAGGACGTGCCTGAGCGTTATCTTGAGCGAATGGGTCTTGATGAGGCAACATCCCTCAAAGAAAAGCTGCTCCGAAAAATATTCTCCGGCAATATCGGTTGATTGTCAGTAAGGCTCAGTTTCTCTTGCTGAGACGCATGGCTTTCAAAACATTCAACGCATCACGCAACTGATTGTCGTCCTGTTTCCAGCTGTTATCTTCGGCTGCTGCTTTTTCCTTGTTTGAGTCTTTTGCTGCGGATTTCTTGCTGTTGCCATTGTCGAGATGCTTGTCCAGATCAGACTCTGTGGTGTGCAGGCCTGGCTGCAAGCTGGTGACTGTGGCGCGTTCATCCACAATATCCGGTTTGATCCCTTCTGCCTGGATAGAGCGGCCGCTCGGCGTGTAGTAGAGCGCCGTGGTCAGTTTGATGGCTTTTGCCTCGCTGATGGGAATAACGGTTTGCACGGAACCTTTACCAAAACTATTGGTGCCAAGCAGGATTGCGCGATGATTGTCTTGCAGCGCTCCTGCAACAATTTCAGCGGCCGATGCTGAGCCGTCATTAATCAGCACCACCATGGGAGCGCCGTTCAGGATGTCACCAGATTCTGCGCTGTAACGCAAATTGCTGTTCGCAGCACGTCCTTTGGTGGAAACAATTACCCCTGTATTCAAAAAAGCATCAGATACTTCTACCGCAGACTGTAATAACCCGCCAGGGTTGTTGCGTAAATCCAGCACGAGNNTTTATCTGGAACTGTGCAATCCTTACATAGGCATAGCCAGGCTCAAGCATTTTCTGTTTGACACTGCGCACTTTGATGGCATCGCGTATAAGAGTGAGCTCGATCGGTTGTTCGATGTTCTGCCGTAATATTGTCAATGTCAGCGCATCACCGGATTTGCCGCGCATGATGCTGACCGCTTCATCAAGGCTCATGCCCTGCACAGATTTATCGCCCAGTTTAATGATAATGTCACCGGCTTTAATCCCGGCGCGGCTGGCTGGTGTGTCGTCAATCGGTGAAATGACTTTTACCAAACCGTCTTCCATACCCACTTCGATACCCAGACCACCAAATTCACCGCTTGTCGTGCTTTGCAGGTCCCTGAAATCCTTTTCATCGAGATAGGCTGAATGGGGATCAAGCTCACCGAGCATGCCGCGGATGGCATTTTCCAGCAGCGTTTTATCATCCACTTCCTCAACATAGGTTGCCCTGATCTGCTCCAGCACTTTTGAGAAAGTGCGTAAATCGTCCAGTGGTAGCTGGCCTTCATTCTGTGCATTCGTCGGGATTTTCCGGGTGCTGGCGGGCGAGTCTGTCGCTGCTGCAGCGCTGTCAAGACAGAGTATTACAGTGCAAACCGCCAGTGTGGTTGCTGTCAGGCGGTGGAAAGATTTCCTCATGCGGCAAAACTCCGGGATAACGATAAAATAATCCTGTGATGCTAGCGCAAGTACGGCTGCTTAACCAGCTACTATGCAGGTGTGGAATGGTGATTAAGGAGGGGTTGTGAAGGCATTGATACAGCGCGTCAGTAGCGCACAAGTGACCGTTGATGGTGATGTGGTTGGAGAGATCAACCAGGGTCTTCTGGTATTGCTGGGTATCGAGCGCGACGATAATCCAGGGCGTGCAGAAAAATTGCTGGATAAATTGCTGCAATATCGGGTTTTTTCTGACGATGAGGGAAAGATGAACCTGTCGGTGCAGGATATTTCAGGAGGTGTATTGTTGGTGTCGCAATTCACGCTGGCGGCTGATGCAAACAAGGGCTTGCGTCCGTCATTTTCCAGTGCGGCATCGCCAGAGCTTGCGCGTGAATTGTATGATTATTCAGTATCCTATATTCGTCAAAAACACGGTGATGTGGCCACTGGAATTTTTGCCGCTGACATGCAAGTACAACTGATTAATGATGGCCCGGTAACATTTTTGCTAACTACATAATTGCCAATGCAGCAGGAGACAGGAATGAGTGAAGCCAGTCATGGGAAACAGTTTTCGACGCATATGAGTGAGTCCTTGCGTGAGCAGTTGTTGCAAGAACAAAGCGAGTGCACATTTATCTGGCAAGCCGATAAAGAAGCGGCAGGCACTATCATGAGTTTTGTGTGGGCAAATGGTTGTGTTTGGTTGACTACCAATGATTCGCGCCCCCGTGTTGCTGCAGTAAGAAAACACCAGCGGGCAACTGTTGTTGTTTCGTCGACAGGAACAGGGCTGGGCGATAGTCGTTGCGTGACGATGCGCGGTGCTTGTGTGGTATTGGATGGCCGTAAAACAGCTGACTGGTTTTATCCGCTTTTCTGCCAGAAGCTGTTGCCGGATAATCCTCGTGCACAGGTCGCTATGCAGGGCATGTTGGACAGGGCGGGACAAGTTATCTTGCGCCTTAAGCCAGATAAAATTATTGGCTATGACGGCGATGCATTGATGAAGAAACTTTCAGCGCTATAAAAAAGCCGGCATTGCGCCGGCTTTTTATTAATAGATGGCGCTTACTTCTTGGCGCCAAACGTTCCCTTAGCTTCCAGAGCTGTAATTTTCGCATCATCATAATGCAGGCAGCGCTTCAGGATTTCGTCGCGGTGCTGGCCTGGTGTCGGCGCCTTGGTCGGCACAGGCAGTTCTTCGTTAACGAAATGCACCGGATAGCTCATCATGTCTGCACCGTGTGTTTCATGCGGATACCATTTAAAGCGCGCCTTGAAGTGTTCGTCTTCCATTACTGTTTCTGAATTGTAGACTGGCGCAATTGGCGTATTCAC
Source organism: Cellvibrionales bacterium UBA2034 (assembly GCA_002333095.1). Lineage (GTDB taxonomy): Bacteria > Pseudomonadota > Gammaproteobacteria > Pseudomonadales > UBA7239 > UBA7239. Next base: position 41,296 of record DDBK01000163.1, read on the forward strand.
TTTCACACCCCAATCCATCCACTCCTTGATGGTTTTGGTTTTGAAAATGGTAGTCAGTTCGCGCTGCATTTCCTTGTTGCCCGGTGCGTGGTCAGCCAGTTTTTTGCCCGGCCATTTTTCAAACATATCCATGCGGCCAACGCCTTCACAGAAATTTTTCCAGAAAGATTGCTCAGATGCCATGAACAATACATAGCCGTCTTTACATTCATATGCCTGATAGCGCACCCCTTCACGCAAACCTGCGGTACCCACTGGGCGACGACGGAAATCATCAGCGGCATTGCCTGTGACTTCTGATTGTGGCCGTTGGTAAGCCTTGTAACTCTCGATGCGATACCAGTCCATGTACGCAGCTCCATCGCTCTGGCCGATTTCCAGAAATGCACCTTCGCCGGTTTCACGGGCCCGCATCACAGCAGCGAGTGCTGCAAATGCACCCAGCAGTGGACCAGCGTGCATGCCGATGGAAGGATGCGCAGGCAAATACACCATGCCATCTTCTTCGCGTGCGGGTTCCACACAGCCCGCCCACGTGTCATAAGCAACGCCGTGGGAAGGCATATTTTCGTAAGGTCCTGTCATGCCGTAACCCGATACACAACAGAACACAATTTTCGGATTCACTTTCTTGAGGTCTTCGTAGCTGAGCCCCAATCGATCCAGCGTGCCGGGCTTCATGGCCTCAATCACGATGTCTGCATCTTTTGCCAGTTCCTTGAAAACAGTTCGACCTTCCTCGGTTTTCAAATCGAGCTCAATGGATTTCTTGCCGCGGGCGATGTGCCAGTGCAGCAGCGAGATACCTTCGACAATAGGCCATGTCATCACCCGCACATAATCGCCACCCGGTACTTCGATCTTGATGACATCAGCTCCCAGCTCAGCAAAGTGGTGTGCGGTAGCGCCTGGGCCGAGAATAGAAAAATCGAGTACACGAAGCCCTGCCAGGGGTGCCGGTTTCTTGCTGGTGCTGGTATTGCTCATGGGCTTCTCCATTGATTTCATAGGGTATTTTGATTCAGGCTATCGCCTGTAAACAGGCCGATATTCTAGCCACTCCCGAGGGTTGAAAATATGCGGTTCACCGAAAAGAAGCGGCATTCTTTTCCATGAGGCGCTTTATTTTGTAATATAGGCGCCCGCCCCTTTCAGGGCGGCATCCTTTCTGGTAACCGGAGATCGGCCATCGCCGACAGGAACACAATGAGCGCAATCGAAGATACGTCTTTAGAAACAAGGATTTACAGTGAATTGACCGCCGCCGCCCTGATTGAACAGGCGTTGGTTCGCCGCGAGGGCACGCTGACCAATACCGGCGCCTTGTTGGTCACTACCGGCAAGCGCACAGGCCGCTCCCCGGCTGACCGCTACATCGTGCAGGAGCCGTCCACCGCTGATGCGATTGATTGGGGTGGCGTGAACAAGCCATTCCCGCAGGACAAGTTCAATGCACTGTGGGAGCGTGTAGAGGCGTACCTGTCACACAAAGACCGCTTTGTGTCCCACCTGCACGTTGCAGCACATGACGAGCACTACATTCCGGTCAAGGTGAATACTGAAACAGCCTGGCAAGGCCTGTTTGCCCGCAACATGTTCATCCGTCCGGAAAAATACAATCCAAAAGGCAAGGAAGAGTGGACGATCCTGAACGTTGCTTCCTTCCAGTGTGATCCGGCCCGTGACGGCACCAACTCTGACGGTATCGTCTGCCTCAACTTTGCTAGCCGCAAGGTCCTCATTGCTGGTATGCGCTATGCCGGTGAAATGAAAAAAGCCATGTTCTCCGTGCAGAATTTCCTGTTGCCGGAAAAAGATGTGCTGCCTATGCACTGTTCGGCTAACGTCGGTGAAGAAGGGGATGTGGCGCTGTTCTTCGGCTTGTCCGGCACTGGCAAGACTACGCTGTCTGCAGACCCGGACCGCTTCCTGATCGGTGATGACGAGCATGGCTGGGCCAAGGGCTCCGTGTTCAACATTGAAGGCGGTTGCTACGCCAAGACGGTGGATCTGTCGCACAAGAATGAACCTGTCATCTGGGAAGCAATCACGTTTGGCTCGATCGTCGAAAACGTGCATGTAGACCCGAAAGATCGCCTTGCGCACTACAGCAACCTGGAAGTGCAAGACACGACAGATGGCCAGGTACGTACGGTAGAAAACGGCCGTTGTTCCTATCCGCTGGAGCACGTTGCCAAGCGCGTAGTGACGAATGCGGCAGGTGAACCGAAAGTGGTTATCTTCCTGACGTGCGATGTATCAGGTGTATTGCCGCCGGTATCTATCCTGTCGAAAGAAGCCGCTGCTTACCACTTCCTGTCTGGCTACACCGCGCGCGTAGGCTCCACCGAGCTGGGTGCGGCTCCGGGTATCCAGCCTGCATTTTCTACCTGCTTTGGCGCGCCGTTCATGCCCCGTCGCCCGATGGAGTACGCCAAGCTGTTGATGAAGCGTATCGATGACTTCGGTTCACAGGTCTATCTGGTGAATACCGGTTGGACGGGCGGTGCCGGTGGTCCTGGAGGAAAAGGTACGCGTTTCCCGATCCCGGTCACCCGCGCTGTCGTGGCGGCCTGCCAGAGCGGTGCATTAATCGGCTGTGAAACCGAGCAGCTCGACTATCTGAACCTCACTGTGCCAAAAGCAGTGCCGGATGTGGATAGCAAGTACCTGAACCCGCGCAATACCTGGGCTGACAAGGCCGAGTATGATGCGCAGGCGAAAAAACTGGCTGGCCTGTTCCAGGAAAATATCAAGAAGTTTGAGGTCAGCGAAGCTATTGCAAATGCAGGCCCCAAAGCCTGAAGCAGCCTGCAATATAAAACGCCCCGCTTGCGGGGCGTTTTTGTTTCTATCACTATCACTCCGCAAGACCGTTATACTTGGATCACCTTTCCCTTTGTTTTGAATCGTACCGGAGTCCTATGCGCACTGCTGCCCGCTTTGTACTGACATCCATGGCTNNGCGACCGGGCGAGATCCACAGCAGGCAGATTATGTCATCAGCGCAGGCTACCGGCTCAACTGTGCATTGAGCGATAACGGTCTGGCGTGTTGGGGAGATGACCCGCGTGCAGGCACTGCGCCGGGCTTGAGCCATCCCGTCGATATCAGTGTCAGTAGTACACACATTTGCGCTATTGATGATAACGGCTTGCAATGCTGGGGCGATAATACACATGGGAAAACTACTGTGCCCACATTGGTAAAACCCACTGCAGTGAGCACAGGCTGGTTTCACAATTGCGCCCTGGATGCCAAAGGCGTGAAGTGCTGGGGTGATAACAGCAAGAAGCAACTCGATGTACCCAAACACCTGAAAAATGTCAGGCAGGTGTCTGCGGGCGGATTCCATAATTGCGCACTGGATGACAATGGCGTTGTTTGCTGGGGTGATAACTGGGCGCATCAACTGGATGTGCCTGCGCTGGTAAATCCTCGTCAGATCAGCGCCGGCAATCATCACAGTTGCGCGCTGGATGAGCGTGGTGTGGTGTGTTGGGGCGACAGCTATTTTGATGAAACTACCCACAGTTATCAGCAGCGCGTTGTGCCCCTTTTGCAAAATCCCCGTATGGTCAGCGCAGGCTTTGACCATACGTGTGCAGTAGATGATACCGGTGTGGTGTGTTGGGGCGGCAAAGATCGTGGCCAGTCAGATCCACCAGCGGATTTGCTGAAGTTACCCGTTGCTGTAGTCAGTGCAGGTTGGTACAACACCTGCGCCCTCGACGCTGAGGGCATCAAGTGCTGGGGTGACAATACCCACAAACAGACAGAAGTGTCCCCGCTGTTTTTTGATGCAGACCACGACAAAGTGCAGAATCGTGATGATGCATTTCNNAATACAGACCAGCTGGATACTGACAAGGACGGGGCTGGGGATGCGTGCGATACAGACGATGACAATGACGGCATTGCCGATGTTGAAGATGCGCTACCGCTAGACAAAAAGGAATCTGTAGACACAGACCGCGATGGTATAGGCAACAACACAGATACCGATGATGATGGTGATGGTGTTGACGACAAGAAAGACAAGTTTCCTTTGGACAAAAAAGAAACGCTCGATACTGACGGGGATGGTATTGGCAATAATGCAGATCCGGACGATGATAACGATGGGGCGTTGGACGCAGAAGATGCTTTTCCGCTTGATGCAAAAGAATCCATTGACACAGACAGCGATGGAAAAGGCAACAATGCCGATACTGATGATGACAATGACAAAGTATCAGACAAGAAAGATAAATTTCCGTTGGATGCTAACGTCCGCTAGGCCGGCGACCTAGAAAAATACGCGCAGCGAGACCATCAGCCTCTCGCGACGGGTTTCGCTGTTGGCCTCGTGCATGTAGCTGCCATACAGCGAGAGATTGCGCGCCAGGCGATAGCCGGCCTCGGTATTGATAGTACTTAGGTGACCCGGATCTCCGACCAGATAGTATTGTTCCCCGATATCAGTGGACCAGCTCCAGTCATCCTGTTGGTATAAAGCGCCTGCGCGGATACCTGCGCGTGCAGTCCAGCCAAAATCCAGTGCACTACCTGTGAGAATGCCGCCTGTGATTTCGCCGTGGCATAACAATGGCCCGCACGCGTATGACAATCCACGATAACCTTCTGCAATGTTCAGTAAGCGAATGTTATCGTCAATCAATTCCCTTTCGCGTGCAATCTGGAATCCCCATGACGGTTCCTGAAAAAAAACATCGCTGGCATTGTAGCTTTGTAAACCAAACCAGCGGATGCTATCCAGACTGGTGTCGCCATTTCCATTGTCCACGCGCAGGGTAGTATCCAGAACGGTCAATTGTACGCCTGGTTGATAGGCTGGCATGGGATCATGGAAATCATGGTATGCGACACGCGCATTCAACAGCAGGTAATCCGCTCCGTCATCGTGCAGCCAGCCTGTCTGCATGCGTGACATATCGTGTCCGCTATTCATCGGGTCTGGCGCATGCAGCTGGCTGGAAGGGGTGTGGATTGTCTGGCCCGATTCGTGTTGTCGCCGAATCAACTTGTTGACCTGCAGTGTATGGAGTGTGCGTCGCTCTGGATCAACCTGCATCTGCATGCCATTATAATTTTCGGATATGGCGAGTACTTGCAAGTCATTGACATCGTCGTAGTAAATTTCATTATTCACAATCGCNNCGTTTTCTGGCAGAAGGAACATAAGTTGACTGGGCGATCAGGCCGCTATCGCGCAAGGCTTTAACAGTGTCTATAGGCATGGTGTGTGAAGTGAACTGCTCACGAAGGTTGTAGGGTGGCGCTACAGTGTCCAGCATGGAGATGAGGCGATAGGAGCAGTTTTCGTCAAGAAAAAAATAGTTGAAACTGTTGTCGCGCACTTCCCATACGTGATCGACAAAGTCACGAGCCTGTTGTGGGGACAAGGCCAGTTTGTATTCCCGGATGTCTCGGTCTTCCCCGTCACTGTATTTCCGTAGCTTCTGGAAATAAGGCGCCACTTCTATCATCCCGGGAAAATGACCGGTCAATCCCTTGCTGATGTAGATAGCTGTATTGTCGGTTGAGCCAACATCTGCGTAATAACTGACGGTAGGAGAGAGCAGGACGGGATGTTGATTTTTGTCGGAGGAATCCAGCCGCAAAAAAGTATGGCCAAATACCGATGCAACATTTTTCAGGTAAGGGTCCGGGTAAATCAAAACAATTTCATCAACAGGAAAACGCCCGCGCCAGTATTCCAGTTCAGGGCATTGCAAGTCAGCAGGTTTGGACAGGTCAACATGCGCTGTAAGAAAAGTGGCCCTGGCAGGAAAACGGCACCATGCACTGCTGGAGCCGGTATCGGGTTTCTGCAATGCGGCGATGGTTGCCAGTAGCTCTGCTTCAGCATCATCGCTATGGCCGGATAGAAAAAAACCGGCACTATCGACTTCGCTCTCATAACGGCTGCTTAACAGGCTTTTCTGCATGTGTAACAGTGCAAGCCACTCAGGATTGCTGGCCAGCCCCGCGTACTGTGCTGTAGCGGGTGATGCGGCGTGGGTTGTCATTGGCATGCAACAGGCGAGCCCCCACAAGGCAAGCATGGGATAAAGTAGAATCAGCTGTATGGTGTTGCTGGGCATAGATTGACATCCGGTAGACGGCAGGTATTGTATCGATGCTGCAACTATTCTGGATACTGTATGGGCATACCCCGCTGGGCATTGTCACTTATTGCTGCCTTGTTTTCAGTGTGTTGCTGTGCGCAGTCTGCAGCGGTGGGTGCTGTGTGTACGTTGACCCCGATTGAAGAACAGTTGCAGATAGCCGAGCTGCGTACAGACGAGTTACGTGCAGATGATGCACAATACCTCGAGAACAACTACCGTAAACGGTTGCAGCGGTTTGTGAATTCCTATTACAGCAATATTGCGGAAGACATATTACGCGGGCAGGGCGAATATCTGTTGTCGTTGCATCGTTTAATGGGATCAACCCATGATGCTTGTACAATGACATACAAGGCGTTGTTGGTGAAAGAAGTGAATAGTCAGGATTTTGGAGCCGCGTTATGGCTGTTCCGGACTGAAATGACGGCCGTCAGTACTGCTGCACAGACCTGGGCTGTACCAACGTGCGTAGACTGCAATATCACAGAAAGGAAGCAGAACTGATGCCTTTGCAATATGGGACAAAACGCAAAATCCCCCCGACAAAAGTATTGGCCGGGCGAGGCGTGCTGGCGTATGTTGACGATGTTGCCATCATGGTGACAGATGTCGATAAATGGACAGACGCAGATGTTATCCAGTTGCTGGAAGAAAGTGCAAAGTTGGGGAATAAAATTACTGCGCCTGCAGCTGTCACGCATTTTTTCGGGGAAACGCTGGGTGGTGCAGCATCGCAACGTAAAATGATTGTCGAATGGATGAGCACTAACAATGTTGAACCCACTCCACGCACTACCACCATGACAGATTCTGCGCTGATGCGGGCAGCATTGCTGGCCTATTCATGGTTGACGAAAACAGAGATCAAGGCTTTTGCGTCCAAAGACCTGACAGAAGCATGCAACTGGGCTACACGCGATCTGGAGACGCGGTCGGAAGACGTCAAGGCTGCCGTAGAGGGCTGCTACAGGTTATTGGGAAAAGCTGTCTGATCAGGAGAATGGAATGAATGACAAACCCTTGGTAGGCCGCAAGATCAGCCCGATGGTCATGCTGGGAGGGCGTGCCAGTTTTGCGCATCAGGATGGTATTGCAATTGTGATAACCGATGTGGAGAAATGGTCAGATGCCGAAGTCATGGAGCTGATTGACGGGCAGGGAAAACTGGTGGGTTATGTGTCTGCCCGCGCCAATATTACGCATTTCTATGGTGATATTTTTGGCGCTACGCACCGCAAGATGATTGTCGAGTGGATTGAAAAAAACGGGCTGGTAGCCAGTTCGCGCACTGCACTGGTCACGGATTCCAGAATTATGCGGGCAGCCCTCACCGCGTATGCCTGGCTTACCAAAACAGAATCAAAAGCATTTGAGCCAAAAGACAAACAGGCCATGTGTGAGTGGATTACACAGGGGATGGACGTAGATCCCGCGGAAATTCGTGCATCACTCGATGCCTGTTACAAGTTGCTGGGCAAACCGGTACTCTGAAGTCCCGGGACGTACCAGACGCACATAAAAAACGGCACCGGGGTGCCGTTTTTTTATGTCGGGATCAAGCAAGAAACTACTCTGCGCCTTCACCTTTTGCAGCGCGACGTGCTTCACGTTCAGCTTTCTTGCGCGCTTTTTCTTCTTCCTGGGATTGCTTTTCTGCCAGCCTGGCTTTTTGCTCGTCTGTCATTGGCGTCAATAAAACACCTTCGCGGTGCGCCTGGATATACTTGCCGCATTTTTCATCTTCACCCATCAGGGCGCGAATCGCATAGATCATGGCGCGCATTTCTTTTACGCGTGGGTTGATCATGAAACCTTCCATGCCATTGGCTGCCAGCATCGCCACGTATGTCCTGTTCATCAGTGCGCGGTGTGGCATACCAAAACTGACATTCGACAAACCGCAATAAGTGCGGATATTCGGAAATGCCTGTTTCATCATCTGCAGCAATTCAAAACTGATGGTGCCGACGTTGTCATCGGTGCCAATCGGCAGGATTAACGGGTCGATCCACAAATTATGATCAGGCACGCCGGCATCACGTGATTTCCGCACCAGGTCTTCGCAGATCTTGAAGCGGCCTTTTGCGGTGTGCGTGATGCCATCATCATCCATCAATAATGCCACGATGCCCGTGTTGTATTTGGCGGCAATAGGCAACAATTTCTCAGGGCTATTACCTTCGTTGGTGATGGAACTGATAATCGGAACCTGCCCAGCCCAGTCAAACGATTCGAGTGTCTTGATAATCGCCGGCGGGTTAGAACTGTCCAGCACCATTGGAATATTGGTGACTGCGCGAACCGTTTCGACCATCCATGGAAGGTCAATCATTTCATCACAACCGGTCACTTGTGCATTCAGGTCAAGATAATCCGCATCGGCCGCAACCTGTTCCAGTGCCACTTTCTGGATATAAGCGGCATCGTGCGTTTTTACCGCCTCACAGATAGCGGGGATGGTGGCGTTGAGTGATTCGCCGATAACTACTACAGCCATAATGGCCTCCGTACAATAAAAGTTGGAATTTTCTTACAGTGCTTTCAACCCCATCGCGCGCAATTCATCTTTCACGCGATTGTAGTCATCGATCAAACCCTGTTTTGGCTCACATTTTTCGCAATCATACGCATCAACAAAGTTGCGTGGACCAACACCGGAAGCCAGGTGTTTGGCAGTTTCTTCATTGCGTTTTGCGAACACTTTGTTCATCAGGATATCTGCTTCAGCCGGGTCCTGGATCTCCAGTGTTGCCTGCATGACTTCACCGACGAGTCGTGTTTCCAGACCGGAGTGACCGCCGATCCATACATAGCCCATTCCGTTGATAGTGTTGGAAATGGTCATGGCCTGCGCTTGCCAGAAACCAGAGTACTGGCGCCAGTGTTGTTCCATACCGGCACACACAGAAGCGATAGGCACTTTGATGTGACGCTCACTGGCGCGTGTTGCTGCAGCCACTGCCCACTGGGTTTCCTGATCAGACCAGGTGCCATCGAGATGGTTGGCAAACATTTGCGTCATGCCGCCATGGCCATAAGACAATTGGCCGAGTGCATTACAGACGATGCCGATAGCGGTTTCCGCCCCATTGCGACAGATGGCGCCAGTGAGGGATACGCACGATGTCCAGGGCTCGATTTTTCGCTCCTGGCAGTATTTCGCCATCATGAAAGCATTCCAGTCGATTTTCATTTCTGGAATGATGTGGATACCGATTTGCGTGTTCCAGGTTTTACGTTTGGTTTCATCGTGATCATCAATACAGGCAAAAGAAGCCGCAGCCGATGATGCAGTACACAACAAACCCTGGTGCATGCCAGGGCGACCTTCTTCACGGCAGATGCGCTGGATCTGTGCAACTTCCCATCCTGCAGCATACATCTCGGACAGTGTGCCGGCTTTTGCAGAATGGCCGTGGACATTTTCAATGCCGCCAGTAATACCCATCGCTTTGTTAGTGGGCTCTTTCACAAAAGAACGCACATACGGATCAAACCAGTCTTCACCAATAACGCCGCAAGGGCCGCCAGCAAGAATAGGCAATTTCTTCTCGAATTGCTTGCGGTAGGTATATTCGATGCGGTCTGCGCCCTGGCCGAATTTTGAAACATGCGGATTGCTGTTGTAATGATCGGCTGTGTCGCGGATTTCCTGTTCAGTCAACGCGATAATGCGCATGGTGTTCATGTGGTAGATGCCACAAGTAGCCAGCAATTCTACGGCAGCGTTGAAGACGCCATCGGCAATCTTGTCAGAAATAACAGTGCTGTCTGGTGTATAGACGACTTCGTATTTTTCGGCCAGTGCGCGCAGGGTGCGTGACCATTTGATATCAAACTTGCTGGTTTTTTCCATGACTTCGCCCGTTTCCGAACGTTGCTGGAATTCCATGATGTCGAGTAACTTGCCCATATTCTTTCTCCTGATTATTTAAATGTGGGTGCGACCCCAACTTATGTACGGCCAAAGTGTTCGCGCATGATGGTCTTGCACAGTGTGACCGCTTCCATGGCATTAGGTGCCCAGCCGTCTGCACCCATCATGTTGGATTTCTCCTGATTGGTTTCAGCGCCACCCATAATGATCTTGAACTTGTCCTGCAAGCCCATGTCGCGCACGTAATTCACCACGTCTTTGCAGTTTGGAATAGTAGTAACCAGAAACGCTGACAAGCCGATAATGTGTGCGCCTACTTCCTTGGCTTTTTCAATGAAGCGCATGGAGTCGTTGTTAACGCCAATGGAATGCACTTCGAAACCGGCGAGTTCCAATTGTTTGGCAACGAGACCGTAACCGATATCGTGCAAGTCGCCGGATACTGCGCCGATTACCACAACACCCTGGTTGCTGCCGTCTGCAGTGACAGGCAAATGTGGGTCGATAATCTTGATGCAGGTTTCAGCAAGCTCGCCGCCTACCATCAATTCGGCCAGGAAGTAATCTTTTGATTCAAACAGCTGGCCAATTTTTTCCAGGCCTTTTACTACGCCGTCTTTTAGTACAGAAACAGGATCAAGGCCGGCTTCCAGGCATTCCTTGACCAGCTCTATCGCTTCATCATCGAGGTCGGCAATCAGTTCGGCAATTTCTGAAATATCATTCTGGTCCATAACAATCTCCTCGATCTTTACAGTGGTAGTGATAAGTGGTTAGTGCAGGCTTTTCAGGTTCAGGCCGCTGTACGTTCACGGCGGCGTTTTCGGGGTTCTGCCGGCGGCGCGGGGTAAATACCATACCGTGCCAGTGACGGAAATGCATGTTTTTTGTTGGGTAACAAGGTGGCATCAACAAAATGGGGCACGAACCCCGGCTCATTGGTCAACTCCACATAATGGATCTTGCGGGCGATGTGCTCGGCCTCTTCGCGCTTGGCGCGGTTCATCAGTGCCATGCGTGCGCCGTCGCCGGCCGCATTGCCCACAGAGTGCATGTTCCCGAAGCCGACATCATGAAACAGGCCAAGCATCAGCGAACGACGCAAATCCAGATGCGAACCGAAAGCCCCGGCAAGAATTACTTTCTCCGGTTTGTCGCGCCCCAGTTTATCGAGCAACACCTGAATGCCGGAATACACCGCAGCTTTGGCGAGCTGCACATTGCGCACGTCATCGATTGTCATGGTGATGTCGCGACCCATCGCGGTTTCTTCCGCCCAGGCAATGACAAATTCCGGATCACCGTCTTCGCCGCGCCGTAGTCGGGGCGTTTCGATCTCCATATTGAATTTGCCATTGGTGGCGAGAATGCCGGCTTTGAACAGTTCGGCAACGGCATCGATAATGCCTGAGCCGCACAAACCGATGGCACCGATTTCATTGGCGACTAAACGTGTGTTCCACGCTTCCTTGCCGATCACTTTGAACCGCACATCAAATGTGCCGGGTTCAACGCGCACTTTTTCAATCGCGCCGCGCGCAGCACGCACACCGAATTTGATACTGGCACCTTCCAGTGCTGGGCCGGTTGGACACGATGTGGAATAAATCTTGTCGCGATTGCCCACCAGTATTTCACCATTAGTGCCGATATCAATAATCGCCACCAGGTCATCCGAATTGTACGGTTCCAGTGCAATCGCAACAGCAGTGTTATCGGCGCCTACAAAACCAGCCTGATTGGCTAACAGGTGAATGTTGACCGATGGCAACACGTGCTTAACGTGCAAATCACGCGCTTTTATATTCACGGATTGTGAAATGCGCGGATTGAAGGGCGATTTTCCGAGAGAGTCTGGATCAAGCCCCAGAAAAATATGGTGCATGCAGGTGTTGGCCACCAGCACGATCTCGCTGATGTCCTGCGCTGTGTAACCTACAGACTTTGTGACGCGATCAGCCAGCTCGCCGAGTGAGCTGGTGACTGCTTTTTGCATGCGGTCGAGTTTTTCAGGATTATCACTCGCGGCGATGCGGTTCATCACATCGTCACCGCCGATCTTGATTTGCGGGTTCATGAGTGATTCTGTCGCCAGCGTCTCGCCGGTGTGCATATCACACAGATAAGAAGCCATCGTCGTGGTGCCTAGATCCACCGCCAGACCGAGCAGTGTTGCAGTCGTGTCGCCATTTTCAATGCGCACCACTTCGCCAACACCATTCGGGTCAGGCAGCCAGACAGTGACAGTGAGATGCATGATTTTGGCGCGTTGTGGTTTGGCGATGTCAGACAATTGTTTCAATGTAGTGAAATCAATTGCAACATTGATCCCGTGCTCAGCCTTCAATGCGTCACGCAAACGTTCCCAATCACCGCGATGGTCTTCCAGTGTTGGCGCAGGCACGGTGGCGAAATATTTGCGCGTAACAGGATCGCGCACGGCAATCGGTTTGCCAGCCGCTTTGCGCACAATGGCTTCGCGAACCCGCGCTTCTTCAGGAATAAATACTACGGCATCACCCAGAACACGTGTCTGGCAACCCAGTCGTTCGCCATGTTTGAATTGGTGTTTGCGTGTGAGTTTCTGTTCGTGTTCGGTGGCAGGTGTTACGTGCGAGTTGCGCGAACGCAAACCGTGACTCGTGGTGACCATGTGGCCCATCGACAATTCGTGGCCTTCGTCATCAAACGTGCCATCCAACACCTGACATTTGCATTTTGCACATGCGCCGGTGCCGCCACAAATAGATTCAATCCCGATACCCAGTTCACGCGCCGCATCCAGCAATGGCGTGCCGGCCGCAAACTGGCCTTTCAGGCCGGATGGCAAAAACAATACGTCGAATGTGTTTGGTGCGCTCATGGCTTGTCATCCTGAACGCTGAGCATTTGCCGCGCCACGCGTTTCAATTCCTGTTTGTAGCTATTCAATTTAGGGGCATCCAGCTGCGCAATCGTTTCTGCGTTGGCTAGCAATGGTGCATCCATAATGAAGAACATCGAAGCACCTGCGAGAATGGACCAGAATTGCACCGGATCCATTGCACGAAATGCATGGCTGCGTTGTCCTTCACTGAGTGCACTGATCAAACGCGCAAACATTGGTTCAACATGGCGTTGTACTTCAGGACGCAACCCGCCCTCAGAGCCAGCCACCTCACGCATGAACAGGCGCATGAGGGTAGGGCGTTCGCCCGCGAAATCCAGCCAGGCTTCCACAGCGGCTTCAACACGCTCCGCCAGGCCAACCGGGAGATCCAGGGCAGTGCTGATGCGTTCATTGAGCTGGGTGAACAGCTTTTCCAGCACCGCGTTGTACAGGGTTTCCTTGTCCTGGAAGTGGTAGATCACCGCCGTGCGGGTAATGCCCACATCATCTGCAATATCTTCCAGCCGGCAGGGGTAAAAGCCTGTGGCGGCAAAGCGCAGTTCGGCCGCGCCGAGTATCAACTCACGGGTCTCGTCCGCCTTGAGGGTGGTGCGGCGGGGGGGCGGGGCGATATGACTTACTGACATGCAAGTAGCTTACTCGTGAGTAAGTTTTGATGCAAGGGGATGTTGTGTAGGGGAGCAAGGCCGCCGTTGCCTCCCGTGCTCCAGTAGAAGTGCGGCCGCTTAACGGGTTGAAACGGAAAGAAAAATCTTACATTGCCAACAGATAGGCGCATGCTTGGCTGTGTTATGCACCCCGCTTATAGCGCTATTCATCGAGGAAATAACCATGTCAAATGAAGGCTATCACGAACCAATAAATGAACTCTCAGATGAAACCCGGGATATGCACAGGGCCATTACATCACTGATGGAAGAGCTCGAAGCAGTAGACTGGTACAACCAGAGAGTGGATGCGTGCAAAAATGAAGAATTGAAGGCAATACTGGCACACAACAGGGATGAGGAAAAAGAGCACGCTGCTATGGTGCTTGAGTGGATCAGAAGAAACGACAAACGCTTTGACAAGGAATTAAAAGATTACCTTTTTACAGATAAACCGATCGCACACAAATAAAATGCAGAACAAATTGCTCAGGCCAGCAGATCGCTGAGCAATCTCTGCAGATTCCCCAGCTGATATTTCAGCTGGAGTGTTTGCGCCCGGATAATGGCTGTGAGATCGGCCAATGCCTTGTCAAAAACATCGTTTACCACCAGATAATCCGCTTCAGTGTAGTGTGCGATTTCGTCATGCGCTTGCGCCATGCGTTTTTCGATCACCACGCTGTCGTCTTGTCCCCGTCCTTGCAAACGCTCTTGAAGGGCTTTCAGGGATGGGGGCAGTATGAAGATGCTGATGCTGTCCGGCATGAGGCGGCGGATTTGCTGGGCGCCTTGCCAGTCAATTTCCAGAATGACATCCCGGCCAGCGATCAGCGTTTCTTCCACCCACCGTTGTGAAGTGCCGTAAAGGTTGCCGAACACTTCAGCCAGTTCAAGAAACTCTCCACGATCTATCATGTTGGTAAATTCAGCGCGGTCAATGAAATGGTAATTCACGCCATTGATTTCACCGGGCCGCTGCGCGCGTGTGGTATGCGATACCGACACCTGCAGTTCAGGGCACTGGTCCAGCAATGCTTTCACGAGGCTGGTTTTACCGGCACCGGAAGGCGCTGAAACGGTGTAAAGAATGCCGCGACGTTTCATGAATAGAGTCCTGGATTATTTAAAGCGGATATTTTTATTTAAAACTGTGTTCATCGGCAGGAAAAGCCCCGCTTTTGACGTCTTCAACATAAGCACGTAAAGCCGCTGGAATGTCTTCGCTGTCGCGTAAAAAGTTTTTGGTGAACTTGGGCGCGCGGCTAGGCGTGAGGCCTAGCATGTCATACAGCACCAGCACTTGTGCATCAGTATTAGGGCCGGCGCCAATGCCAATCACTGGAATAGTGAGCGCGCGGGTAATGTCAGTGGCCAATGCAGTAGGAACACATTCAAGCACCAACAGATCGGCGCCCGCCTGTTCCAGGGTTTGCGCATCATTCAATATTTGTTGTGCGTGATCAGCGTCGCGCCCCTGCACTTTATACCCGCCAAATTTGTTTACCGATTGCGGGGTAAGCCCAAGATGCGCACAAGCAGGAATGCCGCGTTGTGACATTTTATGAAACGTTTCTGCCAGCCATTCGCCGCCTTCCAGCTTGATCATGTGTGCGCCCGATTGCATCAGCGTGGCTGCATTTTGCAATGCTGTATCACTGTCGCCATAACTCATAAAAGGCATATCGGCCATGATCAGCGAGCGTTTTGCGCCGCGTTTTACTGCAGCAGTGTGATAGGCAATCTGTTCGATGGTGACAGGCAGTGTGGTGTCATGCCCTTGTATAACCATACCAAGGGAGTCGCCGACCAGAATCACTTCAACTTCAGCTTCGCTGATAAAGTGCGCAAATGTTGCATCGTACGCTGCCAGTACAGCAAACTTTTCACCATCCTCCTTCATGTTTTGCAGGGTGTTGATCGTGATAGTGCGCATCGATGTTCTCGTCTGGAAGAATCAGATTGTGGAGGGGTTGTAATAATGCCGGCCATTACGGATGGTGAGCATGTATTCAACCAGTTCACGGTAGTGTGCCGGATTATTTGCCAGATCAATGTCCGCAGCGTTCACTATTAATAATGGCGTATCGTTATAGTAATGAAACAGCTGTGTATAGGCTTCATTAAGCTGTTGCAGGTATTCAAGGTCAATCCGTTGTTCTGCGGCAATACCACGCTGCCGGACACGTTTCATCAAGGTATCAACCGGCGCTTGCAGATAAACCACCAGATCCGGTTTGGGTGCATCGATGATTAACTGGTCATACACTTTTTTGTACAGGTTGAATTCATCGTCATCAAGGGTAACGCGCGCAAACAAGGGATCCTTGTTGAGCAGGAAATCTGCTATGCGCAGCGGCGAGAACATATCGCCCTGCCGCAATTCGCGGAATTGCTGGCTGCGCTGGAAGAGAAAGTACAGTTGGGTAGGAAGTGCGTTGCGTTTGCGGTCGAGATAGAAGCGCTCCAGAAACGGATTTTCTTCGGCGGCTTCCAGCAACGTCTGGTAACTGAATGTAGAAGCAAGGCGTTTGGCCAGCGTGGTTTTGCCGACGCCGATATTCCCCTCGACAGCAACAAAGCGCGGCAATGTGCGGCCTTCAAAATCAAAATGGAGATTGTCGAAAGAGTCGTCAGTCATTAGCTAGCTGCCACAGGCCTGTCGTGGAAAGTGCCGACAATGATGACCCAACACTGCACCCGTTGGGAAGCGCAAGATGAGGAGCGATGTCGGCGAGTGGAGCCAGCACAAATGCACGCGTGAACATGCGTGGATGGGGTAGCGTGAGTCTTGCATCGTCCATGGTGTGGTCGCCATAAAGCAGGAGATCCAGATCCAGCGTGCGTGCGCCCCAGCGCGTATGCCTTTCACGGTGTTGTTGTTGCTCGATAGCCTGCAGTTCATCCAGCAGCGCGTGGGGTGACAGGCGGGTGTGCAGGCAGGCGACACCGTTGATGTAATCCGGTTGTCCGCCCGGTCCACCGACCGGGCTGCTGCCATACCAGGGCGATACAGTTTTGAGGTTGGATGCGGNNCTGATACGGTTTTGAGGTTGGATGCGGGGATGGCCTTGAGGGCTGTAATTGCCCGATGGACTTGCTTGAGTGGGTCGGCCAGATTGCTGCCAATGCCGATATAGGCGGTGACGGTCATGATGGCTCAGGCTTGATCGGTTTTGGCTTGGTCAGGTTTTGGCCCGCCACGATTGCGTCCACCGCGCCGGCGGCGGTTATTGTTGCGTGCTCCCCCATCCTCGCGGCCAAGGTTTTGCTGCATGTGAAGACGTTGTTCAGGGTCTGCTGCCTGATAATCGGTCCACCACTGGCCGAGGTTGTGCAAGTTTTCGCCGGCTTGTTCGCGCAGTAGAAGGAAATCATAGGCGGCACGGAAACGCGCGTGCTCCAGCATGCGATCAGCACGTCCGCCCTGACGACGGGACAGTTGCCATTGCAATTCCCAGATTTCCTGCATGGGCAGGGTGAAACGTTTGGGGATACCAATGCGTTTGATCTGTTCGCTGATCACTTTTTGCGCAGCTTTTTGCAATGCCTGATAAGCCGGCAGCCCCTCGTGCTCGGCATGTTGCTGCTGCTGTTGCAACACGGGCCAGAGAATGGCTGCGCAGAGAAAAGCCGGGGTCACGTGCAGCTCCCTGCGGATGCGGTCGTCTGTATTCGCGAGTGCTTGATGAATCAGGCGATCCGAATAGTTGCCGGGCTCCAGCAGCCGGGCCGGGCCGGGAAACAGGGTGCGGAACAGTTGGTGCTGCACCATCAGGTCAAAGGTTTTTACAGCGCTGCCCGCCAAAAAAAGCTTGAGCATTTCGTCAAAAAGCCTGGCATTGGAGATGTCGTCCAGTAGGGGTNNGGGGCTGCGGTATTTTTTTCCAGCGTAAAATCCAGTTTCGCGGCAAGCCGCACGGCCCGTAGCATCCGTACCGGGTCTTCGCGATAGCGGGTTTCAGGATCCCCGATCATATGGATCTGGCGCTTCTGGATATCGCGCATACCGTTGCAGAAATCGCGTATCTGCCGGTCGACGCCGTAGTACAGCGCGTTGACGGTAAAATCACGGCGGATAGCGTCTTCCCCGATGCTGCCGTAGACATTGTCACGCAGCAGCAGGCCGCTGTCGTGCACTTCGCCGTCTTTCTTGTTTTCAGCGTTGCTGTGGTGGCCGCGGAAGGTGGTGACTTCAATCAAGTCGCGGCCAAACATGACATGCACAATGCGGAATCGTCGACCAATGATGCGTGAATGACGGAATACCTGCCGCACCTGCTCCGGGGTGGCATTGGTAGCGACATCAAAATCCTTGGGGCGTAGGCCCAGCAGCAGGTCACGGACACTGCCGCCGACGATGTGCGCATCGTAACCGGCTTCATGTAGCCTTTCGATCACGCGCAGGGCATTGCCACTGATTTTCTGGTCAGGAATGCCGTGTTGGGCGGGCGCAATCACCTCGGCAGTGGTGGCTAGGCCGGGTCTGGCAGGTGGGCGCTGTTTTTTTGCGTTTGAGACGCGGCTTTTGATCCAGTCGAGCATCGAACAGTCTTGGGATAGGGTGAGAGAATGCGTTGCAGTGTAGCATAGCGCCCACAGGGACGATGGTACGCCTGTCTTCCAGTCTGGCTTGAATAAAGTCAGTGCGTCGGTGAGGGTAGTAGTTGAAATAATTGTTATTTATCAAGTACAGATTCAAAAATTGTGCTAGGCTAACCCAGTCCTCATTGGCAGGGAGGATTATTTAGGTCCTGCCTAGTGTCTATTATCTGTTAATCCATGGAGTCTCTGATGAAAATGTTGAAAGCGTCTATCGTTGCAGCAACTCTCGTTCTGGCCGCTGGTTGCGCAAGCAACGGTGATCTGGATAAAGTACGTGAAGAAGCTGCTGCTGCTCAGCAAACTGCTGATTCTGCTGCTGCTGCTGCTGCTGCTGCTCAGCAAACTGNNTTCTGGAGGCTAGTTTTCCAGAGCTAGGCGAGAACCCGCCGCCCTTCGGGGCAGCGGGTTTTTTTATGGCTGGAGTTTGGGGGTAAGTTCTTTTCTTGGGGGGGGGACTAAAGAGAGCCTATTGGCTCAGGCTGACCGGTGTCACTGTGGGGCCTACGGCGACAGGAATCCCGTTAGCCTCGATTCTTGCCTGCTCCACTGCTTGCCAGTCCACAGGGTAATCCAGATATTCCCTCAAGTGTAGCTTGACCAGCTGGTTCAGCAGGGTGGTGTCGTT
>DDBK01000163.1:60134-80263 GCA_002333095.1 Cellvibrionales bacterium UBA2034
AGCCGCTCGATATCCGGGGCGTACATGCGCATACACCCGTGTGTGACCTGCATGCCAATGCCGTATTCGTTATTGGTGCCGTGGATCAGGTAGGCGGGAATGCCCAGATAGATGGCATATTTACCCAGCGGATTATCCGGGCCAGCAGGTACTACGCTGGGCAAGGGATCGCCGTTTTGCAGGTGTTCTTTTTTAACAGATGCAGTCGGATACCAGGTGGGTCCTGCCACTTTGCGCGTGACTTTTGTGGCCGCCAGCGGCGTGTTCCAGTCACTGCGGCCGNNGGGGATAAGTTTCAACAGTGGGCGTTTTGCCCGCCGCCGCTTTAGGGTAGTAATAAAGTCGCATTTCTGCAGTGTTGATGACAATACCCTGGCGTGGCGCATCAGGGAGTAGATACAGATGCGGCAGCACCACGGTGGAGCCGTTCTGCGGCATCCATGCGTCCACACCGGGATTGGCATTCAGGATTTCGTCGTAGCCGACATCATACTGGCGACCGATGTCGATCAGCGTATCTTCACGTCCCGCGACAATTCTTTCTTCTTTACCGATCAGGGATTCGCCACTGGGCGGCAAGGTAAAAATCCTGGCCTGCAAGGGGTAGGTGGCAGAGAAAAACAGCGCGATGGCTGCTGCCAATTGTTGGCGTAACATCATGAACGAATCTCCACAGGGGTGCCGACCGGCAATATTTTCCAAAGGTAGTCCATCTCCTGGTTGGTCACGGCAATACAGCCGCTGGTCCAGTCAACAGAGCAATGGGTGCGCCCCACCCAGTCATACCCGTTCTGCAGCCCGTGTATAACGATATCACCACCGGGATCGCAGCCCTTCTTTTTGGCGTTGGCAATATCTTCGGCGTTCGGGTAGTTGATCCGTAATGAGCGGTAGTAATTGGATACAGGGTTCTGGCCAATGATCTTGTAGTGCCCCTCAGGCGTGCGGTAGTCGCCCTTGCACGTTTTCGGGCCAATAGGGTCTCGACCCAGTGCCACTTTGAATGTAGCCAGCGGCTGTTTCCCGGCATAGGCGGTCAGGGTGCGTTTGCTCTTTTCAATCACCACGCGGTCAGCACGGCTGGGTGTGGGCAGCTTCACTATTTTCCGTGGAGCAGTCTTGGGGTGCTTGGATGTCGAGGATACAGACTCACAGCCGGTGACCATTATCAGGCTGACAGAGACCAGCAGGGCGAGGATAAAACGGAGATGGAGCGTCATGACAAAAAGATCAGTAATGAAAGATGCATAAATGATAACGGGTATTGTTCATAAATTGACTAAATATTGATACGTATACTGTCACAAAACTGTCATAGAAGGTAATCTTGCAGCCCCGATAAGTTGCCTCAGGTGTTGTATGTTTGGTCGATTCATGCCCCGCGAAGTCAAATTTTTTGACTTGTTCAACGCACACACCAAGGAGATTGTTCGGGGCGCTGATGCGCTGGTCGCAGTGATGGCTGCCTTGAACCAATCGCAAGCCGCTGCTGCAGCGCATGCAGAAACACTGGATACCATTGAGGGACGCGCCGATAAAATCGTCGATGAGACTATGGCGATGCTCCATGCAACTTTCATCACGCCCCTGGACCGTGACGAGATTCACCAGCTGATCAAACACCTCGATGATGTGCTGGATACCATGCAAGATGCAGCGGGCACGGTCACCACTTATGATATTCGCCGTGCCACGCCAGAGGCGATCCGTTTTGCGGACATTATTCGCGCCTCGTGTCAGGTAGTGGCGAAAGCAGTGGGGATGTTGCACAACATGAACAATGGCCCGGCGATTCTTGAGGCCTGTAAAGAAATCAGCAAGCTGGAATCGGATGCTGATGTGGTATTGCGGGATGCAATGTCAAAATTATTCCGGGAAGAGCCTGATGTACGCGAACTCATCAAACTAAAAGCTATCTACGAATTGCTGGAAACAGTGACTGACTGTTGCAAACAGGTGGCCACTATTCTGGAAGCGATTATTCTCGAAAATTCCTGAGTAGCTGCACATTATGGACCAGATGACCATGTCTTTCGGCGTGTTGGCGTTTCTTGTAGCGCTGGCGCTGGCTTTCGATTTCATGAACGGTTTTCACGATGCGGCTAACGCGATAGCGACAGTCGTTTCTACTCGTGTACTCAAGCCTTATCAAGCTGTGATGATGGCTACCGTCTTCAATTTTGTTGCGATCTGGGTGTTCCAGCTCAAAGTGGCCGCACTGGTTGGTAAAGGCACCATTGATCCATCGATAGTGGATCACTACGTTGTGTTTGGTGCGTTGGTTGGTGCGATAGCGTGGAATGTTATTACCTGGTACTACGGCATTCCGTCATCGTCTTCACACGCATTGATCGGTGGCCTGATTGGCGCGGCGCTGGCGAAGGCTGGCCCAGGCGCATTAATTTCGGCTGGCATCATCAAAACGGTAATGTTTATTGTTATTTCGCCTCTGGTAGGAATGTTGCTGGGCGGATTGTTGATGCTGCTGATTGGATGGATGTTTCGAACCCACACACCGCGTCGCGTTGAAAACTGGTCACGTCGGTTGCAGCTGGTGTCTGCTTCAGCGTACGCACTCGGGCATGGCGGAAATGACGCACAAAAAACCATCGGCATTATCTGGATGCTGTTGATTGCAGCAGGTGTCACTGGCAAGGATGAGCATGTGCCTTATTGGGTAGTGTTTTCCTGTTACTCCGCAATAGGGCTCGGTACAGCATTTGGTGGTTGGCGCATTATCCGCCTGATGGGGCAAAAAATTACCAAGCTCAGCCCTGTGGGTGGTTTTGCAGCACAAACAGCGGGAGCTGTTATGTTGTTCACAGCGACCTCACTGGGTATTCCTGTCTCTACTACGCATACGATTACCGGCGCGATTGTGGGCGTTGGCGCCAACCGTAAATTATCAGCGGTGCGTTGGGGTGTGGCGGGCACGATTGTGTGGGCATGGGTTTTTACAATCCCGTGCAGTGCGTTGATTGCCGCTATTTGCTGGTGGTTGGGTGTCCATATTTTCTGATGTGATTAACAACTTTTTAGCGCGTGGCAGTGATGACAGCACGCATCGGTGCCGGATAGCCCTCTATTGTCTTGTTGTGGTCTGCAGGATCAAGAAAATCCTGTAATGACTGGAACGTCATCCAGTCGGTGCTGCGTTGCTCTTCTGTACTGGTCACGCAAACATCCACAACTTTTATGTCAGAAAAACGCATTTTTTCCAGCCATCTTGTCAGCGCGGCTACGCTTGGAATAAACCACACATTGCCCATGCGTCCATACCTGCCTTCCGGGACCAGCACGGTATTTTCATCGCCCGATACTACCAATGTTTCCAGCACCAGCTGGCCACCCGGTTTCAATAATTGTCTCAATTCCAGAAGATGGTCCATCGGCGCGCGGCGGTGGTACAAAACCCCCATCGAAAAAACGGTATCGAATGCCTGCATGTCTTGCGGCAAATCTTCGCACGCTGCTGGAACAACAAACACGCTGTCATTCTGCAAAAAATGTTGCAATGCCCAATATTGCACAACAAAAAGCGGTGAAGGATCAATGCCTATCACCAGATCTGCCCCTGCCCCTTTTATGCGCCAGCAGTGATAGCCGCTACCGCAGCCAACATCCAGTACGGTTTTACCTGTTAACGGGGCAATGTGTTCCTGAAGCCGTTGCCATTTCCAGTCTGAGCGCCATTCTGTGTCAATGTATGTACCACAGATATCAAAAGGTCCTTTACGCCATGGATGCAGGCCGCGCAGTGCAGATTCAAGTTGTGTTTGTGTTTCTGTATCCAGCGGTATTTTTGCCGACACAGATATGGTATCGGCATCGAGCTGTCTGTTGGTCGTTTCAATGAGAGGCAAATTTTCCAGACAGGTCAGCCAGCGCGGTATATCACCCCAGCGCTCTGCGTTGAAGTTGCTGGCAATCATGGCTGGCAAAATTTTTCGCCACGGCTGTAAATCCGGATTTTCCATGCGCGCATACAAGGCGGAATAATCCAGTGCGTTAATTCTCGGCATTATTTTATTGCTACCAGGGACATGAAGTTGAAACACTGGAACCACACTCCCAGGTTTTCAAACCCGGCACTGCGCAAGCGAAGCTTATGCGCTGAAAGCGTTTCTGGAATCAGTACATTTTCAAGTGCGGAACGTTTCTGGCTCACTTCCATTTCCGAGTAGCCGTTGGCCATCTTGAAAGCGTGGTGGAGTTCTGTGGTTAATTCTTGCATGACAGGGTTTTCGAACAGTATTTTTTCGGAAAGGATCAGCGCGCCGCCCGGTTTTAGGCCATTGTAGATATTCTGGATGACCGTAGCCCGCTCATCCAGCGGTACAAATTGCAGGGTGAAATTCAGTACCACCATGCTGGCATTGTCGATGAGTATATTTTGCAAGGCATCACACACCAGCTGGATGTCTGTGGGTGTTTTGAGTGATGCGATGTTTTCCCGACAGCGCGACAGCATGGCTTCCGAATTGTCTATTGCAAGAAACTGTAGTGGACGCCCTTGTAATTGCTGTGCCATGGCAAAGGTAGATGCGCCCAGTGAGCAGCCGAGATCGTAACAACGCGTATGGTCTTGTGCATGGCGTGCAGCTATCAAACCGGTCATTGCAATTATATTGCTGTAGCCAGGCACGGATCGCTGGATCATGTCAGGAAAAACAGACGCTACCTTATCGTCAAAACGAAAATCGGCCACATTGGCCAGCGTATCGGAATAGATGTTATCGCGCATGGATCAGCCGTGTCAGGTCAGGAGTGTCACAGATCCGCGCCAGCGGCATTGATCTGCAGTTGCTCGATAGTTTTGATGCCGGGTATAACGCTGCTGATGGCAGGGTGTTGCAAGCACCATGCGCAGGCCCAGCTCGCAGGTTCGACATTGGCAGGAACATTTTCCAACACAGCCAGCGCCTGCGTGATTTGCTGTTGGTTCACTTCCGGTTTGCGCTCAGCCCGCACATCGTTAACCGGGAATTGCGCATCCGGCTGGTATTTGCCGGACAAGAAACCACTGGCCAGTGGCACGCGGGCCAGCACACCGAGATCCTGGCGTTGGCAAGATGGCAGTACTGTTTCTGCTGCCTTGTTGTTGATGGCGTTATAGATGGTCTGGATCACAGAAACGCCCAGTGCGGTGGCGCGATCCACCTGATACAACTGGCTGGGTTGGCCGATGGAAATGCCCAGGTAGCGAACTTTGCCTGCTTGCACCTGTTTATTGAGCATTGTCCACAAATCATCATTGTCGAGTTGTTCGCGCGTACCAGAATGGAACTGGTAGATATCGATGTAATCAGTCTTCAGTGCGTGTAAGGACGCTTCCAGCTGCAACCGTACCTGATCGGCTTGCCAGTGGGCTTCGCCAGGGAGCTCACTGCAGCGGTTGTGGCCAAACTTGGTGGCTATGATCCAGCGGTCCCGGCTGGAAGCCAGCGCCTGCCCGATGAAGTTTTCGGATACGTGATGCCCGTAGCATTCGGCGGTATCCACCAGATTGATGCCCAGTTCACTTGCCCGTGCAAAGATGTTGTTGACTTCATCCTGCTCGAATTGCTTGCCCCAGTGATTGCCTAACTGCCAGGTGCCAATGCCGACACTGGATACTTGCAAGCCTGTTTTGCCCAGTCGGCGATATTTCATGGTTTATCTTGGCCAGAAGGTGAATGGGCATTATTGAACCAATGCCGGCTGATGTAAACTTCGGGTCTATTCTGTTGCTGTGCCGGGAGTGTTGCTATGCCGTCGTTTGATATTGTTTCAGAGTTGGAAAAACACCAGGTGACGAATGCTATCGATCAGTCGAACCGCATTGTAGCCAACCGGTTTGACTTCAAGGGCGTGGATGCGCGTTTTGAGTATGCGGACAAAGTGGTCACTATGGTGGCGGAGGCAGATATACAGGTGCAGCAGATGCTGGATATCTTGCGGCAGGCCTTGATCAAATGTGGAATCGATATTGCCTGCCTGGATATCAAGGAGCCTGAGCAGAGTGGCAAGACTGTCAAGCAGTCTGTCACACTGCGTGAAGGATTGGAGCAGGAATTGGCGAAACGCATCATCAAGCTCATCAAGGAAAAGAAAATGAAAGTACAGGCTGCTATTCAGGGAGAGCAGGTAAGGGTGACTGGCAAGAAGCGTGATGATTTGCAGGAGGTGATTGCAATGTTGCGCACAGAACAGGAGTCGCTGGGCATGCCATTACAATTCACCAATTTCCGTGATTGAACTGGCTGCAGGCATATGATGCGGGATTGCGCTTGAATCGTTTCAGTTTTCTGGTTTATTCGATTGTTATCGCCGTGCTTGGCTATGGAATATGGGCAGGCATGAATGATGGTGAAAAAATTGCCGAGGCTGTCAGTCGGGTCGGCATATCCGGCTTGCTGTTTCTTTGCGCGCTGTCGATCCTCAATTATTTCCTTCGCTATCTTCGATGGTATTTCATGTTGCGCCATCTGGGAGACAGGCCCGCATTTGGAGACGGGCTGGTTTGTTACTGGGCTGGATTTGCCTTGACAACCACGCCGGGAAAGGCGGGTGAAACGATTCGGTGCCTGTATTTCAATACGCGTCACGGCATTAATAATGCACATTCTCTTGCTGTGTTTTTATTGGACCGGTTGTCCGATCTTGTGCCGGCATTACTGATGTCAACGGCAGCACTTTTTTATTTCCCCCATCTGCACTGGATAGGCTGGTCCATGTTGCTGTTGGTGATTGCTGTGATGCTGGCAATCTACAAGCCAATACTATTTCTTTCCGTCAGCGCGCGGCTTGAAAGGGTTTCGCCTGTATTGCTCAGGAAATTCTTCCAGGCTGCCCCAAAGTTTTTTGAAAAGTCCGCTGACCTGATGTCCATGAAAATATTCCTGCCGGCCTCAATTCTGGGTCT
Source organism: Cellvibrionales bacterium UBA2034 (assembly GCA_002333095.1). Taxonomy (GTDB): domain Bacteria; phylum Pseudomonadota; class Gammaproteobacteria; order Pseudomonadales; family UBA7239; genus UBA7239. The sequence goes on from DDBK01000163.1 coordinate 67,039, forward strand.
GGTGTCCTGGTCTGCAGAAGCGTATGGTTTTAGCTGGCTGGCCACTTTGCTGGGCGCGCAAGCAGATACACTGGTGCTGATGGGCATATTTTTTCTGGCTATGATGGCCGGTGTTATAACCCCGGGCGGATTAGGTGGTACAGAGGTTGTTATGGCCAGTTTGCTGATGGCGGTGGGTCTTGATGCATCTGCTGCTTTTGTCGTTTCGCTCATTTGTCGGGTGGCTACTTTATGGCTGTCTGTTGTGATCGGCCTCATGTCGATGTTATGGCTGCAATACAAGCCACCGTCCGTGCTTTTGGATAACGAAGGAAACACCTGATGAATACGGCGCCGCTCTGTGTCGACCTTGACGGCACCCTGCTGAAAACAGATACGCTGTACGAACTGCTGGTGCGTGTCCTGAAGCAGCAGCCATTATTAATCTTTCTTTTGCCTGTCTGGCTGTTGCGCGGCAAACACGTTCTCAAGCACGAGTTGGCTATTCGCTGTCAGCTTGATCCTGCGCTTCTCCCTTATAACAGTGATTTCCTTGGGTTTCTTCGTAGCGAACATGCGAATGGACGCAAGCTGTATCTGGTGACTGGTGCCTATAAAACGGTGGCGCAAAGCATAGCAAACCATCTGGAATTCTTTAGTGATGTATTTGCTACAGATGAGCATACTAACCTCACTGGCGAGCGTAAGGCTTTGCTATTGATAGAAAAATTCGGAAAAAATGGCTATGACTATGCAGGGAATGATGATGTAGACCATGTTGTATGGAGCGAAGCGAAAGCGTGCTATCTCGTTAATGCCACGCCAGCTGCAGCAGCGCGCGCAAAGCAGCGTATTAATTTTTCAGGGGAGATGGATTTGCGTAAGGGTTTTTCACTGGGTAATTTCCTGAAAGCCATTCGTCTGCACCAATGGGCGAAGAATGCTCTCGTTTTTGTGCCATTGCTGGCATCACACCATATGATGGATATGGAGAAACTGGCGGATGTTGTGCTGGCTTTTCTGGCTTTTGGATGTTGCGCTTCTTTTTCCTATGTAGCGAATGACATAGCTGACCTCGATGCAGATCGGTTGCATCACAATAAGCGCAAAAGGCCTTTTGCCAGTGCAGTGATTTCGATTCCGTCTGGATTTTTACTGGGGATAATGCTGATCAGTGTAACGGCCATGCTGGCGTGTTTTCTGCCACCAGCATTTGTATATGCGTTGTTGGCCTATTTTATCGTCACGAATATTTACACACTACGCCTGAAAGCTGTGCCGATACTCGATGTGGCTATTCTGGCCGGGTTGTATGCGCTGCGCGTGCTCGCTGGTGGCTTTGCGGCGGACGTACCGGCTTCTTTCTGGCTATTGGCTTTTTCCTGTTTCATATTTTTCAGTCTCGCAATTGTGAAACGGGTATCCGAGCTGATGGGCATTGAAACGCCTGATGAAAAAGCTGTTGTGTGTCGGGGATATCGCACAAGTGACATGCCAGTACTCACGGGGCTTGGTACTTCAAGTGCATTGATGGCGGTGCTGGTTATGGCTCTGTATATCAACAGTCCGGATGTCATTCAGTTGTATGCCAGTCCGCGCTATTTGTGGTTGCTGTGCCCGATTGTTGCGCTGTGGCTAGGCCGCGTGTGGTTGATTACAGGCCGGGGACAAATGCATGAAGACCCTTTGTTGTTTGCCCTGCATGATCGCATCAGCTGGTTGTTGTTTGGTGTTGCCGCTATGTTGTTGGTAATCGGAGCCAGGTTCTGATGAAAAAGGCGCGTCACTCCTGGGGTCGCTATTTCAATTATTTTTCTGAAGAACATACGATCTTTTGGCGGCAGGATAATTTGCCACCAACACAAAAGCTCCTGTTGCCCCATGGTTTGGGGCGCAGTTATGGGGATAGCTGCCTTAACGATAATGGCGCATTGGTGCATACAAGATTGTTGGACCATGCGATAGCGTTTGATGGCAGTACAGGGTTGTTGCGTTGCGAAGCAGGCGTGTCACTGGCCCAGATTCTCGATATATGTGTGCCCCTCGGCTGGTTTTTGCCTGTTACACCGGGCACAAAATTTGTGACAGTAGGTGGTGCAATTGCTAACGATGTGCATGGCAAGAACCATTATCGTGATGGAACATTCGGACGGCATGTCATTGCTTTTGAATTGTTAAGGAGTGACGGTTCGCGACTCTTGTGTTCGCCCGAGGTCAACACGGGATTTTACAAGGCAACAATCGGTGGGCTGGGGTTGACTGGCCTGGTCACCTGGGCGGAAATACAGTTACTGCCTGTAGAAAATGCTTTTGTGGATGATGATTCATTCCAGTGCAAAACCCTTGACCATTGCTTGCAACTGTTCGACCAGTCACGTGAATCCCACCAATACCGTGTGGCATGGATTGATTGCCTTGCGCAAGGCGCCTCAACAGGGAGGGGTATATTTTCACGCGCTAACCATTGTAATAACCTGGGCTTGCCGGTTATGCATCAAGCAAAAAGCAAACTGTCAGTGCCATTTACTTTTCCCCCGAGGGTGCTTAACAAGTATACGGTTTCTGCATTCAACGCACTGTATTTCCGTAAAATGGGCAAGCCGCAGAAAAACTCACGCGCTGATTACGATACTTTTTTTTATCCACTCGATAATGTCCATCACTGGAACCGTATATATGGATCGCGTGGATTTATACAATACCAGTGCGTGCTGACCAAAGAACCGCGTGCTGCGCTCCTTGCCTTGCTGGAGCATATTGCCCGTTCGGGCCAGGCATCTTTTCTCAGCGTCTTGAAAGAGTTTGGTGAGCTGGCTTCGCCAGGTATGTTGTCGTTTCCAAGAAAGGGGTTCACGTTGGCGCTGGATTTCCCTAATCTGGGGCGATCAACGCTAGATCTGTTGAATAATCTGGATGCTATTGTTCGTGAAGCAGAAGGTGCAATTTATCCTGCCAAGGATGCACGTATGTCGCCGGATATGTTTCGCTCCGGCTATGCCGCGATAGAAGAGTTCCGGGCGTATATTGATCCGCATTTTTCATCCAGTTTCTGGCGCCGTGTGCAGCCATGATTGATTCAGGGCATATCAGATGAATATATTTATTTCAGGTGCTACATCGGCTATTGCACAAGCATGGGCGCGTTTATATGCAGCGCAGGGTGCCGGGTTTTATCTTTTAGGCCGTGATGCCAATAAGCTGGATATTGTAAAAGATGACTTACTGGCTCGTGGTGCCAGAGAGGTGCGGTTACACGCCGTTGATATGGCGCTGGTGCAGGATTATGGCAGCATCGTTGCGCAACTGTATTCGCATTGGCCCATGGTGGATGTTGCTCTATTTGCCCAAGGGAGCTTGCCGGATCAGCGTGCGCTCGAAAAAGATATATCTGCAGTGCGCAGCATGTTTGAGTTGAATGCAATGAGTTATATGTTGCCAGCGAGCCTGATAGCAGAGCGTATGGCGCAGGCAGGCAGTGGCAGCATCGTGCTGGTTTCATCTGTGGCGGGCGACCGAGGCCGGCAGAGCAATTATTTTTATGGCACCAGCAAGGCCGCGGTGACAACGTTTGCACAAGGTCTGCGCAATCATGTATTCAAGCGTGGCGTACATGTATTGACCGTCAAACCTGGTTTTGTTGACACACCGATGACGGCAAGCATGGAAAAGGGCGGTCCACTCTGGGCAACGCCTGAGCAGATTGCAGCATGCATTGAAAAGGGTTTGCAAAAAAAGAAAGATGTTATTTATGCGCCATGGTTCTGGCGGATTATTATGCTGGTGATCCGGCATATACCTGAAATAATTTTCAAGCGACTTGGTTTATAAACACACGGTCAGGCGGGAAGGCTGAAGCATACTTCTGCGCTGGTTTTGAGTTTGTCACCCACAAGCAGTGACACCTCAGCTGTAATGAAATCATCGGTCTTGCCGATTATCTCGCCCTTGATAATCAATTCATCACCAGGGCAGATGGAATCCTTCATCTTGAAGGCCAGCCGTTTGATTCGGGCATGCGGCCCTGTCCAGTCGGTAATATATTTTGAAATCCAGCCGGCCTGGGATGGCGCATTCAGGATAATGCCGCGCAAGCCGGACTTGCTGGCAATCTCGTAATCGTGGTGAATCGGCTGCCAGTCACGTGTGGCAGCTGCAGCACTGATAATTTTTTGCGCCGACATCGTCACGCGCAATTCAGGCAATCGGGTGCCGATGTGAATGCTGTTGGCAACCATGTTGCAGGCTTCCATGTTGTTGAGCGTCATGTCACGTTCCTCTGGTAGCCAAAGAAACTGACAGATTCGATGCCGACTACTTCATCACGCTGGTTCTTGTAGGTGACATCGATAGTCCAGTTGCGTCCGGTGCCGAGCTTGTTGGTTTTCAATTCACTCACTTCGCGTAGCGATTGTTCTGCGCGAAGACGGTCACCGACACGCACAGGCACACCAAATTCATAGACTTGTTCAGCAACAACACCACGCGGGAGTTCCAGCAGGTCTTTCACGCGGAAATGCAGTTCGAGTGGACGGTTGACGGGTTTGTCGCCACGTGAAGGCGTCCACGGGTGCGGACGATTGTAGGCACTCAACATGCCCGGTGGGGAAATGCCTTCTTCCCAATAGACTGGATTGCCGTCTTCCACCGCGGAACAGAAATTTTCGATCTGGCTCTGGTCAACAGCAACTTCAGCTTCATCGATCACGACGACTTTGCCAATCCAGTCCCTGATTTGTTGTGGGAGCTCCAGCATGATTACATCACCAACGGCAATTCAAGCCCGCGACGCGCAATGATATTTTTCTGCACCTCGGATGTGCCGCCGCCGATGGTATCCAGCGCAGTAGCGCGCAGGGAGTGTTCCCATTTCCCGTCTACGGGTGCGTGTTCAACGCCTTCGTGCAGCATGCCGGTTGGCCCGAGAATTTCCAGCGCGGCATTGGCGAGTCGTTGGCCGAGCTGTGTGCTATACAGTTTGCACATCGCCGCTTCAACAGTGGGTACGCCACCCTTGCACGCTGCTGCAATTACGCGGCGCTGCAACATGATGGTGGTTTCCAGATCGGTAGACAGTTGCGCGACAGTTTTTCGCACATACGGATCATTTTTTAGCGGCTGGCCATCGCGTGTTTCATTCTTGATCATGTCAACGAACACATCGAATTTCTTCTGGNNCGGACCAACGGTGTAGAGCGTGAAGCGTTCGTAATCCAGTGCTTCACAAATATACACCCAGCCCTTGTTCAATTCGCCGACCAGACCATCATCAGGAATAAACACATCATCAAAAAAGACTTCGTTGGTGCGATGGTCGCCCATGGTCTTGATTTCGCGCACAGTGATACCCGGTGAGTTCATCGGGATCAGGAACAGCGATATACCTTTGTGTTTGGCTACCTCGAAATCGGTGCGGGCAGCGAGCCAGTACCAGTCAGCAAAATGTGCCGACGTGTTATAGATTTTCTGGCCATTCACTTTCCAGCCGCCGTCAATTTTTTCAGCTTTCAGTTTGAGCGATGCGAGATCGGATCCTGCACCGGGTTCGGAATAGCCGAGGCAGAACTCGATTTCGGCATTGAGGATTTGCGGCAGGAACTCCGCTTTCTGTTTGGCTGAACCNNCCGTGGCGGATCAATGTCTTGCCAACGCAGCCAACCCCCTTGCCGATCAGGGGCGCTCCGACCGAGGCCAGCTCTTCGTTGACCAGGTACTCGAAAATACCTTCTTTGGCCTGACCGCCATACTCCACAGGCCAGCTCATACCGAGGTAGCGTTTCTTTGCCAGCTGTTTGTTGAATTCACGGCGCTCCGGGCTATCGGTAAGCATGGAATCGGCTTCCCGATTCGGGCTCATCACTTCTGCGGCATAAGGCTTTCTGGCTTCTTCGGCCAGAAAGGCGCGCACGTCGTTAATGAATTGCTGCTGGTCTGTGCTGAATTCAAAATCCACGGGGTACTCCTGTTAAGGTCAGCGGCTAACGAAGGTCAGCTGGAAATCTATGGGGTATCAGGCTTGCTATTTTCACCGGTTTAGCCACCCTGTGCCAGCGGGATTTCCGCACAAGCCCCTCCCGCTGCCAGCACCAGCCCGCTATGATGGCAGCCTGTTTTCACCCTCGTCAGGATCAGCCCGTATGGCCAAAAAAAATGCTTTCTATGCCCAGTCTGGCGGTGTCACCGCTGTCATCAATGCCTCGGCAGCGGGGGTGATTGAAACCTGCCGCGCCCACAGCGACCGCATCGGCAAGGTGTATGCCGGCAGCAATGGCATTATCGGCGCATTGCGTGAAGAGCTGATCGATACCGGCAAGGAAAGCGCACAGGCCATTCATGGGTTGAAATACACGCCGTCGGGTGCTTTCGGTTCTTGTCGTTACAAGCTCAAGGGCGTTGACCAGCACCGTGCTGAATATGAGCGTCTGATAGAAGTGTTTCGCGCACACAACATCGGATACTTCTTTTACAACGGCGGCGGTGATTCTGCGGATACCTGCCTGAAAATTTCGCAGTTGTCTGAAACCATGGGTTATCCGATCCAGGCGATCCATGTGCCGAAAACGGTAGATAACGATTTGCCTATCACTGACAACAGCCCGGGTTTTGGTTCGGTAGCCAAATACGTAGCAATCTCCACAAAAGAAGCTGCGCTCGATGTAGCGTCGATGTGCGAAACATCCACCAAGGTATTTATCCTGGAAGTGATGGGTCGTCATGCAGGCTGGATTGCAGCAGCAGGTGGTCTTGCTGCAGAACAGGACGGTGATGCGCCGCACATTATTATCTTTCCGGAAATAGCGTTTGATAAAGCCAAATTCCTGAAGCGCGTTAAAGAGACTGTGCAGAAAAATGGCTATTGCGTGATTGTCGCCAGTGAAGGTGCGCAGTACAAAGACGGTACTTTCCTGGCAGATGCCGGTACGGTTGATGCGTTTGGCCATAAACAACTCGGCGGTGTTGCGCCGACACTGGCGCAGCTGGTGAAAGATGAGCTGGGTTACAAATACCATTGGGCATTGGCGGATTATTTGCAGCGCGCAGCGCGTCACATTGCATCTGCTACTGATGTGGACCAGGCGTATGCAGTGGGGAAAGCCGCAGTTGAAATGGCGCTCGCCGGTAAAAATGCAGTGATGCCAGCAATTACGCGCGGTAAAGGCAAGAAATACTCCTGGACAATCACGGAAGCGCCATTGGCAAAAGTCGCGAATGTCGAGAAAAAGATGCCACGGGATTACATCACTAAAGACGGTTATGGCATTACGGCGGCCTGTCGTGAGTACCTGAGCCCATTGATACAGGGCGAAGATTATCCGCCTTATAAAAATGGCATACCGCAATACACACGCCTGAAGAAAGTCATGGTGCCGAAAAAGCTGAAAAATGATTTCAAGGTGAGCAAGTAAAACGATGGCAAAGATATCGATCCGGCATGAACACACACAGCCAGAGCATACCGTGAGGGAAGTGCTGGATCGGTTGACGGATGAGCTGCACCAGGAATACCAGATTACCAGTGTGTGGCATGGCAACCGGATTGATTTTCACCGCAGCGGCGCCAGTGGCACATTGATGTTGCATCCCCATCGGGTAGATATCGAGATCAGGCTCAACATGATGTTGTCGATGTTCGAGCGGAAAATCCGCGATGTCATTACCGATTTCTGCCAGAAAAACCTGAAATAGTCGCACAGGTTTCAGGTTGACAAAATATTCACAGCTCCTGTGCTTGAATGCCCGGATGTAATTGACCGGTGCAGGCTGTTTGTCAAAACTGCTGATTCTCAAAGTTGTTTCCAGCGTGATGGTGGCGGCATTTTTCTGTGCAGCTATCGTATTGGCGTGGTTGCGTTTTAGTCCTGTCACCGTTGCGGACGGTTGGCAATATGAAGTTCTGCAAGAAAACCTGCACAGGATTACGTCACTGGCCCGTATGCCCGATGGTCGCTTGCTGGCTACATTGTCAGCAAAGCAGCCAGCCAGCCAGCCGGGCAGTGGACAGCTCATACAGCTAGACACTATGAATGGCCGATACGAAGTGTTGGTAGACAAGCTGTATAAGCCCGATGGGCTAATGCCCTACAGCGACGGCGTGGTAGTGACACAGGAATATACGGACCAGCCCGTATTATGGTGGCGCGACGGGCAGGTAACGCCAATCGTGATGCTGGTGAAACCGGAATCGATTGTCGCTACAGCATCTGGCCGTTGGTTGATTGTTGAAGATGCCATGCACGGGCGTTTGATAGAAATTGATCCGCGCGATTATCGTGAAACTGTTCTGTATCAGGGATTTGAAGCAGGTGAGGGAATCTGTATCGGGAAAAACCAGCGAGTTTTTGTCGTGGATAACAAGCGCGGAGACCTGTTTGAGTTTGCTGATGGAAAAATGAATGCAATAGCGGGCGGGCTTAACGGCCCCGGGTTTCTGCGGTGCACCGATAAAGGCATATGGATTACAGAAGACGTAACCAATAACGGCCGCCTGCTTTTTTATGATTACCAACAATTGCATGTCGTGGCTCGACATCTGCATTCTCCACAGTCAGTGCTAGAAAATGGTGAGGATGATGTTCTGGTGGCAGAGCAAGGTCGATCAAGGTTGCTGAGAATTTCCAGGAAAAAAATATGAAAAGCACACCGGATTACATGCATACAGACAGACATACGCTGGCAGGCCACACTATTTTTATGGCATTTGCCATGCTTACATTGCTGGCTATGTTTACCTTGTGTAGATTCGGGCTGTACCGCTACAACATTGATCTTGCCAGTACGATCCCTGCATCTGAAGTGTTAACAAGTTTTTTCACGGGCGTGCGCTTTGATCTTATGGTTGTGTGCATACTGTCCCTGCCATTGTTGGCGGGATGTTTTTTCCCGTCATCAATCAGGCTTCGAAAATACCTGGTGCTTTGGCTGGCATGTGCGTCATCCGTATCCATTTTTTTCTTTATAGCTGAATTGGACTTTTACCGTGAATTCCATCAGCGTCTCAATAGTCTGGTGTTTGAATACATCAGGCAGGATCCTGCAACAGTTATCAGTATGCTTTGGAACGGATTTCCCGTATTTCGTTATCTTGTATTGTGGGTGTTTTTTTCCTGGTTGATGTACCGGTTTTATTTGCTGGTTGACCATGCATCCTGTTTATTGGTTGCCCGTTATTTGCCGAAACGGTTTTCGGCTGGCATGGGTGTTCGTGTGCTTGTTTTTTTTCTGGCGCTGGTATTCATTGTTATCGGTGCGCGCGGCACCTTGCGCCAGGGTCCTCCATTGCGCTGGGGCGACGCCTTCCACAGCCAGAATCTGTTTGCGAATCATCTGGGGCTAAACGGGATTTTTACGCTTTACAAGGCAGCCAGCAAAGGAAATGGCAAGACCAACAAGAATTTCTGGCTGAATGCGATGCCAATCGAGCAGGCAACCGATATTATAAAAAAATGGTTGCTGACTCCGCAAGATGAACTGTTAGGTGGCGCAGGGCATCCGTTTCTGCGGCGCCATACGGGTGCCTCGCTATCTGCCAATCCGGGCAGTGAAAAATTGAATGTGGTTGTCATCCTGATGGAAAGTTTTTCCGGCGCATTTACTGGTGCGCTGGGAAATGATTATGGCATTACGCCGGAATTTGATCGTCTTGCCAAACAAGGGTTGTTGTTCAAGCGATTTTTCTCGAATGGCACGCACACTCACCAGGGTATGTTTGCTACGTTAGCTTGTTTCCCTAATTTGCCGGGATATGAGTATCTGATGCAAGAGCCTGAAGGTACGCATAAGTTTTCTGGATTGCCATTGTTGTTGCAACGTGCAGGCTACCAGGATATTTATGTGTATAACGGTTCATTTTCATGGGACAACCAGGAAGGGTTTTTCCGTAACCAGGGCATGACACGTTTTATTGGCCGCGATGATTTCGTTGATCCGGTATTTGTGAATCCTACCTGGGGTGTATCTGATCAGGATATGTTTGACCGTGCTGTAACCGAACTGGCAGCAATTTCCAAAGACAAGCCTTTTTTTGCGATGTTGCAGACCTTGTCTAACCATACGCCGTATGCATTGCCAACCCATTTGCCGGTAGAACCGGTTACCAATATGGGCTTGTTCGACGAGCACCTGACGGCTATGCGTTATGCCGATTGGGCTTTGGGGCGCTTTTTCCAGGCCATTGAAAACGAGCCGTACTACAAAAATACCGTGTTTGTTCTGGTGGGGGATCACGGTTTTGGCACCAATAATCAGGTAACAGATATTGATCTGCTGCGTTTCCGTGTGCCGCTGTTGGTGATTGCACCTGGTATCCAGCAAGCATTCGGTACTACAACCGATCGAGTAGCCACACAAATTGATATAGCGCCAACAGTGATGGGATTATTGGGAGAGCCTTTCGTGCATCAGTGCTGGGGGCGGGATGTATTATCGCTGCAGGATGATCCCGGTTTTGGCCTCATCAAACCTTCCGGCAACGATGAGATTGTGGGATTTATTCATGATGATCGGATTGTCGTCAAACGGCCCAATTCACCATCGCAGTTGTACCAGTATTCGGTAACACCAGGGGCTGCCACGCAGATCAATGATCAGGAACAGAATCAGAGTATGGAAAAAACACTGTCTGCTTTTGTGCAGCGCGCTACCCGCAGCCTGCTGGATAACTCGACTGGAGCTGGACAGTAAAAAGGAGGCTTACGCCTCCTTTTTATCTTTCCCATAACGCAGGTTTTCTAGAAAGTGTATGCAGCGGTCAGCATGGCATTCACGCCGGGCGTCTCGTAGCCGTAAGCCACGGTGTAATCAGTGTCAAACACATTGTTGATGGAAAAAGACAATTTCAGGTCTTTCATCGGTAGATAACTGCTACGCAGATCGACGGTGTTATAACCGCCATCGTATTCGTCGCCGGCATCCGTGCGGCCGCCCTGGACATTCCAGCTTGCGCCAACAGAAACGGATTCGCCGATATCGCGATCAATATCAACACCCATAAACCGTTTGCTGCGACGTAACAGGCGTTTGCCGGTGTCTTCATCTACAGGATTCAGCAAGCTGGCGTGTGCGGCCAAGCGCCATTCGTCAATGGATGTTCCCGCAGTAAAATCAAGCCCCTGGATTTTTGCATTGTTGATATTGTCGGGTGCCCAGGTGCTATCAAACGGTCCCGGGCCATAGGTAGGCATCCATGCAATCAAATCATCGATTTTTGTTTCATACACACTGGCGCTCCAGTATGCATTGCCTTCCTGGAATTTTAGCCCGATTTCACCGGTGCGGGATTTTTCAGGGTCCAGGTCAGGGTTGCCAGTGGATGCACAAATAGACCCGAATGCCGCGCAATAATTCGTGTATGGGAAATACAGATCGTTGAATGATGGCGCCTTGAACGCTGTGCCGTAGTTGGCAAACAGTTTCAGGGTGCTGCTCAGTTCAAATCCATACGCAGCATTCCAGGTGTTTTCGGTGCTGTACTGCGAGCTGTCGTCATTTCTGGCGCCGAGTTTCAGTGAGTTGCGACCAAAGTTCATCTGGTCTTGTATGAACAGGCCACGGCCATAACGGGATTCGTTGGTGTAGCCCTGGTCGGTATCGAGAGACTCATCAATGTATTCAGCACCTGCTGTCACCAGATGGATGTCGGTTGCCTGCCAGTTGGTTTGCCATAACGCCGTATTGCGGTGTGTATCATAGTGGCTGTTGAATGCGGGCGTATCCTGTTTGTCGAATACATTGGTAAGCGTTAACCGGGTATCCAGATTATTGCGCACTTGCCACTTGCCATAGCCGGTCAGCACTTGCGTGTCAAAGTTCAATTCACCAACATCAAATTCTGCCTGGCCTTTATTTTTGCTGAATGTCATGCCCACTTCATGCCCGCCATCAAAATCATGCCCGATGGCAGCCGCCACGCTGCTGTTGCGATAGCCATCATGATCCCTGTCATAGGAAAGGTTATTTTTATTAGTATTGTTGATGCCGTTGGTTTTTTCATAGCTTGTTGATACGTTGTAGTGCGTGTTATTTACCATGCCACCTGTGTTGATGGCGTTGATAGTTTCTGCATTGCTGCCAAAGCCGGTTTTTACCGTCGTGGATGGCTCCCCTTTACCTTTGCGGGTAAATATCTGGATCACACCACCAATGGCATCATTGCCATAAAGCGAAGATGAAGGGCCGCGCACGACTTCAATGTGATCGATATTTTCCAGATCAAACAGTTCAAGCGATGCTGCGCCATTGCTCGTGCTATTCATGCGTGCACCATCGACCAGAATAACGACCTGGTTGGAGTTCGTGCCGCGCACAAACAAACTGCTGTTAGAGCCCTTGCCGCCACTGCGTGTGTAATCAATGCCGACTTCCCTGCGCAAGAGATCGGTCAGGTCGCGCGGCTGGATCCGCTCGATATCATCGCGGCTGATCACTGTCGTGGTGTCGAGCGTGTCGGACAGTATTTGTTCGGTACGCGAGGCGGTAACCACGACGGTATCCATGACATTATTGTCACCGATTGATTCAGTGGTGCCATCATCAGCAATAACAGGCGCTGCCATGCTCACGGCCATAGCCAAAAACAAAGGCAGTTTTATAGTGATACAAGATTGTTTCATGTGAACCTCAATGCATTGTGTGCGTTAGCACAGTGTTTGAATGCGATTGAGGAGGGAAATACGCGAACAGGCATGCCCACAAGTGCGCACACCAGCCGGATGAAGCCCTCCGCTCATCGTAGCTAATAGGAACCTTTCGATTCCCGTGTGTCGCAGGCCGGTCTCCGGGCTCACAAGTGGTTGGATCAACTTCAAATAGAGGTGTCCAACCGGGCTGGCGCCTTCCCATGCTTGCGCACAGTGACGTATTGCCAGCTTTTACTTGTTTACCGTTGCGGGGGCAGCGTTGGCATTGCATCCGAAGATGTTCACCAGACTTCCCGTTTAACCCCTAAACCAGAGTGGTTTTCAGGGACCTGTTACAACGCGCGCACTGTAACGGGATAGTCAGGAGGGTGCAAGGCTTCAGCGCCAATGCAGCTTGTTATGTAGCTGCACTACATCACCGATAATTGTAAGCGTCGGTGCGCTGACTTTTTCAGCAATGACGCGTTCATTGATAGTTGCCAATGTCGCAATCACCACGCGTTGCTGTGGCGTCGTGCCTTTCTCGACCAGCGCAACCGGTGTAAGTGGACTTCTGCCGTGAGCAATCAGCTGTTCGCAAATGGCTTGCAGCCCGACCAGCCCCATGTAAAAAA
>DDBK01000181.1 GCA_002333095.1 Cellvibrionales bacterium UBA2034
AGCGCGTCACCATCCGTCAGTTCCTTGCGTGCGACGCGCCCAGTGAGGTTATCCAGAATCACGGTGGTGGCATCAATGCCCACATCGGCAGACAGCAACTGGGTTTCCAGTTCTTCGAGCAGGTTGTCATCGATCTGCTTTTTACCGAGCAGGATTGTACCCACACCTTCGCCAATGGCACTGCCTGTTCGCGCCAGGCCACGTTTGATGCGGCTGAACAGATTTTCGCCNNCTTTATTTTTTCCAAAACCAAAAATTGCCATGTGCCCTACAAAAGTCGGAAGTGGTAGGAGAAATCTTCTGGGGTGTTATCCTACCACCTCCACCAGGCCAATAAGAGATTCCAGTGCGTAAGCCCTTGCCTGCTTCAGCTCCCAGAGCGTTGGTAAAGCGTGATAACCGCGTTCGTATAATTGGGGGGCGTTGGCGTGGTCGGAAACTGCGCTTTCCGGACGGTGACGGTTTGCGGCCTACGGGCGACCGTATCCGTGAAACGCTCTTTAACTGGCTGATGCCTGCTTTGCCTGCTGCGCGTTGTCTTGATCTGTTTGCGGGAAGCGGGGCGCTAGGTTTCGAGGCACTGTCCCGCGGCGCTGCCAGTTGCATGCTGGTAGAGCGCAATCCACAGGCCGTGAAATGTTTGCAGGATGCAAAGCTGCTGCTGGAGGCAGACACTGCGGCAATCATTGCAGCGGATAGCGCCCATTGGCTCTCAACCGCTACAGGTGTCTTTGATATTGTGTTCATTGATCCACCATTCGNNGCGTTGGTGGCTACTCTGGAACAGCGAGGACTGCTCTCGGCAGATCCCTGGATCTATATTGAGCAGCCTGCGAGCTCCGTACAAATCTTTCCTGCCGGGTTTGTGCAACATCGAAGCCAGCGTGCAGGACAGGTCAGCTATAGCGTGTGGCGCCGGGCAGAAAATATTCCTTGAGTGCATGATCAAATTGGGTACCATGCCCCAATCCCCATATGTCCTTTCTCTTTCCGGGTCTTCTTTATGCAACGTGTTATTTATCCCGGCACTTTTGATCCGATCACCAATGGCCATACTGATCTGATAGAACGCAGTTGCCGTTTGTTTGATTCAGTGGTGGTGGCGATTGCTACCAGTCGTCGCAAAGGGCCGCTATTTTCAATTGAAGAGCGGGTTGAGCTGGCCAGAAAAGTGCTTTCGCATATTGATAATGTGGAGGTGGTTGGCTTTGATATTTTGCTTGTCGATTTCGTCAGGCAACAACATGCACAAGGCATATTGCGGGGACTGCGCGCAGTATCGGATTTCGAATATGAGTTTCAGCTGGCCAATATGAATCGTGCTATTGCGCCGGATATAGAAAGCCTGTTCCTGACGCCAGCGGATCATCTCTCTTATATTTCTTCCAGTCTGGTCAAAGAAATCGGTGCGCTGGGCGGTGATGTGTCAAAGTTTGTGCATCCAGTGGTAGTGGATGCCCTGAAAGAGAAGTTCGCAAACAACCCCAAACGTTGATTTTACCTGCGCTGATTGGACCTGAATCGTACGCAATAAAAAAGCCGTGCCAGTAATTACTGCACGGCTTTTTTGTACCTGGTCAATCCGTCAATACTAGTCGTATTGGGCGTCAGTTGTTTTTGCTTGCTCATCCGCCTGGGTTCTGTTGTAGCCAGGTCTGGTGCAGCCCAGGCAACGCACAAATGTGTACATGGCAGGCTCAACCACCAGTACTTCACCTGCTTCAGTGATACCACCCGATGCCGCAGTAAATGGCAACGCCACTACATACACTACCGAACCGAGTACGGTAGCCACTATGCCTACAGGCCTGATGAACAGGAGATCCGTGTACATGGCGAGTGCACTGGGATGACTGTCATCAAATGGATTTGCTGCTGCTGCCGATACGTTAATCGATGACATCAGCAGGCAGCTAGCCAGCAAGGGCGAAGCCAGTTTTTTTAGATTCAAGGCCATGCCAATTCTCCTTTGAAGTTGGCGTGTTTTCTAGAAGTGCGCTCTAACCTTATGATTTGAAAAGGCGCTCCGGTCTAAAGTAATGCGGTATTTGTAATTTTGCAAGCCTTTCCTCAGTGAAGTCACCGGTTTTGTGGTGGTGGCCGTCGGTTTTATGACGCAATTCCCGTTTTTATGATTGGCAGGTCGGGCAGAAAACGGTGGTGCGCTGCCCCAGGCGTATCTCCTGCAGATCACTGGCGCAGTGTTTGCAGGACTCTTTGCCTCTCCCGTACACCATCAACTCCTGGGCGAAATACCCCGGTTTTCCATCCCCGCCCACGAAATCCCTCAACGTTGTTCCACCCCGGCGAATAGCGCTGGCCAGTATCGACTTGATCTCTTTTGTCAGCAGACGGCATTCTTCCAGTGTCAGTGAGCCACCNNTGCCGCATGGGGTGTATGCCAGCCATAAAAAGCGCTTCATTTGCGTAGATGTTGCCCACGCCCACCACGATATGGTTGTCCATTACCAGTGTCTTGATGGGTTGTTTGCGGTTTTGCAGCTGTGTGAAAAGGTATTTGGCGGAGAATTGACGCCCCAGCGGCTCCGGCCCCAGGTGAGCCAGAAGGGGGTGCTGACCAGGATCGTCTGTTGTCCAGAGCCAGCAGCCAAACCGGCGTGGATCGCAGTAACGCAGACACAGACCGTTATCCATATGCAATTCGATGTGGTCATGTTTGAGGCGCGCCTCGCCCGGTGAAGCCAGCCGCAAGCTGCCAGACATACCGAGATGGATGATCAAAGTGCCATTGCCTAGCGTAACCAACAGGTATTTGGCGCGCCGGGTAACATTGCAGACAGTTTGTTCAGCCAGGGTTTTTTTCAGGTGTTTCGGGACGGGCCACCGCAGACTGGCATTGTTGACCACAAACCGGCTGATCTGTTTGCCGATAAGATGCGGCGCTATTCCGCGGCAGGTAGTTTCAACTTCGGGCAATTCAGGCATACAACTCAGGAGGCATACAAATCCGGCGTACAAAAAAGCCCGGGAAAACCGGGCTTTTACAGTAAATGGCCTGACAACAGGGTTTACTTGATTTTGGCTTCTTTATAGATCACATGCTGGCGAATCACAGGATCAAATTTCTTGATCTCCATTTTTTCCGGCATGGTGCGTTTGTTCTTGTCTGTCGTATAGAAGTGGCCTGTGCCAGCTGAGGATACCAGGCGAATTTTGTCGCGCATGATGCTTTCTCCAATGAATTCAGTGTTGAGGCCAGATCAGACCTTGTTGCCGTTGGCCCGGATGTCTGACAGGATTTTGTCTATGCCCAGTTTGTCGATAATACGCATGCCCTTGGAAGAGACGCGCAGGCGCACAAAACGGTTTTCAGACTCCACCCAGAAACGGTGGTAGTGGAGGTTTGGCTCAAAACGACGACGGGTACGGTTCATCGCGTGAGAAACATTGTTACCGGTGACGGGTTTCTTGCCGGTTACCTGACAGACTTTGGACATGGAAGCACCTATGTAGAACCTGCGGCCTGCCCCCAACAAGAAAACGGGCCACGAAAAGAGCTGCGCTTTATATCAGAGACTCCCCTGTCAGGCAAGCAAATTAGCCAAGGCTAGAGCAAGCCACGTTCCGCCATGGATAGCACGGGGCCGTCCCCGACAATCATATGATCCAGTACCCGGATATCCACCAACGCCAGTGCGTCTCGCAGGCGCAAGGTGATCCGCTGGTCGGCCTGACTGGGTTCAGCAATACCGGATGGATGGTTGTGGGCAAAAATGACTGCCGCAGCGTTCAGGCCCAGTGCGCGCTGGACAACGTCGCGGGGGTAAACACTGCTGGCATCAATGGTGCCCTGGAACAGCTCTTCACTGCATATAACCCTGTGCTGGGTATCGAGAAACAGACACAGGAACACTTCGCGCTGGTAATCCCTCAGGCGAGCCTTCAGGTAATCCCGCACATCAGCCGGGCTGTTAAGGATGGTATCTCGCTGTAACGCTTCCAGCAGATGCCGTCGGGCCATTTCCAGTACTGCCTGCAGCTGGACAAAGCTGGCAAGCCCCAGCCCGTGTCTGGCACAAAAAGCTTTTTCATCGGCCATTAACAGGCTGCGCAAGCCACCAAAGTCGCCCAGTAGCTCCCGCGCCAGATCAACGGCGGTTTTCCCCCGCGTGCCTGTACGAAGAAAAATAGCCAGAAGTTCGGCATCAGATAAGGCAGCGGAGCCTTGTCCCAGTAATTTTTCACGTGGACGCTCGCTGGCGGGCCAATCGGTGATACGCATATAAACCTCCTTGTTTTAATGCCGGGTCAGTGGGTGCTAGCTAATGGCTCTGGCTAGTGGTTCTGGCTACGCAAGTCCTTGCGTTGGTGATATCTTAACGGGCTGCTCACTCGTTGTCCGCTATCCGGATATCTCGATGAATACTACATTGGTATGGCAATGAACAACGCACTCGCTAATCGCCAGATCCTGTTAGGCATCACAGGTGGCATTGCTGCCTACAAGGCTGCTGAACTCTTGCGCCGCCTGCAGAATTGCGGTGCGGACGTGCGCGTTGTCATGACGCCTGCCGCCACAGAATTTATTACGCCATTGACGCTGCAGGCCTTGTCCGG
>DDBK01000051.1 GCA_002333095.1 Cellvibrionales bacterium UBA2034
TGTCGGTGGCGGCATTGCCAATACGTTTCTCGCTGCAGCCGGTTTCAAGGTGGGTAAGTCGCTTTGTGAGCATGATCTGATTGATACTGCGAGAAAGATTGCGGAAAAAGTAAAAGTGCCATTACCCGTTGACGTGATAGTCGCGGATGCATCANNCAAAAACCATTTTATGGAATGGTCCGGTTGGCGTATTTGAAGTGGATGCTTATGGTGAGGGCACCAGAATTCTTTCAAATGCCATCGCAGGCAGTGATGCATTTTCTATTGCTGGCGGCGGCGATACGTTGGCAGCCATCGACAAGTATGGCATCAAGGAAAAAATTTCCTATATCTCGACTGGCGGTGGCGCTTTCCTGGAGTTTGTAGAAGGCAAGGAATTGCCAGCTGTCAGCATATTGCGTGAAAGGGCAAAAAACTGATGTTACTCTGCATTTGCGCAGCTAATTAATTTTTCTGGAGAAACAATATGGCACTGGTAAGTTTGCGTCAATTACTCGATCACGCGGCAGAAAATAGCTATGGCGTGCCCGCATTCAACGTCAATAACCTTGAACAGATGCGCGCCATTATGGAAGCGGNNTTCTGCTGGTGCCCGTAAATATGCCGGCGCACCATTCTTGCGGCATATGATTCTTGCAGCCATCGAAGAATTTCCGCATATTCCTGTCGTTATGCATCAGGATCACGGTGTGAGCCCGGCGGTTTGCCAGCGTTCGATCCAGCTGGGTTTTTCATCTGTGATGATGGATGGTTCACTGGGTGAAGATGGCAAAACCCCGACGGATTATGCCTACAACGTCAAGGCAACTAAAACGGTGGTCGATTTTTCACATGCCTGTGGCGTGTCGGTGGAAGGCGAGATTGGCTGCCTTGGTTCATTGGAAACCGGCATGATGGGCGAGGAAGATGGGCATGGCGCTGATGGCGTTCTTGATCACTCGCAGCTGTTGACTGACCCTGAAGAAGCTGCCAATTTTGTGCGCGATACCGGCGTTGACGCGTTGGCTATCGCAATTGGCACATCGCATGGCGCGTACAAATTTACGCGCCCCCCGACTGGAGACATTCTTGCAATCGAGCGCGTTAAAGCTATTAATGCGCGCATTCCTAATACCCACCTTGTTATGCATGGATCTTCAAGTGTGCCTCAGGAGTGGTTGGCGATCATCAATGAGTTTGGCGGTGATATCAAACAGACTTATGGTGTGCCAGTTGAGCAAATCGTTGAAGCAATCAAGCATGGTGTACGCAAGGTAAATATCGATACCGATCTGCGCCTGGCTTCAACAGGAGCAATCCGTAGATTCATGGCCAGGAATCCAGCTGAGTTTGATCCACGGAAATATCTGAAAGAAACTATCACAGCGATGCATGATATCTGCATCCAGCGTTATGAAGCATTTGGCACCGCGGGCCAGGCGAGCAAGATCAAGCCGGTATCGTTGGAAGTAATGACGCAGCGTTATGCTAAAGGCGAGCTGCAGCAGAAAGTAAACTGATCTTGTCAGCAATAAAAAAGGGCTGCGATGGCAGCCCTTTTTATTTCCAGAATAGCTGGAGTGGATAAATAATTAGCCATTATCTTTCAGGTAAGCATCGCGTGCTTTCATGATTTCGGCCTCAGCAGCTTTTGCATCTTGCCAGCCATCAACTTTTACCCATTTGCCGGGTTCCAGATCCTTGTAGTTTTCAAAGAAATGTTCGATCTGCTTGATCAGCAGGGGTTGCAGGTCGGAGATTTCTTTCACGTCTTTGTAGATGGCTGATAACTTGGTGTGCGGCACAGCCAGCAGTTTTGCGTCTTTGCCTGCTTCGTCAGACATGTTCAAAATGCCGATCGGACGTGCGCGAATGACAGAGCCGGGCGCAACAGGATAAGGGGTTACTACCAGTACATCGAGTGCATCGCCGTCTTCTGACAAGGTGCCGGGGATGTAGCCATAGTTGGCAGGATAAAACATAGGAGTTGCCATGAAGCGGTCGACCATCAGGCAATCGGTGTCCTTGTCGATTTCATATTTGATCGGTGCATGGTTAGCAGGAATCTCGATCGCAACGTAGATATCGTGTGGCAGTTCTTTACCGGGTGACAGTTTGCTGAAGCTCATGGGTCTGGGGTCTCTGTTGAGTGGTAGATAGTGGCAGGATTTTCAGGGGCGCAATTGTAGCAGAGCCACTATGGATCTTTCATCTGCACAACACCGGGGATGCTGTTGCTGACAGGCAATCGGGATAGCTGGGCCGCCATCGCGCGTGCTATTTCGCGGTAGCTGGCAGCCAGTTTTCCGGCAGGCTCCGCGACAACAGTCGGTGTGCCACTTCCTGCCTGCTCCCGGATACGGATATCCAGGGGTAGTGAGCCGAGTAGCGGCGTCTGGTACTCCTGTGCAATACGGCCGCCGCCCCCTTCGCCAAAAATGTGCTCCATATGGCCGCATTGTGAGCAAATATGCATGCTCATGTTTTCAATGATGCCCAGTACCGGGATATGAATCTTGCGGAATGCCTCAATGCCTTTCTTGGCATCCAGCAGGGCAATATCCTGGGGCGTGGTGACTACCACGGCCGCTGTGAGGGGGGCAGATTGCGACAAAGTCAGCTGGATATCTCCTGTGCCGGGCGGCATATCAATCAGCAAATAATCGAGATCCTCCCATAAGGTCTGGTTTAGCAGTTGCTGTAACGCGCCGCTGGCCATTGGGCCTCGCCATACCATCGGGGTGCTCTCGGTGACTAACACCCCCATCGACATCAGTTGCACGCCATGGGCAGACATGGGCACAAAATATTTCTGGTCGCGAGTTTCTGGCCTGGCATCATCGGCGATACCCATCATGACAGGCAGGCTGGGGCCGTAGATGTCGGCATCCAGCAATCCCACTTTGGCGCCTTCAGCTGCCAGCGCCAGTGCCAGATTGGCAGCGGTCGTTGATTTGCCTACACCGCCTTTACCGGAAGCAATAGCGATAAGGTTGCTGACCCGACGCATGGGAGGGGCCTTGCTCTGGCTTTCGTGTGCAGAAATACGCCAGCGAATGTCGATGTTGACCTGATCCAGCTCCGGCACGCACGTGTTGATTTGCTGACGGAGTGCGTTTGCCATTTCCTCACGGAAGCCGGCAGCAGGATAGCCAAGCTCCAGTTCAACAGTGGCAATCGATTGATCTACCCGTATGCGCCGCAAGCACTCAGCACTAACCAGATCTGTTTGCAGGTAGGGGTCTATCCATTGTTGCAAGGCGTTTTCTATACGGGGAATCTGGGCGGTAGTCATGGCATGGCTCGTTGAAAATCCTGCGCATTATAAACAGCTGGTGCGTTGCTAACGACGCTACAGAACCAATGGTTATTACGTCGACAACCCAAGTCTATATACACAGGCTCTATAGTTGTGTAAGACTTGCCGCCGCTTGTCGGCTAATTTCGACCGCCTGTTGGTCTGGGTTCGGGAAAAACGGCACGCAGGAGTATCGTTGCGCAAAGGAACCAGATAACAAGATGAAGACTGGTACATGCTGAGTCATTTTACATATTTAAGGGTGTTGAACCTGCTGCTGGGCCTGGCGCTCGCGGCCACGTCTTTCTTTCTGTCATTCAAACATGAGCAGCAACAGATATATCAGCGCTTCACGTCTGAGGTGGATGCGTTGGCCAGTTCGCTAGAGCTGGAGCTGGGAAGAAATATTGCACTCCTGATGTCTTTCCGTAGTTTTCATGAAGCCTTTCCACAGGTGAATAACGCCGGCTTTTCTATTTTCAGTCGCAATGCGCGGGAATATAACGGTGGCGTTTATGGTATGAAGTGGGCTCCGCGTGTTCTCGAAGTAGATCGTGCAAAATTTGAAGCCATGCTCAAAGCTGAAACCGGTGTTGCCACTATCACAGAGATGACCGATCAAGGTGTGCAGCAGCCCGCTCCTGTCAGTGAGGAGTATTACCCGATATTGTTATCAGAGCCGATGGCGCGCAAGGAATTGCCTATCGGCTACGATCTCGCATCGCGTATAGCAACGCGCACTGCGCTTGAAACTGCAGCATCCAATAACCAGGCTATTGCATCTGCGCCTATTACAGTCACAGAAAGCGGCAAGAGCACATTTATTTATTTTATTTCATTGCCGCTTTACACCAAGAGTGCTGAAAGCGAGGAAGAACGCTGGGTAAACCTGAAGGGATTTGTCGTGGGCCTTTACGACATTGATGCGATATTCAACAACGTGCTGGATAATGCATGGAGTTGGGATACCACTAACAGCATCGCTCTGGAAGATATGTCCAGCCAGGTAAGTGCTGAGACATTAATTTCCATACAGCGTGGAGAAAATATTGTTGATGATTCCCGCTTTGAATATACAAAACAGCTGACGCCGATTGCAGACTTGCAGTGGTTTCTTGTTGCCCGACCTTCAGAAAGTTATTTCAAGAAACACCGTACAGCATTTCCCTACATGCTGGGTGTCGGCATCCTGCTGTTTGCTTTAATGATAGAAGCGTATTTACGTGTATTGCGACGTGTTGATAATGAATTACAGGATGCTGCGCTGGTGGATGGCCTGACGCGGATTTCCAATCGCCGCCGTTTTTTTGATCAGCTTCATAAAGAATGGCCGCGAGCCCAGCGTTTTTTTCGACCGCTGACGATTGTGGTGAGCGATGTTGATAACTTCAAGAAGTACAACGATATTTACGGCCACGTTCGGGGTGACCGTTGTTTGCATGATGTGGCGCAGGCATTGCATAAGAGTGTACATCGCCCAGGCGACCTGGTGGCGCGTTATGGTGGTGAAGAATTCGCCATGATATTGCCAGAAACAACGCTGGAAGCTGCGCGTGAGGTGGCTGAGAAATGCAGGCAAGCGGTTCAGGATCTGGGCATTGAACACGCAGGTAATGCCGGTTATGGCGTGGTTACTATCAGTATTGGTGTTGCGTGCATAGTGCCAGAAGAAGACCTGCATTATGGCGACCTGATTGAAATGGCAGATCAGGCGCTGTATGAAAGTAAAGAAAAAGGGCGCAACTGTGTCTCACTTTACCGGACAACAGGAGAGCGCCGTCGCTCTCCCGATCAGGCGTAGTCTGATACTGCATGCATGGCGCAGCTTCTAGCGCTCCAGTGCATCCAGTGCCTCAGAAAGATTTTTTACGCCAATAATTTGCATGTCTCCTAATGATTCTCTCGGTGCATTCGCTGCTGGCACGATAGCTTTGCGAAAACCGTGTTTGGCTGCTTCGCGTATACGTTCCTGCCCGCTGGGTACCGGCCGTATCTCGCCAGATAAACCCACTTCACCAAATACCACCAGATCACGAGGAAGCGGGCGATTGCGAAAGCTGGAGACCATGGCCAACAATGACGCAAGATCCGCGCTGGTTTCGCTGACTTTTACGCCGCCCACCACATTCACAAAAACATCCTGATCACCCAGCATCAGTCCACCGTGCCGATGCAATACGGCCAGTAGCATCGCTAAACGGTTCTGGTCCAGGCCGACAGCGACCCGCCGCGGGTTGCCGAAAGCATTCGTATCGACGAGTGCCTGTATCTCGACCAGCAAGGGCCGCGTGCCTTCCCACACCACCATCACCACAGAGCCACTGGCTACTTCATCACTGCGCGACAGGAAAATAGCCGAAGGGTTATTCACTTCGCGCAAACCCTGCTCGGTCATGGCGAATACCCCCAGTTCGTTCACTGCACCAAAGCGGTTTTTATGGCTGCGCAGCGTGCGGTAGCGGGAGTCATCCGTGCTTTCCAACATGATGGAAGCATCAATCATGTGCTCAAGCACTTTGGGTCCCGCCAGGGAGCCATCTTTGGTGACGTGCCCTACCAGAATCAGCACGGTGCCTGTTTGTTTGGCGAAGCGGGTAAGCAGCGCTGCGCACTCACGCACTTGCGCCACAGAACCGGGAGCAGATGCCAGTTCAGGCCAGTGCATTACCTGGATGGAGTCCACGACCATCACGGCTGGGCCCAGTGATTCGGCGATACCGAGCAGCAGCTCGATATTGGTTTCAGACAACGTCTGCAATTTATCGGTGGGCAGCCCCAGCCGCCGCGCGCGCATGGCTACTTGTTGCAGGGATTCTTCACCTGTGACGTACAGACAGGATTGCTCATTGGCCAATTTGCAGAGCAGCTGCAGCAATAGCGTGCTCTTGCCTGCGCCGGGATTTCCGCCAATCAGCACTGCCGAACCTGATACCAGCCCACCGCCAAGTACGCGGTCGAGTTCGGCGCTGCCTGTATTGATGCGTGGTTGTTCCCGAAGGGCAATCTGATCCAGTGTCTGGACGTTGCCGCCAGCCGCGCCAGCAAATCCGTCCTTGCGTCCTGCGCTGGTACGGAGGTGCTTGCTACTGCCGAGACGTACTTCAGCAAGGGTATTCCAGGCCCCACAGGCCGTGCACTGGCCGGCCCACTTGTTGTAATCCGCGCCGCAATCGTTGCAGACAAAGGCGCTTTTGCTTTTGCTCATCGTGTCATGCATTCAGTATGAAGGCGCAATGCCAGAGTGGCAGCGCAGTGGGCATATGGTACACCGCAACAGACTTGGCTGGTCGCAAGTCACCCGCGTAAATAGCTGGGTGTTTGTAAGAGATCTCTTACAAGAATTGGAGACTTTGGCGACTATCACTGCGTGCGGAAATCGGCAAAATAGCAACACACGGACGACAGCACACATGGAGGTGCTATTTGTACGCGTAGTCGGTAACGACTTGAAGGAACGGTCAGTCAGGGAGCATGGAGCATAGACTGAACCAGAAGGGTGCTAAAGGATGCGGCCTGTTAGCGGCAGGCACTAGTTTTGAGAGCACACGGAAGACATCTAATAGATGGACCGAGAACCCCGCAGCACCGGATGTGCTGCGGGGTTTATTTTTTTGCACTATGATCTTCAGGTCAATCACTTCCGGTAGAAACCAGCTATGAGTGCCAAGAGTATTTTCCTGTTTCTGGTTGTCGTCGGTGCAGTGGTCTGGTTCGTGACAAAAGACACCCATGAGCCTCCCAAAAAAGTAGAAAGCCTCACTGCCGGACAACAAAAGCAGATGGAAAAAGCCTCCAACATGGGCAAGGATCTACAGGAGTCGCTGGATCAGCGAATGCAGGCATCTCCCGCAGAAGATTGAAGTGCTAAATGGATATTTTTACATGGATAGCGTTTTTACCACGTCTGCAAAACGTGATGGATCGGCTGTATACGGTGTAACCAGGCTGATGCGTTTGATCCGTTGATCCACCCGGGCAAGAATTTTTCCGGCAATCTCGCTGGTATGACCGACAACAGCAAACGTATTCAGCATTTCATCACTCACCAGTTCCATCATCAGATCCCAGCGGTTTTCGCGCGTCATGCGCTGTAATTCAGGTTGCAGATCGCCCCAGCCATGGCAGTCCAGCATCACTTTATACGCTGGTGTTGATGCGTAGAAAGCAATTTGCCCTCGTATAGTTGCAATCGCGGTGTTCAGCTCTTCTTCAGTATCACCGGCCGCCACCATGATTTGGCAACTGATATCGAATGCATCCAGTGTGCCGGATGCTTTTTTGCGTCCTGCGGTCAATGCGGGCAGCGTCAACGTTTCCAGAGTTAATTGGCTATTCAGTGGATGAACGATAAATCCGTCACCGACTTCGCCTGCCACTTCAGTCATGGCTGGGCCAACACCGGCCAGATAGATTTTGGGTTTCCCGAATGGATTAGGTTCAGGCCTCAGTAGCGGGGGCATCAACGTGTGTGTAAAGAATTCCCCTTTGAAATCGAGTACTTCGCCGTCATGCCAACAGGCCCAGATAGCGCGTATCGCGAGCACCAGTTCGCGCATGCGTGCTGCAGGTTGCCCCCAGGGCATCGAAAAACGCCGCTCGATGTGCGCCTTGATTTGTGAACCGAGACCGAGAGTGAAGCGTCCCCGGGAAGCCAGTTGCAGATCCCATGCCAGCTGGGCTAATAGCATCGGACTGCGTGCAAACGCCACAGCAATGGCCGTTGATAATTCCAGCTGCTCTGTTGCCGACGCAGCGGCCAGCAATGGCAGGAAGGGGTCGTGTGGCCCGTCAAACGTAAAGCCACCGGCATATCCCAGCCGTTCCAGCTCGCGCGCTTGCTGCGCGCCATCCAGGGGATTGGTAGTGAGGATGCCGCCGTCTACGCGCATAGGACTGTCCTGCTGAAATTCGATGCTGTATTAGGCGTCAGTTTTGCTGTGTAGCAAACGAGGATTTACACCTAGAGTGGTCAGTGTATCGCGCACGTGTTTGTTGATCATTCGCACATCGTTCATCGACATGACCTCCATCAGTAGTTTGTGTGCATCTTTTGCATGCAATCCACGAATCACGGATTTCACTTTTGGCAGGTTGTTGGCGTTCATCGACAAAACATCGTAACCCATTGCCATCAACAGAACGGCTGCGCTGGGGTCGCCTGCCATTTCGCCACACACACTGACGGTTTTTCCTTCGGCATGCACATCTTCAACAATGCGCACCAGTGCCTGCAAAACTGCAGGGTGGAAGCTGTTGTAAAGCGCTGCTACACGTGGGTTATTTCGATCTACAGCCAACAGATACTGTATCAAGTCATTTGTGCCCACAGAAAGGAAGTCAACGCGCTGCGCCAGTTCCCTCGCCTGATAGACAGCGGCAGGCACTTCAATCATCGCGCCCAACTGAGGCAGCTGGATGTTATAGCCTTCTTCCAATAGCTCACGCCATGCACGCTGGACCAGTTTCAGTGCCTGTTCCAGTTCAGGCACGCTGGAAATCATTGGCAACATGATGCGAAGATTATTCAGGTCTTCACTGGCTTTCAGCATGGCGCGCACTTGCACCAGAAAAATTTCCGGATGATCAAGCGACACGCGTATGCCGCGCCAACCCAGAAATGGATTTTCTTCCTTGATGGGGAAGTAGGGCAAGGATTTGTCGCCGCCTATGTCGAGTGTACGCATGGTGACGGGGTTGGGTGCAAACGCACTCAATTGCTCGCGGTAGGAGTGGCGTTGTTCCTCTTCACTGGGAAAGCGGTCCTTCAGTAAAAAAGAAATTTCCGTGCGGTACAGCCCTACACCTTCTGCACCACGATCCAGTGAGCGCACTACGTCTGTCATAAGACCGGTATTTACCCACAGTGGCAAACGTTGGCCATCCAGTGTCACGCTGGGTAGCGGTGTCAGCGCATGATATTCGCGCGAGAACTGTTGTTCCTCTCGCCAGATTTCTTCAAACTGGTGGCACAATTCTTTTGATGGATTGGTGTATACCTTGCCGCGATAGGCATCGAGTACGATGTTGCGGCCATCCAGCTGCTGGTAAGGTAAATCCACCACGCCCATGACGGTGGGAATGCCCATGGCGCGCGCAAGGATCGCAACGTGTGATGAACCTGAACCGCGTACAGAAATCAGGCCGACCAGTCGATCCTCCGGCACTTCTCCCAGCATGGACGCACTCAGCTCTTCGCCCACAAGAATGGTACGCATGGGGTAGTCGATGCGTTTGCTGCGCTGGTGTTGTTGATCCATCGCAGCCAGCACACGCAAACCGAGATCACGCACATCGGCGGCACGTTCGCGCAGATAAGTATCGTCCATGCTTTCGAATGTGCGGACGTGTTCAAGGATTACGCTGGCCAGTGCTGATCGTGCTTGCAGCGATTCATTCACAATGCGGTTAACAATTTCTCCACCCAGCGCGCTGTCTGTGAGCATGCCGAGATACACATCAAACAGTGCGCGTTCTTCTTCGCGAAGGCGAAATTGCAATTGCTCGGATAATTGCTGCAGCTCCTGCCGCACTCTGCAAAGCGCCGCATTAAAATGCCCAAGCTCTGCTTCAATGTCGTCCGTTTTTGCCATGGGCACGCCGTTCAGGTCGGCGGCCGGGTAGATAACTGCTACTTCGCCGAGTGCAACACCCTGTGCGCCACAAACGCCACGGAAAGTGGCTTCCGGTGGGCGGTAACCGTGCAAGCTGATCTGGTTCAAAGACCCTGTCGCTTCTGCGTGTGCAATAACAGCCGCTAGTTGCGCCGCCAATGTAACCAGAAAAGATTCTTCAGACTCATCAAACCGCCGCTCTTCTACTTGCTGTACAACCAGCACGCCCAGCACTTTGCCGAGATGAATAATCGGAGTGCCAAGAAATGAACGAAAACGCTCTTCGCCTGTTTCCGGGAAGTAACGGTATTGTGGATGCGATTCAGCATCATCAAGGTTGATGGGTTCTTCACGTTTTGCCACCAGACCTATCAAACCTTCATCCAGCCCGAGGCTGACCTTGCCGACAGATTCCCGGTTCAGCCCTTCTGTAGCCATCAGGATATAGCGCTGGCTGGCTGTATCCAGCAGGTAGATCGAACATACCTGGGTAGACATTTCTGCGCGCACGCGTTGCACAATCAGCCAGAGCGCCTCTTCCAGGCTGGCAGCGGCGTTAACTTCCTGTACTACCTTGCGCAGCGCATTGAGCATATCGGCGGAACTACTCGGAAGTGGATCGGGCGGTGAGGGATAAGTGGTACGGTGCCAGTTCTTTCAGGGCACTACGGTAGACTTCGCGTTTAAAAGGCACGACGCGATTCAGTGGATGCCAGTAACTGACCCAGCGCCAGTGATCAAACTCAGGCGGCTCGTCACTGTTATCAAAACGAATGCGGGTTTCATCGCCGACCATCTGCAGGAAGAACCACTTCTGTTTCTGGCCAATGCAGAGCGGGTTCTGGTGGCGACGAACCAGCCTGGGTGGCAACCGGTAACGGAGCCAGCCACGGGTACAGCCCAGAATGCGGACATCGTCAGGAACCAGGCCAACTTCTTCATGCAATTCACGAAATAACGCAGCTTCCGGGTCTTCCTGATCCTGTATGCCACCTTGGGGAAATTGCCAGGTATCCATACCGCCAACACGCCGCGCCCAGAGAAGCTCGCCATGCGCATTGGCTAGCATGATGCCAACATTCGGACGAAAACCTTCAGCGTCAACCACGTGCAAACTCCCCTTTTGTGCCATTGTTCCACATATCGATGTTGTGGCAAAGCGGCTTTGGTAATAGTCGCCGCATTAGCGTTACCATGAGGATATTCTGGTAGCAGATGTAACGAAAATTGAGTCCTGAGGTAACACTTTGCCGTTTGTTTGATGGTCGGTAAAAGGCATAATTTTTCTAATTATCTGATTGTGCTGGGAAAATGTTAACTGGCACACAGTTTGCGTAGTTAGTGTTACAAAAATAACAACAGCATGGCACAACAATAACAAGACAGAGCCAGCCCAAACAATAATAAACGGGCAATAACAGAGACAGGCAGCAATGCCGTTGATGGATCAAGGCAGGAAGGGCAGTTGAAAGACTGATGAAGAAGGCCAGAGTGGTTCGCCCCTCTGGCCTTTTTTATGACTCGCGTGTTAGCTCAGATATTAAACACTATGTAGCCGAGCACGCCGAGCACACCTACACCTAGAACAACAGAGATCCAGAACATCATACCCAGATGGTTCTTGTTGGTGGGTACTTCGTGGTAGCGGTTACCGTGGGATGTCGGTTTGGTGATCCATTCTTTTTGCTGGTATTCCTGTGATTTCAGTGCCTCGATGTTTTGAAGTGTGCTTTCAAGGTTTATCAGTTGCTTGCGTGGACCCGATGATTCAACCGGGTTGCTGTGGCCGCTGTCCTTGGTAGCGGGACCTTGTACGCGGAAACTGTAAACATCAAAGCGCAGGCGGTCACCGGGTCTGACGATTTGCTCGCCGCTGATGCGGATCTCGTTGACATAGCTGCCATTCGACGAGTCCAGATCTTTCAGGACCAGGTGATCTCCCTGTTTGAGTATCAGTGCATGGCTGCGTGATAAATGATTGCCAGGGATAACGATGTCGCAGTCCTTGCCTCTTCCCAGCAAGGTGGATTCGTTCGCCAGCTCAAAGATCTTGCCCGATAGCCAGCTGCTGTCGGATACAAGACGCCAGCTGGATGCGGTATGGATGGCTGATCGCTGTGTGACAACGGGCACCCTGGTAGAAGTCAGGTTATTGTCTTCGGTTTCAAGAATGTCGAAGTGTACGTTGCCGATGCTGACGACATCGCCGTGGCTCAGCTCTTTGTATTTGACTTTCTTCCCGTTAACAAAGCATCCCCGCCGGCTTTTGTTATCTTGCAGGAACAGCCGACCATCGTGCTGTATGAGGCGCGCATGGCATTCATCCACCGTGCTGGTATTCAATACCAGGGTGTTATCTTGGGCGCACCCCAGCGTACAGATGTTCTCTGTGACGGAAAAAACCGGGCGGCTGTTGTCCTTGAAACGAAGCTGGTACATCAAATTCTACTGGCTGTCCTTGTTTGGCAGATCTGCCATCACCATAGGCAATGCAGCGTATCAGCGGCAGATTATAGCGCTCAAACGGTAAAACGCCATGCTTGTCTTGTGGTAATCAACAAGGC
>DDBK01000011.1 GCA_002333095.1 Cellvibrionales bacterium UBA2034
TCCGCAGGCATCAGCTGCGCCTTGACATCAAACCGGATCAGCTTAAGTTGGCCTACCGGGGCGGCAATGAATTTCTTACAGCCAACTGGCATCTGTTTTTTTATTTCATCCAGCGCTATTTGCAGGTTTGGCTCAACCAGGCCCAGATAGTAGACATAGTCGATATCCGGATGAAGTTTTAAATAACTGGACACCTCAGCAGCTTGATCCGGCTGGATAAAGAATCGGCCAGGCCAGCCTGCATCAAAACTCACATCATGCAAGTGAAGGTAGGGCTGAAACCAGCTGTGGGTCATGATAACAGTCGAGCTGGATTTATTTCTTTTATTCATATCGTTGGCCAACACAGCTACGATGTCATTTAAAGGACTACTGGCTACTTTTCTCCTGATTGACGCAGCATCAATTGGTTTCTGCTTCACACCCAGCTTGTATATGTCTATCTTGCCCGCTGCAACATCAATAGTGACCTTGTCCAGGAGTTGGTACTGGGCTTGCAGGATCAGCGCAGCCTGCTCCGGGTTTGGCTCCCGAAGGGCGACGTAATAAAGCGTATCAATGGCAGGGTGCTTGTCGATGTAATCAACGACATTCTGCGCACTGGTCTCGATGTAATATTTCCTTTCGGGCCACGTATCGTCTACTGGGACACCGTTGAGCGCAAGATAAGGGGCTATCCAGTCATTTGCCATTGCCACTGCATAGGTTTCCGGTTTGGCACTTTCCACGTTACCCAATATCCACTTTGCCACTTGATCCGTCTGGCTGGCGCGCATTTTTTGTAAAAGACTCTCATTGATTACCGGCGCGGCCTTGACATTGAATTTGAAAATATTCATTTTCCCGACAGATGTTTGCATAGATTTTTCATCTGCCAGAAAATATCGGGATTGCAACATGAATGCAGCACCTTCTGCATTTGGCTCTTGCAGCGCAAGATAATACAACGTCTCTACTTCTGGATTATTTTTTATATAGTCATAAATGTGGTCAGCTTGCGCATTGATGACATAACTGACATCCCATTCTTTATCAATGGCAACACCATTTCTCTCCAGATATGGCTGCATCCAGGTGTGTGTCATCAATANNCTGAACTTGAATATATCAATAGTGCCTGCCTCAATTGACACGCTTGCCTGCGATAACAATTTATACTGCTGCTTCAGTGCCACCAGTGCCGCCTCTGCATTGGGCTGGCGCAATGAGAGATAATACAGATAAGCTTTACCTTTATGCTTGGACAAATAATCTTCTATATTGCTTATTTGCTGCGGAACATAATATTTTCTGGACTCCCATTCAGGATCAAAATTGACCCTGAATGCCCTGAGATATGGCTCAAACCAGTCATGCGTCATGATGGTTGTATAATGTCTCGCTAATGCATTTTTATTCAGGTCGTTCCTGATTACCTCAACAGCGTCCCGCACAGGATCTTTGTCTTTATTGGAATACAGCCCAGATTGCACATTCGCATTAATTGTCCATGCGGAAAACGCAATAACAGCCATTACTGTTATTGTATTTTTCCACCGGGGAATAACCCATGACAGTATCTGACTGGCCGCCCAGGCAATCAGCAACGCCTCGATAACCAGCGCCGCCAGAAAGTAGCGCTTTTCAAAAATAGGGGTCGCTATCAATGATTCGATGTAAAACGCAAGAATCGGCACAACCATGAGAAAAAACAGGCAATACACAACCAGCAGCGGGCGCGATAATCCCTGCTTTTTATGCAACACAGCCGCTACCGATGCTGCTGCAGCGACAGCCCATACATGAAATCTCATATGGCTGTCATCCGGCCCCAAAAGCCTTTGCATGGTGTTATACACTTCTGCCAGCGTAGGCACTTTGGAAACAGACCAGTCGTGGGGAGCATTGGTAAGATTGGCATACATTACGCCGAGCCATGGCGAATATAACAATAATGGCACACCAAACAGGATTGCTGCTTCACGCAATGAACCACGGTGCAGACCGCCTATCCAGAGTAAAAAATACAACAGGATTTCTGCTGAAATAAATACAAACCCGGTGTAGTGCAAGTAAAGCATGGCCAGACTGGAAAAAATAAAGCCGACCATATTGCGGCGTAACCTGTTTTCACTGAACAGTATTTCAAACAGACAAATCAGGTTCAGCAGATTAAAAACGATGAGCATCGTGTAGGCTCTGGCTTCCTGGCTGTAATACACGGCGTTGTATGCGCTGGCAACCACTGCGGCAGCCAACAGCGCAGCATTGGTAGAAAACCAGCGCCGGCCAAACCAGAACACCAGAGGAATCCAGACAACGCCAAATACCAGTGCATGTAACCGCACACCAAAATCGGTGTACCCGGTCAGTGGCAATGTGACATACATGAAACTCAGGTATCCGGGCGGATGTGAATCGCCTAGCATCAAACGCCAGACATCCATATAAGACGACTTGTAACTTGCCACCACAGCATACAGCTCGTCACTCCACAAGCTCTGCCTGTCGATACCGTAGATACGCTCTATGCTTCCCAGAACAAGCAACAGCAACAATGTAACAACAGCATAGCCATACCCTGTGTTTTTATTATCAACACTTTTTGTTATTGCGCTTACGCTATTCACAACGACGAACCTTTTACTGACAAAAGCTCACGGCAGTCTCCCGGCGGCCTATCCGGCACGGCCGCACTTCTGGAAAATCGTGCAATCCGGAACC
>DDBK01000157.1 GCA_002333095.1 Cellvibrionales bacterium UBA2034
CTTGAGCTCAAGGAGTAGCGATACAGCCTGAGTGGATAGCGGCACGATGTGCATTTCACGCATCTTCATCCGATGAGCTGGAACACGCCATTCAGCGCGTTCGAGATCAAATTCTGACCAGGTTGCACAGCGGAGCTCAACTGTTCTGACAAATGTCAGTAGCAGTAACCGTAAGGCAATCACTGTGGGTCGATACCCGCCGTATTTATCCAGTGCGTCTAGAAAGTGAATAACCTCTTCTCTACTGAGCGGCTTGCTATGAACAACTTTTGGACGATGAATTGAACCCCGAAGCGCAGAAGCCGGATCAGATTCAGCCCTAAGGGTCGATACGGCATATCGAAAAATGGCGGAGCACCATTGCCTTATGAGCAGTGCCACGGTTTCTGCTCCTCGCTTCTCTACACGTTTGAGGATTTCAAGAACTTGAGCGGCAGTCACAAATCGAACTGGCAGGGCGCCTATAGATGGATATACATCACACTCCATAGCTCGTTCAACTTGGGATAGGTAATAGCCAGACCAACTGCCTTTACGTTGGGCAATCCACTCCTTGGCAACGGCCTCAAAGGTATTTGCATTCTCAGCCTGGGTCTGGGCCAGCTCGACCTTCCTGTGATGGGACGGGTGGAGACCTTGCTTGACCAAGTCGCGAGCCCATTTCCGTACGTCCCTAGCATCCGAAAGACCAATGCCTGGGTACTCCCCTATGGAGTAGGTGTTGTCCTTTCCGCCAATCCTGTAACGGTATTGCCAGTACTTTGCTCCTGAACAGGCAACAACCAGCCACAAGCCATGACCGTCAGCTANNTTTTTCAGCTTGGCAATGGACTGGCCAAGACAGTAATGGATACTATATTCTTACTTATCAAATAGTTATAGTTAACTTGGAAATCGATATGGACCGTTAAAGACGGTAATGCTGATTATCGATCATAAGAACGGACTTGTTCATAACTTCCTGATATATAAAGAGTTATTTGTCGGAGCCCTGTTTGGGTACCCCCACCTATACCCCCAATTGATGTCTACAGGCGACCATAGTGGTCATTGGAATCCGCATTTTCGCCTGATCGGGTGAACAATGGTAGCCATCAGGCTTGATGTCAAAATGATTCGAATGTCTGTCTAAGTGAAGTATGACGCAGTATCAGCGATGATGACGCGCTACTGATGGCGGCTATCGCTGTCTTTGATTCCCTGCATATTCATTTTTCAACGCCAACTTCCTGACAGGAACTCATCATGTCTGAAACAGAGATTCCCGATACAACCTCATCACCGGCCTATACCTTGTGGCAGTTGGTTGTCTATTTCCTGAAACTGGGCACGATCGGTTTTGGCGGGCCAGTTGCGCTGGTCGGCTATATGCACCGCGATCTGGTGGAACAGCGCGGCTGGATCAGCGAGATGGATTACAAGGAAGGCATGACCCTTTCACAGTTGGCACCGGGGCCGCTCGCCGCACAACTCGCCATTTACCTCGGTTATGTTCACTACCACATTCTCGGTGCCACATTGGTTGGCATTGCATTTGTCATTCCGTCATTTTTCATGGTGCTGGGCATCGGTTGGGCCTACGTGGAATACGGCGGCCTCCCTTGGATGCAGGCGGTGTTCTACGGTGTCGGTGCAGCGGTGATCGGCATCATCACCATGAGCGCCAAGAAGCTGACTGAAAAAAGCATCGGCAAAGACAAGTTGTTGTGGGCGATCTATTTGTTGCTCGCGGCGATTACCGTTATCACAAAAAGTGAAATCGCCAGCCTGTTTATCGCCGCTGGTGTCGTAGTGTGGCTGTGGCGCTGCAAACTGAAAGACTGGAAAAATGGCGGAACGCTGGCCGCACTGAATGCTGCACCCCTCGCGGCGGCTGGAGCAATGGCTGGCGGTGCAGCAAGCAGCAGCACACTGGTGCAGATGGCGCTGTTCTTCACCAAGGCCGGTGCATTTGTGTTTGGCAGTGGCCTGGCAATTGTGCCGTTTCTGTACGGCGGCGTGGTCACGGAATACCAATGGCTGACGGAGAAACAATTTGTCGATGCGGTGGCGGTCGCGATGATCACCCCCGGCCCTGTTGTCATTACCGTAGCCTTTATCGGCTATCTGGTGGCCGTCGTGTGGGGCGCGGTGATTGCTGCAATAGGCACCTTTTTGCCATGTTACCTTCTGACAATCATTCCCGCGCCGTACATGAAAAAGCACGGCAAGAAACCGGGTATTGTTGCCTTTGTGGATGGCGTTACTGCAGCAGCCATTGGTGCGATTGCTGGTTCCGTGATTGTGCTGGCACAACGTGCAGTGGTGGATATCCCGACACTAATCTTTGCGGTGGGCACAGCTGTGCTGTTGTGGAAATTCAAGAAACTGCAGGAGCCTGTCGTTGTCATCGGTGCTGCGCTGATTTCGCTGGTAATCTATCCGATGATGCATTGAGGAAATACCATGAAATGGATCACCCGTGAACGTCCAAAAATTGATCGCATTGCCTGCCCATGGCTAATTGCTCGCTTTATCGATAAAGCCCCTGAATTTCTATATGTGCCAGCCAATGACGTTATACGTATTGCAGAAGAAACCAGAGCAATCCCTTATGACATACCCGGTGTCGAATTTTCCCATGTTGGCCCGCTGTGCAGCTTTGATGCCTTTCTCAACAAATATCAGTTGGCTGATCCAGCCTTGCTGCAATTGGCTGAAATTGTGCGTGGTGCTGATACGTCATGTCTGGAACTGACACCGCAATCAGCAGGACTATATGCCATTTCACTCGGGTTATCGCAACACTTTACTGACGACCACAAAATGCTGGAACACGGAATGGTGATGTATGACGCGCTGTATGCNNGATACCCCCAATTTGATTGGACAGTCATGAACGCAGTGGACAACCATGCAACACGCCGCGCTGGTTTTATAAGGAATTAGCGAGAAGATGTGACCACTATGAACTGCTATGAACTGCTATGAACGCCGATTACTTTGATCGATCATCAAGACCATAAAAGACCTAACCCATTGATTAATATGGACATAAATGCCAAAATGCTATTTCGTTACCCGCTTTTTCCCTGGATGAGGTTGTTGGGGACAAGGTAGACTAAATCGGCTAGCGGTGTAATGGCTAGGCCTTTAATCATGGTGATACTCCTGTGGTTGGTGGACATAAAAAGCCCCTGGCAGCAAACTGACAGGGGCGTAGATGGTGGTTAGGGGCTACTAATGAAGAATCTTGATGAGCACAAGAAAATTGCACTTCTTATCGACGCAGATAACGCCCAGTATTCAAAAACCAAATTGATAATGGATGAAATATCTGCGCATGGTCTGTCAGTATCATGGCGGCGCCTCTGCTTCGTATTTGCTAAAACGCCATACTAAAACGCCATCGGCTTCAGGCCAACATCACCAACGTTTCACATTCATGGGAACTGCTATGGGAACTGCGCTCCCGAGCCAGCTGGTTTTGGATGGCAGGGATCATCTAAAAAACTGATCTAAAACAAAGATTTGGCAAGTTAATTTTCTGAAGACAACGCCAGTCAACTAGACTCGACAAGATGCTGCTCCAGCTATTAGCAACCCCTGAAAATCTTCAGGGCAGCCGTGTAGAGAGTGTTTTTTTGACAACAGTTAAGGAAAGCAATGTGAACCCGGCCAGCCACTCCCAACAAATCCGCGCACTGACAAGCAGCACCCTCGCATTTACTGGCTGCTTTGCCGTATGGACTATCTTCTCCATCATTGGTCTACAAATTCGCGAGCAACTCAACCTCAATGAAACCGAGTTCGGTCTGTTGGTTGGCACACCTATTCTCACTGGCTCACTGATCCGACTTGTCCTCGGCATCTGGGCAGACCAGTACGGCGGACGACTGGTCTATGTCGGCGTCATGCTGACGGCCGCCCTATCGACCCTGCTGCTGACGACGGCCAACACCTATCCGATGTATCTGTTGGCAGCACTGGGTATTGGTGTTGCCGGTGGCTCTTTTGCTGTGGGCGTGGCGTATGTGTCGCGCTGGTATCCGCAAGAAAAACAGGGTTTCGCGCTGGGTATTTTCGGGATGGGAAATGTAGGAGCAGCTGTCACCAAGCTAGCCGCACCGTTCGTCATGGTGGCTTTTGGTTGGCATGCGGTAGCACAATTGTGGGCGATGGCACTGGTGCTGATGGCCGCTGCTTTCTGGCTCACAACAGAAGATGATCCGATTCTCAAGAATCGTCGCAAGGAGGGCGTGCCGCCTCAAGCCTTCCTGAAACAACTCGAACCACTGCAGAACCTGCAGGTGTGGCGATTTGCACTGTATTACTTCTTTGTGTTCGGCGCCTTCGTAGCGCTGGCACTCTGGCTGCCACGCTTCCTGATGGGCGCTTACGGCTTTGATATAAAAACCGCAGGTACGCTGGCCGCATTATTTTCTCTGGCTGCCAGTTTGTTTCGTGCATTTGGTGGTTGGCTGTCGGACAGGATAGGTGCCCGCAAAGTCATGTATTGGACATTCACGGTCTCCATGATTTGTACCTTCGTACTGTCGTACCCGCCCACAGATTACATTGTGCATGGCATTCATGGCGATATGCACTTCAGCCTTTCCATGGGTCCTATCGGATTCATTACCACTTTGTTTGTACTGGGCATTTTCATGTCGTTCGGTAAGGCAGCGGTCTACAAACATATTCCGGTTTACTACCCCGACAACATTGGCGCAGTCGGGGGCGTTGTTGGCATGATCGGCGGTCTCGGTGGCTTTCTGCTGCCGCTGACCTTCGGGATGTTGCTGGATCTCACCGGGCTGTGGACCAGTTGTTTCATGGTGCTCTTTGTTCTGGTTGCGTTCTCTCTCGTGTGGATGCACACATCGATTCTCCATGCCCATGATCGCGTTGCACCTGAGCCTTCACGCACCGCGCGCTTCCTACCTGAACTGTCGCTGCCCGAACCATTGGTACTGACAGACTGGAATCCGGAAGATGCCGATTTCTGGACGAAGGCAGGTCAGCGCATCGCGCGCCGCAACTTGTGGATCAGCATCCCGTGTTTGCTTTTATCGTTTGCTATCTGGATGGTGTGGNNATGGTGTGGAGTGTGGTGGTCATTAATCTGCCCAGCATCGGCTTCAAGTACTCCACCAATGAACTGTTCTGGCTCATTGCCCTGCCGGGTCTGTCCGGCGCCACATTTCGTATCTTTTACGCGTTCATGGTGCCGATTTTTGGTGGACGACGCTGGACGACCATCAGTACAGCCTCACTGCTGTTACCGGCCATCTGGATCGGATTTGCCGTACAAAACCCCGAGACACCGTATTTGCTGATGCTGGTACTGGCACTGATGTGTGGTTTCGGCGGTGGTAATTTTGCTTCGAGCATGTCGAACATCAGCTTCTTCTATCCCCAATCGCAAAAAGGTGCGGCACTCGGCCTGAATGCCGGCCTCGGTAATCTGGGCGTCAGCACCGTGCAATTTCTGGTACCGCTGGTGATCACTGCAGGTGTATTCGGTTTTATCGGGGGCGAACCGCAAACCTGGAGCAAGGATGGCGTCACTAAACTGGTATGGCTACAGAATGCGGGTTTCATCTGGATACCTTTCATTCTCGCAGCTACAGCGGCTTCCTGGTTTGGCATGAATGACATTGCTTCTGCCAAGGCGTCATTCAAGGATCAGTCGATTATCTTCAAACGCAAACACAACTGGCTGATCTGCTGGCTGTATACCGGTACATTTGGTTCTTTTATCGGTTACTCGGCCGGTTTGCCGATGCTAATTGCTACGCTGTTCCCAACAATCGTTGCCACCAAGTATGCGTTTCTGGGGCCATTAGTCGGCGCTATTTTCCGCCCCGTTGGCGGCTGGATCTCCGATAAGCTTGGCGGCGCCCGCGTGACTTTCTGGAATTTCATCGTAATGGCTGCTGCTGTTTTGGGTGTGCTGCACTTCATGCCACACAACGGGGTCGGTGGAAATTTTCAGGGCTTCCTCGCGATGTTCATGCTGCTGTTCCTGACAACCGGCATAGGCAATGGCTCTACTTTCCGGATGATTCCAGTGATTTTCCTCACTGAACGTCAACGTGAACTGGGCACTGGCAATGAAGATCAAGCTCGCCGTGAGGCGGCCAAGGAATCGGCGGCCACACTCGGCTTCAGTTCGGCAATAGCGGCTTACGGTGCTTTTTTCATTCCCAAGAGTTATGGAACAGCGATCAGCTTGACCGGTTCGCCAGACATTGCACTGTACGGATTTCTGGTGTTTTACGTGAGCTGCATCGCTGTTACGTGGTGGTACTACTCACGCAAGCATGCCGAAATGCCCTGCTGAACCCTTTTCAGTCAAAAACTATTCTAGTGAGCGAGAATTGATATGAGCCATTTACTCGACCAACTGCGATTTTTCAAACGCAAGCAGGGCGAATTTTCAGAAGGTCACGGCGAAACCCGTCAGGAATCTCGCGACTGGGAAAACGTCTACCGCTCACGCTGGCAATACGACAAGATCGTGCGCTCCACCCACGGTGTGAATTGCACCGGTTCCTGCTCGTGGAAAATCTACGTCAAGAATGGCCTGATTACCTGGGAAACGCAGCAGACCGACTACCCGCGCACACGGAATGATTTACCCAATCACGAACCGCGTGGTTGTCCTCGCGGCGCCAGCTACAGCTGGTATATCTACAGTGCTAATCGACTGAAATACCCGAAGATCCGCAAGCCCTTGCTCAAGCTCTGGCGTGAAGCGCGTCTCACCATGGAACCCGTAGAGGCCTGGGCTAGCATTGTTGGTGACAAAGCCAAGGCAGAGTCCTACAAGAGCAAACGCGGCATGGGTGGATTCATCCGCTCAAGCTGGGAAGAAGTGAATGAAATTATCGCCGCGGCCAATGTGTATACCGTCAAGGAGCACGGTCCGGATCGCGTCATTGGTTTCTCGCCCATTCCAGCCATGTCGATGGTCAGTTATGCCGCTGGTAGCCGTTATTTATCGTTGATTGGCGGTGCATGCCTGAGTTTCTACGACTGGTATTGCGATTTACCGCCCGCCTCGCCCATGACATGGGGCGAGCAAACTGATGTGCCGGAATCCGCTGATTGGTATAACTCCAATTACATTATCGCCTGGGGCTCCAATGTGCCGCAGACGCGCACACCGGATGCGCACTTCTTCACCGAGGTGCGTTACAAAGGTGCTAAAACCGTGTCGATTACCCCGGATTATTCCGAGGTGGCCAAACTCACTGATCTTTGGTTAAACCCGAAACAAGGTACCGATGCGGCACTGGCTCAAGCGTTTAATCACGTTATTTTTAAAGAATTTCATCTCGACAATCCCAGCCCCTACTTTACCGATTACGCAAAACGTTACACCGATTTACCCGTGCTCGTGTTACTCAAAGAACACACCGGCGCAACACCGGAAACATGCGGCTACCAGCCTGACCGTTTTTTGCGTGCATCTGATCTGACCAACAATCTTGGGCAGGAAAACAACCCCGAATGGAAAACCATCGCACTGGATGCCAATCGCAATGAACTGGTGTCGCCGCAGGGATCCATCGGTTATCGCTGGGGAGAGAAAGGTAAATGGAATATCCAGGCGCGTGAAGGCGGCGCTGGCGATGAAATAAATCTGCAGCTCAGCCTGATCGGTGGTGAAACTGCTGAAGTTGCTTTCCCGTATTTTGGCGGACAGACACACGAGCACTTCCAGCATGTGGCCGGCGAAGACATACAGCTACGCCGGGTGCCAACACGCAGCATCACCCTTGCTGATGGCACACAAGCAAAAGTCGCAACAGTGTTTGATCTTTCTGCCGCCAATCTGGCTATTGACCGCGGCTTGGGTGGTGCCAATGTAGCGAGTGATTACAACGATGCCACTGTGCCTGGCACACCGGCATGGCAGGAGTTGATTACGGGTGTCAGTCGCGAAAAAGCGATACAGATCGCGCGCGAATTTGCAGACAACGCCGATAAAACCCGTGGCCGTTCGATGATCATCGTCGGTGCCGCAATGAACCACTGGTATCACATGGATATGAACTACCGCGGGCTGATCAACATGCTCATTCTCTGCGGTTGCGTAGGCCAGACTGGCGGCGGCTGGGCTCACTATGTCGGGCAGGAAAAATTGCGTCCGCAGTGTGGTTGGTTACCTCTTGCTTTTGGTCTGGACTGGAGTCGTCCACCCAGACAAATGAACGGCACCAGCTTTTTCTACAACCACAGTTCACAGTGGCGCCATGAAACCATGAGCATGCATGAAGTGCTCTCGCCGCTCGCCGATAAATCACAATTTCCAGAACACGCGCTGGATTACAACATCCGTGCTGAACGCGGTGGCTGGTTGCCAAGCGCGCCGCAACTGAACCGTAACCCGCTGCAAATTACGCGTGATGCAGAAGCTGCCGGTCTGTCACCTGTGGACTACGTTACAAAATCCCTGCAAGACGGCTCGCTGCGCTTTGCTTGTGAGCAGCCGGATAACCCGGCTAATTTTCCGCGCAATCTGTTTATCTGGCGTTCCAATTTACTGGGCTCCTCCAGCAAGGGTCACGAGTATATGCTCAAGTATTTGTTGGGCACCAAA
Source organism: Cellvibrionales bacterium UBA2034 (assembly GCA_002333095.1). Taxonomy (GTDB): domain Bacteria; phylum Pseudomonadota; class Gammaproteobacteria; order Pseudomonadales; family UBA7239; genus UBA7239. Next base: position 8,591 of record DDBK01000157.1, read on the forward strand.
AACGGCGTGATGAACGAAGACATCGGAAAAAGTGGCGGCGTTAAGCCCGGCGAAGCGGAGTGGGTAGACGACGGCGCCATCGGCAAACTGGACCTCGTCACCACGCTGGATTTTCGTATGTCATCCACCTGCGTGTACTCGGATATCGTGTTGCCTACAGCAACCTGGTACGAGAAAGACGATATGAACACGTCGGACATGCATCCCTTCATTCACCCGCTGTCTGCCGCCATTGATCCAGCGTGGGAATCACGCTCTGATTGGGATATTTACAAAGGGATTGCCAAACGTTTTGCAGAAATGTCCGTGGGCCATCTTGGTGTTGAAAAAGATCTGGTCACTGTGCCGTTGTTACATGACAGCCCCGGGGAATTGGCCCAGCCTTTCGGCGGCATCGACTGGAAAACAGCCGGCGAAACGCCAGTACCGGGCAAGAACTGCCCGAATATGGTGGTGGTTGAGCGCGACTATCCGGCTGTCTACAAAAAATTCTCCTCACTCGGCCCGTTGCTGGAAAAACTCGGCAATGGCGGCAAAGGCATTAGCTGGAATACTCAGACCGAAGTCGAGTTCCTCGGTGAATTGAACTACACCGTGCGCGATGAAGGTGTTAGCCAAGGTCGTCCAAAAATCGAATCAGCGATTGATGCTGCTGAAGTGATTCTTTCGCTTGCACCGGAAACCAATGGCCATGTTGCGGTCAAGGCGTGGGCAGCGTTGTCGGAATTTACTGGCATTGATCACAGTCATCTGGCGCAGGCAAAAGCTCACGAAGCCATCCGTTTTCGCGACATTCAGGCACAACCGCGCAAAATTATTTCCAGTCCGACCTGGTCTGGTCTGGAAGACGAACACGTCAGCTACAGCGCCGGTTATACCAATGTGCACGAGTTGATTCCGTGGCGCACCATCACCGGCCGTCAGCAGTTTTTTCAGGATCATCCCTGGATGCAGGCATTTGGCGAACAGCTGATGAGTTATCGGCCGCCGATCAATACGCGCACGATTGATCAGGTAAAAGGTAAAAAATCAAACGGCAACACCGAGATTGTATTGAACTGGATTACCCCGCACCAGAAATGGGGCATTCACAGTACCTACAGCGACAACCTGTTAATGCTCACACTCAGTCGGGGCGGACCAATCATCTGGCTCTCGGAACACGATGCGAAAAAAGCCGGCAGTGAAGATAACGATTGGGTGGAGTGTTTCAACACTAACGGTGCATTAACTGCGCGCGCCGTGGTCAGCCAGCGTGTAAAAGACGGCATGGTGATGATGTACCACGCACAGGAACGGATTGTGAATGTACCCGGCAGTGAAACCACCAAAACCCGTGGCGGCCATCACAACTCGGTGACGCGTGTGGTGCTGAAACCAACACACATGATTGGCGGTTATGCGCAGCAGTCCTATGGTTTTAATTACTACGGCACGGTTGGCTGTAACCGCGATGAGTTCGTGGTAGTGCGCAAGATGGCAAAAGTGGATTGGCTAGATGGCACCGATGTCGGTGGTATCGGTGGCGATGCTCTGCCACAACCATTGCCGACGAAAGTGTGAGGAGTGTTGCTATGAAAATACGTTCACAAGTAGGTATGGTATTGAATCTGGACAAGTGCATCGGCTGCCATACCTGCTCTATCACCTGTAAAAACGTTTGGACCAGCCGTGAAGGGATGGAGTACGCCTGGTTCAATAATGTTGAATCCAAACCCGGTATTGGTTACCCGAAAGAATGGGAAAACCAGGACAAATGGAAAGGCGGCTGGGTACGCAATGCGGATGGCTCGATCAATCCTAAAATAGGCGGTAAATTCCGCATATTGGCGAATATTTTTGCTAATCCGGATTTGCCATGCATTGATGATTATTACGAGCCATTCGATTTTGATTACCAGCATCTGCACACCGCACCACTCGGCGAACATCAGCCGGTGGCACGGCCACGTTCGGTGATCTCGGGTAAACGCATAGAGAAAATCGAATGGGGCCCCAACTGGGAAGAAATCCTCGGCACCGAATTTGCCAAGCGCCGCAAAGACAAAAACTTTGATCAGTTGCAAGCAGATATGTATGGCGAGTATGAAAATACGTTCATGATGTATTTGCCACGTTTGTGCGAACACTGCCTGAATCCCACTTGCGCGGCCGCCTGCCCTAGCGGAGCGATCTACAAACGCGAAGAAGATGGCATTGTTTTGATCGATCAGGAAAAGTGTCGCGGCTGGCGTATGTGTATCAGTGGCTGCCCTTACAAGAAAATTTACTTCAACTGGAAAAGCGGAAAATCTGAAAAATGCATTTTCTGTTATCCGCGCATTGAAGCGGGTATGCCAACGGTATGCGCAGAAACCTGCGTCGGCCGCATTCGTTACCTCGGTGTGTTGTTGTATGACGCTGATCGAATCCTTGAAGTAGCCAGCACGGCAAGCGAACAAAATCTCTACGAAAAACAACTGGAGATTTTTCTCGACCCTAACGATCCGGCTGTGATCAAACAGGCGTTGGCAGATGGCGTACCGCAATCGGTTATTGATGCTGCACAACAATCACCCGTCTATAAACTGGCGGTAGACTGGAAGCTCGCTCTGCCACTGCATCCGGAATACCGCACGTTGCCGATGGTCTGGTATGTGCCACCATTGTCACCGATCCAGAATGCAGCCGCTGCCGGCACCATGGGCATGAACGGCGTGATTCCTGATGTCGACAGCTTACGCATTCCTTTGCGCTATCTTGCCAACATGCTCACAGCGGGTGATGTGGCACCGGTCAAGCTGGCGCTCAAACGCCTGCTGGCCATGCGTGCTTACAAACGTGCCGAGCAAGTGGAAGGCATGCAGGATCTGCAAGTGCTGGAAGATGTGGGGCTCAGCGTGGCGCAAGTAGAAGACATGTGCCGCTATCTCGCTATTGCCAATTACGAAGACCGTTATGTTATTCCCAGTGCGCATCGTGAAGATGCCATGACCGATGCATTTGCCGAACGTTCCGGTTGCGGCTTCAGTTTTGGCAGCGGTTGCAATGGCAGTTCCGACACCAATATGTTTGGTGCCAAAAAAGCCAATCGCCGCGACATCCTGAAAACCGTACAGATCTGGGAAGACTGATCATGAAAATCCTGAAAGTGATTTCCCTGCTGCTGGATTATCCCACCGAACTGTTGGTAACAGCGCGCGACGAGCTGGATCAGGCGATTGCTAATGCCCGCGAAATCAGCCCGGCGCAACGCAACGCGCTACACGAACTGCTCGAGTTGATTTGCGAAAATGATTTGATGGATGGACAAGAACACTACGGCGCATTGTTTGGTCGTGGGCGATCACTGTCACTGTTATTGTTTGAACATGTGCACGGTGAATCACGGGATCGCGGGCAAGCGATGGTCGATATGATGGCGCAATACGAAGCCGCCGGGTTCGCCATTGGTGTGAAAGAATTACCGGACTACATTCCCTTGTATCTGGAGTTTCTCTCCACCCGCGATGATCTGGAAGCCCGGGAAGGATTGGCCGACGTTGCGCATTTACTCGCGTTATTGGCGGCGCGCTTGGACGAACGCGATAGTGCTTACGCCAGTTGCTTCCGCGCTTTGCTGCAAATTTCAGGTACTGAACCGCAGGTGGCCGTTGCTGAATTGCGCGAGCAGGTCTCGTCTGAAGTGCGTGATGATTCGCTGGAAGCACTCGACAAAATTTGGGAAGAAGAAGCGGTGGACTTTCTCAAGGCAGAACAACAAGACCGCTGCGATTCCACCCGAGGCATGCAGGGCAAAGCACGCGCGGAAAGTGCTGTCCCTTTGCACTGGATAGATTTCAAACAAGACGGGGTGGTTGATGAACTGCCTCCGGAGAGCAGCCATGTCTAATATAAATAACCTGAATCATCTGGATTTATTACTTTTCGGAATTTATCCCTACGTCGCCATGTCCATCTGTTTACTCGGCAGCTGGGCACGTTTTGATTTATCACAATACACATGGAAAGCCGGCTCCAGCCAGATGCTCAGCAACAAGGGAATGCGTGTGGCCAGCAATCTGTTTCACGTTGGCGTATTGTTTGTACTCGCAGGTCACTTTGTCGGCTTGCTAACGCCAGCTTCTGTTTATCACCATGTGATCAGCACCGAGCATAAACAATTACTCGCCATGGTCTCCGGCGGTTTCTTCGGTATGCTTTGCCTGATTGGTTTGTTGATGCTGATTAAACGGCGTTTGACTGATGCGCGCGTGCGCGCCACGTCCAGCCACTCGGATATCATGATCCTGCTGGTATTGCTCGTGCAGTTGTTATTGGGGCTTTTCACCATCATCGCTTCCACCCATCACATGGATGGGTCAGTCATGGTGATGCTGAGCAACTGGGCGCAATACATCGTCACCCTGCAACCCATTGAGGCCGCGAAATCCATTACACCCGTTGGGCTGGTCTATAAACTGCATGTCGCACTTGGCTTGACCTTGTTTGTATTGTTTCCGTTTACACGTCTGGTACACATGATCAGTGCGCCAATCTGGTATTTAGGTCGACGCTATCAGATTGTCAGGCAGAAATAAGTGCCCACCATGACACGTGAATTTACTGCAGAGAAGGCAGAAGAATGGCTGCAAGTCGTTGTCAATGGCGTTCCTATCAGCGCCAAGGCTATCGCGCAGGAAATGCAATATCACCCTGCAAGTAGTCGTGACGAAGCGGTTTTTCAATCGGTTCAGGCTTTAGTGATTCGTGAACTCTTACTGCAACGCAGCCGCGAACTGGGCCTAGCAGTTCAAACACATACGGGCGAGAGTGAGGAAGAATCTATTATTCGCCGGTTGATCGAACAGGGCGTACAAACCACGGAGCCGGATGAATCCGCTTGCGAACATTTTTATAAAAACAATTTATCGCGTTACGTCAGCGCGCCCTTGCTGGCGGTACGCCATATCTTGCTGGCTTGTGCGCCAGATGATGCCGAAGCGCGGAGTCTGGCACAGGAAAAAGCCGACGCACTACTCGCCGAATTAAAACAGGCGCCTGAACATTTTTCCGCGCTGGCGCTAGCGCACTCGGATTGCCCATCAAAATCGCAGGGTGGCGCCCTTGGCCAAATCAGTAAAGGCCAGACCGTGCCAGAATTTGAACGCCAACTGTTCAGGCAAACACAGGGTCTGGTCGAACAGGCACTGGAAAGCCGTTATGGTTTTCATGTGGTGTACGTTGATCAACGCATCGATGGCACTCAACTTCCGTATGCCGCAGTCGCTGCCACTATTCGGCAAGAACTCTACCAACGAGTCTGGCAAAAATCAGTGGCGCACTATTTACAAAACCTGATCAGTGCGGCAGACATTCAAGGCATTCAGTTGGCGGGAGCGGCTCAACAGGCGGCTGTCAAAGCGGAAATAACAACTTCGCCGTAAAGCTGGCAGCTTGTTCCAGGGATAGGCTGCCGGGTTCTCCTGCTGGAACAGATCAAATGTGCGATTACATTTGCAACAGATGAATATGGTCTTCCAGAAATTCGTTAAAGATGTTGTAGAACATCAGGAAGTAAATGCGCTCAGGTGAGTTTTCCTGATACACCGAGGCAATATGCTCACGCAGTCTTTCGGTTACATCGTCCAGCTTCTGCGGATCACTCCAGATCTGATCAAAAACATTGATGAGCATTCTGGCATTAGCTGGTTCATCAAACTTGGTAACAATATTAGAAACAGCATTGCCTTGTTGATAGCCAAGATCCACCACGGTAAAGCCGTGCAATGGCATGTAGACCGAATTGCCTGCTTTGCCTTCGATGGCCGCAAATTGCTGCATAGGCGCACCATCGCGGTTCGAACGAAATGTGGCCTTGCGGCGCATCCACTCTGCGCATTCTTTGGCAATAGCGCGCTGCGTCAGTTTATTCTTGAGCTGGATTTCAAATTCACTGCCGTAGAAGCTGCGTTCATGTTCCGTTTTAGGGATATAAAATTCGCGGCGTTCCTTACGCAGATGATCAGCCACTTCGTTGGGAGCGAAAGTTGGCGCGGTGAATATAAACTCCAGTGAAGCTATAGTTTCCAGTTCGTGTTTCAGTGCTTCAAAGGCGTAGATGGAAAAGCAGGAGGCAGCAATCTTCAGCTTGTCCTTCGGCTGGATGGTAGCCTTGATGTCATCGCCCAGCAGGGTATTGATGTTGTCGATGAGTTTCATTGGCTAGCTCTCTGCATGCTCGCACCGGTGAGAATGTCATTGAGCGCAGTATTGATATAGTAATTGGATCGGCCAACCTTCTGCTTTTTCAGAAGGCCACCGGCAGTTAATGCATCCAAGTATTTAGTAGCCGTCAAACGTGACACATTTAGATCCTTCTCGATATATTCAATTTTGGTGTACGGGTGGCCTTATTCCGTGTCCAGCTTCTATCACCGTGCTGTTGCTGTGCTTGCAGATGAAGAAAATTGCATTAGGCGCAATGCTGGTACTGTGTTTCAGTATCGGTCTGGCATTAACCATGGTATCAGCTGGTGTGTTGGCGGCATTGAGTGTCAAACACGTTTCAAAACGGTGGACTGGCTTCAGTGTATTTGCACAGCGAGCCCCTTATTTTTCGGGATCGCTGATGCTGCTGGTGGGAGTTTATCTTGGCTATCATGGACTGCATGCCTTGTTTTGAATAAGGACGTCTTTGGTTATGTTACACGCTGCTAGATGGTAACAATCTCAGTCTATATCGGCCTGTTTCTATCCGCCTTTGGAGCAGCAACACTGCTGCCGTTGCAATCTGAATCAGTATTGGTTGGCTTGATACTGAGCAAAAAATATTCCATTTACGTACTGTTCTGCGTGGCGACGGTCGGTAATGTTCTTGGCTCTGTTATTAACTGGTTACTTGGGTATTACATTGATCAGTTGCGCCACAAGTCGTGGTTTCCGGTGAAAGCAGCACAAATGGAAAAAGCTCAACAGCAATACCAGCGCTATGGCCACTGGTCACTGCTGCTAAGCTGGGTGCCGGTGATTGGTGATCCTCTAACGCTGGTGGCTGGTATCCTGCGCGAACCTTTCTGGAAGTTTCTGTTACTCGTCACAGTGGCCAAGGGAGCGCGCTACCTTGTCTTGGCGCTGCTGGTGCCCCAGATATGAGCAACGTATCTGACGATTACATGGACAAGCGGGGTTCTGGTTTACGCTGGTAGCCACGGCAATCATTTCAGCCATGATCTTCACCTTATCCGTATATAGCTGCCAAACTATTCGGGTTGAGGGTATCGGCAAATCGGTACCCCCATTGATACCCCCAATTTGATTGGACAGTCATGAATACAGCGGACAACCATGCAACACGACGTACAGGTTTTATATGGGATTGGCCAGAAGATATGAAAAGTGGGTAACGGGTTCTCGTTACCCACTTCGTTACCCACTTTTTTTGAGGTTGGCAATGGACTACCAAAGACAGCAATGGATATTATGTTCTTGTATATCAGTAAGTTAGTTTGTGTTTGGAGACTGATCTGGATCGCTATAGACGGCAATGCTGATTATCGATCATCAACAGCATGGCGGGGCCAACCTTTTGAAATCACACGGGTCACTGAATTGCAGCCGCTGATTATACCCGCTTGGATACCCGCTTCAGAGCGCGATCTGCGTACCGAGCTCTACCACGGCGTTGGCGGGCAGGCGGTAATAACTCGCAGCGCTGTCGGATTGCCTGCTCATCCATCCAAACAAGCCGGTTTGCCAGGTTGGCAGGGCACCCGGCCCATCCGTGATGTTGGCGCGCGCTACAAAGAACGTGGTCAGCATTGGCTCCATCTGAACGCCCAGAGCTCCCATGCCTGATAATGCAGCCATGACATCCGGTTCTTCACGAAACCCGAAGCGCATCGTCACCACATAAACATGATCCGCCAGTTCGTTCACTGCCAGTCTCTGGTTCACTGGTACGCGGGGAATATCTTCCGTCACAACATGCAGGAACACGATCTGTTCATGCATCACTTTGAAATGTTTCAGACTATGAAACAAGGCACTCGGTACCAACTCCGGATCCGAGGTGAGGTACACCGCAGTGCCAGGCACGCGATTAGCGCCAGGAAAGCCGGATTGAAAAAAGTCGGTCATGCTCACATCGATTTTTTTGCGCGCAGCGGATACAGCCTTGCTGCCTTTTTTCCAGGTCATCAGCAAAGTAAAAATTGCCAGCCCCAGCACAATGGGCATCCACCCACCATGCAGTAACTTGGTGGCATTGGAGCCAAAAAATACGAGTTCCATCAGGAAGAAAACCGGCAGTGCCGCCAGTGCGAGTATGCGCGTGCGCCCGGGCATCGTTATAGCGACAACGCCTGTCAGCAGAGTGGTGATAATCATGGTGCCGGATACGGCAATACCATATGCAGCCGCGAGCGCGCCGGATGATTTGAATTCCATCACCAGCACCACCACTGCAATCAGCATCATCCAGTTGATCACAGGAATATAAATCTGGCCGCGTTCTGTATCAGATGTGTGCAGCACACGCATGCGCGGCAGGTATCCGAGACGCATGGCCTGCAATGTCATGGAATAA
>DDBK01000037.1:0-3176 GCA_002333095.1 Cellvibrionales bacterium UBA2034
CAAAACCTGCCGAACCAGTGGCGCTGACGCACATTTCCGGCAACCCGGGAGGCACGACCACTTTGTAGGTTTTTACCTGGCCATAATCCAGCGTCTGGGCACTCCAGGGAATCGTACCAGCGACATAAGGCGCCGCAGGCAGCGGTAGCGGCCTGCTCGTCAATGTGTAGTCAACAGTGCCGGTACCCGTGTGCTCATCATCTGCCGGTGATTGCCCTTCGCCCACGACCAGAATGTAAAAACGCCCCACTTCAATACCGCCATCCGTGGTGGCATGGAACCTGTAAAAATAATCATTGCCTGTTTTTTCACGGATTGTGCCGTTGACGACCGAGACACTATTGTACGTCTGCAGGGCATCCGAACGCGGGAGGCGATCCTTGCCAATGGCCATCATGGCCTCGTGGCCAGGCGTAGGTTCAAGCTTCACTTCCCAGCTGGCCGTGGCGGCAGGTATATCCACGCTATAGGCCGCAATTTTTCTCACACCCAGNNCCACTCACCGAGCCGCCGCTGAATCCCAGCGGGTGAACCGGAATCAACCAGGGATTGCCATTGGCATCCAGTTGCGGCGCTTCGCCAATACCGCGGCTTTCGATGGTATAGGCCATGTTGTCGCTGCCCGTAGGGCCAGGGATAAACAAACGGTTGCTCACACCAACAATGTAGGTGCCTGCACTCAATGGCGCATTCATCCCAACCGTAAAATAACGGCCTACCATCTCTTCATCCAGGTCATTATTGTCGCTAGGAAAATCCTTGCCTGTTGCCCATTGCTGGTTAGCCGCCCACGAAGTGGCTGAAGCCAGCCCGGACGTGGTAGTGAACGGCGGAGGCTTGACCGGGAAATCTGTCCGGGCAATGACCATTTCCGGCAAACCCGACGTCACGNNCAGGCGCAGGTCCCAACCCACGGCATTGGCAGGCACCACTACCTTGTAATAGCGCCAGGTATTGGCCGGCTGTGGATCATCTACTGTCACTTCAATACTGCCACCATTGAATGGCAGATCCGGCGTGGCCTTGCCTTCAATTTCCAGATCGTAGCCGCCTTCCAGCTGCGGATCGTCCTGATATTCATTGGTCACCAACACCCAATAATCTCCGGAGGGAGCCGGCACAGTAATCAGGCTGGGATGGGCAAAATCCCGTTCATAACCGCTGTTTTTTGGATCCTGCGACAGGGCTACTTCATACTCATGGTCAGGCATTTCTACGCCAGGCAAACGGAAAACACCTGTAGCCGCTTTCTCTACAAACAGATACGGCTTCCCGACAGTATTTTTCAATCGGATATCCATAGCGGCTACGCCCGGTGCCGCCCTTACCCGATACAAATGCATTTCTCCATACGGCAAGACCTTGCCTGTCCAGCTTTTGGTTTCGCCTTCAATCAGCGGGCTGCCTGTTACATCGGTATACGGCATCGCGGCGCTGGTAAGTGTGTAATGCGCCGACCCTGAAGCCGCCCTGTCACTGGGCGAGCGGCCCGCGCCTTCACTTTCCACTACCGCGTAATAAGTAGCTGGCTCAAGAAACTCTTCGTCGGTACTGGTCTGTAAATTGCGCTTGGCAAACCGGTAGTAATAATCCGAGCCGGTATGTTCACGGATAACGCCCTGGTGAAAGGTGATGTCATCAATCGCCCTTCTGGTACCGGCGTCGATATTGGGAACACCGCCGATACCCACCGCTAGCGACGCTTCCTGGCCTGCATCTGGCTGCAGTTTCAGCATCCAGCCCGGCGTATTGGCGGGCACTACCACACGGTAAACCGCAATATCCCGCGACGGCAAAGTCTTGGACGTTGTGCCATCCAGCGGCAGGTCTTCTACCTGGATGGCATATGCTTGCCCGTTGCCATCATTGCCCACCCCGATGCCCCGGCTGGTGATGGTGTAGCAGACGTTCCCGCCACTTTTTGGCGGACTCGGCACACCCACGCCAATGTAGTAATCCCCAGGCACCAGCGGTTTGCCCATGCCGGCCGTGAAGAACTGGCCATTGACATCATTGCCGCTGGCATCGTAATCATCCGTGTAATCGCCTTCTACCTTGAAATGGGCACCCGATTCCCAGGTATCCTTGTTATTCGCCGGATTTTCTCCCAGAAAATTCTTCGGCAAGGCATCCCGCCTGATAATCATTTGCACATTGCCGTCAATGGGGGAAGTCACCCCGGTCAACCGGACATCCCAACCCAGGGACCCGGCTGGCACGGTGACCTTGAAATACCGCACGGCCGTGACCGGTTGGTCTGTCGGGGCGTCACACAGCGGCGATCCCACTGCAGTGGTACCACCATTGAAATTGAGTGTGCTGAGTTGGGGAGCCCGGGTGACCAGGTGGAAGGCACCCAGCGGGAGATTCTGGCTGTAAACGCCTATATACCAGACATCTGCCTCGTGGTTGGGATCCTGCAACAACCCCGTCGCACTGGTGATATCAACACGCTTGTCACCATCCTTGATCGCGCCCTTGGTGCGGTATTTGCCATAGGCCGGAATGGCATTGCGCCGGATGGCCAGCTCGGAATTTAATGCATGCTGGGACAACAACAGTTCCCAGCCAATGTAGTTCAATTGCTCAGGTACGTTATCCACGCGGTAATACACCCAGCCACCCATATTCTGGTTAGCCGGTGCATTCACAATCTCGGTAGGCACATCGTTGATGTAGGGAACCGTGGTGACTTGCGGATCGCCACTTTTCAGGTCAAATGTGTAGTCGTTGTCAGTGGCGCTATACACGGTGATGTAAGACACACCGACATTCAGGTCGGGCGGCACAATGATGGCATTGTCGATGATCCCCCCGATTAGCTCGGACATCGCATGGTTATCATTCGGGGTGGCTGCCGCGCCGTAGCGCAAGTACAAGTCTGCTGTATCGCCATTAGCCGGTGTCATCTTCACCTGCCAGCCCAGTCCGTTGGCAGGCACGTTGACCTGGTAGGTCACAAAGCGGAAACCCGTCTTGGCGCCTGTGTTGATGGCTGCACTGGACTGACCGGTCAGGGTGAAATCGAAGTCATCAATTCCCTGGTCTGTGTATTCACCGGGGGGCAAGCTGGACGGCACGATCACCGTATGCTGGAAAGCAGTCAGGTCTATCGTATCGCCCTCAACGCCCTTTACGCCCAGGTAATAAGACGCGTTTGAACCACTTGAGGTGGC